>JAJFIL010000124.1 GCA_021774965.1 Alphaproteobacteria bacterium
GGAAACAGCGTCCGGATCACTATCTTTCAGAAGTTCGCCCCATCTCGGGGCATTTTTCTTTGCGTGATCAATCAACCCCGGCAATGCCGAAAAAAGTTCGTGTTCGCGAACTTCAGGTTGACGTGTTTCTAGGTCGTCGAAATGCTCGCCCATGCATACTACTCTTTAAAAAATACGTGCGTGATTACGTTTATGCCAACCAGCGTTTGCGACGTTTATAATGTTTTACATTTTTAAATGACCGGCGGTTATCGCCTGCAACTCCGAGGTAAAATTCTTTCACATCCTCATTTTCGCGCAGTTCGCCTCCGGTACCATCCATAACAACACGGCCATTTTCGAGGATATAGCCATAATCGGCATAGCGCAGCGCGATATTGGTATTCTGTTCCGCGAGTAAGAAGCTTACTTTTTCCTTCTTATTCAGATCACGGACGATTTCAAAAATTTCCTCGACCAGTTGCGGCGCGAGGCCCATCGAAGGTTCATCCAGAAGGATCATCGTCGGCTGCGACATCAGCGCCCGACCGATGGCAGTCATTTGTTGCTCGCCGCCCGAAATATAACCGGCCAACGATGAGCGGCGCTCTTGGAGCCGCGGGAAATAGGCATATACTTTCTCAAGATCGGCAGCAATGGCAGCACGTCCGTCGCGGCGTGTGAATGCGCCCGTCATGAGATTTTCTTCGACCGTCAGATGTTCGAAACAATGACGGCCTTCCATGACCTGGATACAACCGCGTTTAACGAGTTCGTTTGCGGTCATCGTATCAACACGGTCATTTTCAAATTCGATACTGCCTTTGGTGACCTCACCGCGCTCGGCTTTCAGCAGATTCGAGATTGCTTTCAGCGTCGTTGTTTTACCGGCTCCGTTAGCGCCGAGGATGGCAACGATATCACCACGGGGAACTTCTAGCGATACGCCCTTCAACACGAGGATCACATGGTTATAAATGACCTCGATATTGATGACGTCTAGAACCAGGTCCCGTTTGTCTTTTTGTTCCGTGCCGCTCACAGGCTCGTCTCCCGATTTTTGGTGGAGTTAGATCAGATACAGGCCGTTTTCGCCCTGAAAGTCGGGAGCGCCTGAAATCAGGCGCTCCCGGTCTATTGCATTATGCCAACATCTGCTGGCCAGTTACTGCTTAGTTACAAGTCTGTGTTTCCCAATCTGGCTTGTCAGACAGATAGGCAGCAGCAGCAGCTTCAAGCATTGGACGGACTACTTCACGCATTGGCGTGATCCAGTCGGATGCTTTCTTCCATTCCGTGCCACTCCACTGCTGGAGATAGATCGGATGGGCGCCAGCATGATCTTCGCAGGTCACCTGCATTGGGTTTATGAACCCGGCAAGTCCGATTTCTGCAAGACGCTCTTCGGTAATGTTCAGATTTTCAAGGCCAATACGCATATCTTCGCCTGTAATGACCTTTTTACCGGTCTTCATCTGAGCAGTACGGATGGCTTCAGCAACCACGATCGCATTACTAATACCGCGATTATAGAAGTTGTCGCCAACGGTTTCCTTCGGAGCCAGGCTTTTACCAGCATCAACAACGTACTTGATGATATCCTGTATCGCCTGATAATCAGTTCCGGTTCCGTGCAGGTTTGTCGAAAGATAACCAGCAGCAGACTCACCAGCAGGAGCAACATCAACGTTACCACCGGACCACCAAACACCGATGAAATGATCCATTGGATATTTGATCTTTGCGGCTTCCTTGATGGCTGTCGGGTTCATAGCACCCCAACCCCACATAATCATCCAATCTGGTTTTTCTTTACGCACTTGCAGCCAATGAGATGACTGATTCTGCATTTCCTTGACGCCTACCGGGATCTTGATGACCGAGAAACCCATTTTTTCGGCTAATTGATCAAGAAGCGGAAGCGGCTCACGTCCGTATCCTACGTCGAGATAGATAAAGCCGATTTTCTGGCCTTTGATGCCATCGCCTTGCGAGTCGATATATTTGATGATGACCGACATTTTGCTACAGTAAGTGGCTGGCACGTTAAAGGTCCATGGGAAGGACGCGCCAACGGCTGTTGCCGACAGGCCATAGCCCATTGAAAGAACCGGAATTTTGTCAACCGGTGCTTTCGGAATCAGCTGCAACGTAATACCGGTGGAATACGGATTATAGACGACCGCACCCTTGCCTTTGGTGCCTTCGTAGCACTCAACGCCTTTTTGGGCATTATAGGCGGTTTCGCATTCTTCCACTTCGAGGCGAACACCACCGATACCGCCATCACGTTCGTTCAGCATGGTGAAATAGTCGTGCATGCCGTTGGCGATCGGGGTTCCGCTACCGGCAAACGGGCCGGTACGATATGTTAGCAGCGGAATGTAAATCGAGTCTTCGGCCTGAGCCGGAACCTCGGCTGAAAAGAAAGAGCCGGCAAGTACCGCCGCTCCCGCTATTCCCATTAGTATTTTATTGGGACGCATTGTTCACTCCCTTGATGCGTTTCACTTTTTCAGCTGCGATATCCTCACAGCCACTCTTCTTACCATTTTATTGGGAGGCCTTATCTGGCTTCCAAGATTGAACGGTAGCACCGCTCGTAAAAATGGCAAAACTCTGATGTTTCCTTCGGTTAATCGTTACGATCTCTTTCAAGGTCACATATTGGCTGTTGGCCACCCTAGTAAGGGAATGGCCAGCGCCTTAACTTCTGCTTGCCTAACTGCCAAAGACGGGCAATTCCATGCGGTTCAACAATCAGGAAGAAGATAATCAATCCACCGGTGATCATGAACGAGAAATGCTCGACCGTTGCTCCACCAACTGGGATACCCACCAATTCAGGAACACTGCGTAACATGATAGGCAGCACCCAAAGGAAAGTCGCGCCCATGAAGGAACCGACCAGACTTCCGCCGCCGCCGATCACCACCATAGAGCGGATCAAAAACGAGTGGTTGATATCGAAACTTTCAACTTCGGCTGCGCCCAACCACATAAAGACCATCAGCGCGCCGGCAACACCGGCAAAGTAAGATGACATGGCAAATGCTGTCAGTTTTGCATTCAACAGGCGGATGCCGATTAGCTCGGCCGCAATATCCATGTCGCGC
>JAJFIL010000125.1 GCA_021774965.1 Alphaproteobacteria bacterium
CACCACCGTTAACAAGCTTGCCGCCAATGGTGATCGGCACCCTTGGGTTGATGTCATCAACAAGCTGTTCGGCGCCACCTTCAGCGGCTTCAAGATCAATATTGGTGGAGTTGGGCACCATGCCCGTGGACAGGACAACAACGTCCAGGCCATTCATGGGAATTTCTTCACCCAGAAGGTCATCATTCACAGTAACGGTAAGATCAGGCGAGACAGATTTCACTGTGCCCTTCTGGAAGATGATGCCCGCTTCCTGAGCTTCGCGATAAAACTCTTCCGCCGTGCCATGAGCGCGCAGGTCTTCATAGATCACATAGACCATGGCTTGCGGATTGGCGGCCACCACTTGCAATGCCTGCTTGATGGCGACGCGATCACTGACACCGGAGCTGAACGGCATGCGGTCGCTATCGCCTGAGATGATGAAGGCTGCTGTGCTGGGCGCTGCGCCATCTTTCAGGCGTGCTTCGAACTCTACGTCCGTGACAATGTCATCGGAGGTGCCATAGCCCAGACCTTCGAGCAGCTTCGCGTCATATTCGCGCCAGCCGGTGGCAACGATGATGGAACCGAAAACATCCCAGTCCGAGCCTTTGCCATTCTTCAGCTGCACGGTGAACTTGCCCGGCATGCCTTCGGTGGAGCTGACGATGGTGTCGGTCCGCACCGTGATGGCAGAGTTGGAATTTACTTTCTCAATCAGATCCGGCAGGGGGTTGTCGACGAGGCCCCGATAGGGTGGCTCGGACGGTATGTGCTTGGACCATTGCGCGGCCCAGCCGCCAAGGGCACTGCTCTTTTCTACCAGCACCACTTCAACGCCGGTTTTTGCTGCTTCATAGGCAGCGTTCAAACCCGTGGCACCGCCGCCGACGACCAACATTTTCATGCTCGTGGCGCTTTCCCAATGGGCTTCGGGCGGATTGATATTTCTAGCGCTGGCAACGGCCATGCGGACATAATCCGCTGCCATCATTTGCGTGTCTTCTTTGTTCGGCGGTTGAGACCAGACGACTTGCTCGCGGATATTGGCGCGCACGACGGGCACACCGATTTCCTCGAACTCTTCAATCATCACGCGCGGCGAACAAGCCGCAATGATCGGCTGGGTCACATCGCCCGCAACCACGTCCGTCTTGATCTCGGCGATGCCTTCGGCGCTGCACGCTGCATCAATTTGCCGGCACGTCGCGATCTTCAATTCGCCTGTGACGACTTGTTCCAGCTCATCCACGGACAAGGCATCCGCGATGCCGCACCCTTTGCAGAGATAGACGCCGGGTTTTTTATCTGTTGCGCTCATCAGGAAGCTCCCCCGCGTACGGCCTGGATCGCCTTTAGGGCTGCCGCTGTTGCAGACTGGGTGGTAAGCGCCACATCTGCCGGGCCGCCCGCAACACCTGCTGCGAACTGGCCGCCATCATCAACGATAAATCCATAATCATCTTTGGAAAGACCCGATGGTCCACCGTTTGCGTTCAAGCTGGGCTCCATGCCCGTGGCCAAGACCACAAGGTCATAGGCTTCGCGATAGATTTCGCGATCGATGGTGCGTTCCCCGCACAAGATAGGACGCCCGTCCTCGCCAATGGCGATGCTTCCCGGTTTTGACTTGATGAAATTGACTTTATCGTCGCCGCGCACGCGCTCATAGAATTGAGACATCTTATCGTGGGCCCGGATATCGATGTAATAAATGTCGACTTCCGCATCTTCATGTTGTTCCCGCACGTAGGCCGCATGTTTCAGCGAAGCCAGACAGCAGATCATGGAGCAATAGGGCAAATGATTGTGGTCCCGCGATCCAGCGCACTGGATCAGCGCCACGCGCTTGACCGCCTCGCCATTTGACGGCCGCTTAATTTCACCGCCCGTGGGGCCGTCATGATTGGCAAGACGTTCCATCTGGACATTGTTGATGATGTCCGGGCTGGCGTCATAGCTATAGACCTCGATCTTGGAGGCATCATAGGGCTTCCAGCCTGTGGCCCAAACGACAGAGCCGACATTGAGTTCGAACTCTTCTGTCTGCTGATCAAGTTCCACAGCACCAATGGGGCACGAGGCCTTGATCTTCTCAGCTTCCGGCGTCCCCAGCACAGTAGGATCAACAACATATTTCATGGGGAAGGCATGTTCGTGAGGTAGGTGGGCGGCACTGGTTTTGTCCATGCCGTAGTTGTTCGCGTTGGCGACTTGAGCATCGCTCGCCCCTGCACATGCTCCGCACGCGGTACATTTTGAGCTGATGTAGGTCGGGCTCTTGCGCACTTTGACTTTATAATCGCCTGCCGCGCCCTCAACGGCGGTGACTTCCGCCATGGTGATAACCTTGAGGTTCCGGTTTCGGCGGATGCGTTGATAATTGATCTCCAGCCCGCAAGTTGGATGGCACATTTTTGGGAAATAACGGTTCAGACGAGAGACACGGCCACCAAGGGCAGGTCCTTTTTCCAACAGCACAACGTCATAACCGGTTTCGGCTGCTTCCAACGCAGCAGTAATACCGCCGATGCCGCCGCCGACCACAAGAATGGTCTGGCTTTTGACATTGCCTTTTGCAGCGAAGATCGCTTCGGTTTGGGCAGTGACCAGTTTTGCGGCAGCTTCTTCAGCTTCGCGCTTGGCAGTGGTTTCTGCATCGTCCTGAGGAGCAGCAGCAGCTTCGGAGGCATCATCATCTGAGCTACCTGTCGCTGCAGTATCTACAGCTGCAGAACTGGTCGAAGTATCAGAGGCACCGCCGGTGGCGCTCTCGGCCATGCCGGACATGGCTTTGGCGGCAGCTTCCTTGGCTTCACGCTCAAAGGCAGCGAATTCGTCTTCTTCTTCATCGTCTTCGTCGTCGGAGGCGGGCTCGTCTGATGCGGCAGCCTCCGGCTCGGGGCTTGGCTTTTCGTCCGCGCCACCGCCCATGTTTTGTGCGGCTTTCGCGGCAGCAGCCTTGGCCTCGCGCTCAAAGGCAGCAAATTCGTCTTCGAGATCGTCGTCGTCATCAGCCATGATGAAGTTTGTTTCCCCAGATTTTAATCACCAATCAATGTTGCTTTATAGCCAAGGACTGTCCAATAAGGAAAGTCTAATATAAGGTGGTATGAAGATATCATCTGCGCCGACGTCGAGCCAAAGCCAAGAGGGATCCACATGGCCGAACTTGTACCTCCACACGGAAGCGACTATCTGCGACGCCTTTTGGTGCCGGAGCATGCCCGACCCGCTCACCTGGCCCGCGCGGCCAGCATGCCCAAGATCCCGCTGACCAGTCGAGAGGTTTCTGACCTCTTCATGCTGGGCATGGGGGCCTACACACCGCTTGGCGGTTTCATGGGTAAGTCTGACTGGCATGGCGTCTGTGTGGACATGAAACTCTCCACCGGCGTGTTTTGGCCCATCCCCATTACCCTGTCAGCCGACACGGACATTGCCGACGGCCTTTCCATTGGCGATGAGGTTGCTCTGACCAGCGGAGAAAATGGCGAAATTCTGGGCACCATGAAGATTGCCGAAAAATACGCCATCGACAAAACCCTTGAATGCACAAAGGTTTATCGCACCACCGATGAAAAACATCCCGGTGTCCAAAAGGTCCTGGCGCAGGGTGAGGTAAATCTGGCGGGGCCTGTTGAGGTCCTGTCAGAGGGCGAATTTCCAGAAAAATACAAGGGGCTTTATCTGCGCCCGGACGAATCGCGAGCCCTGTTTATGGAGCGGGGCTGGTCCCGCGTGGCTGCTTTTCAGACCCGCAATCCCATGCATCGCAGCCATGAACACCTGGCCAAGATCGCCATTGAAGTGACCGATGGCGTCTTTATCCATCAGGTGCTGGGGGCGCTGAAACCCGGCGATATCCCTGCCGAGGTACGGACCGACGCTATTCAGGCGATGATCGACAATTACTTCATGCCCGATACGGTTATCCAGGCGGGCTATCCCATCGAAATGCGCTATGGGGGGCCTCGCGAGGCCTTGATCCACGCGCTGATCCGGCAGAACTTTGGCTGCTCCCATCTGGTGGTGGGCCGAGATCATGCTGGTGTGGGGAATTATTACGGGCCCTTTGATGCTCACCACATATTCGATGAGCTCTGGGAAGGCGCGCTGATCACCGTTCCGCTCAAGGTAGGCATCACATTCTTCTGCAAGAAATGCGATGGCATGGCCACCGACAGAACCTGCCCTCATGGGGACGAGGACCGTATCTCGATCTCAGGGACCCAGCAGCGCGAAATGCTTACGGATGGCAAGGATATCCCCGAGGAATTCAGCCGCCCGGAAGTGGTTGAGGTACTCAGAAAGTACTATTCCGGTCTATAGTGAGCCCATGACTACCCATCAAGCTCGCCGCTATTACGTTCGTGACCCGGATGCACAAACCATCTCAGGCTATGACACGCTGGAGGCCGCCACGCTTGCCGCAACGGAATATGGCGAAGGCACCTTTGTCGTCGACACAATGGCGCAGGCCTATAAGCCCATGCTGCATCAGGTTCGCGGGGGGACACTTGTCTATGCCGGGTACGGAGGCTGGGACACGGGAAGGTTTGGCCCGGATCGCGATCTCATCGAGGCCATCAAGAAAGGCCACGCAGCCCTTGCCCATGCTTTCCTTGCCAAAGGAGCAAGCGCCAGTGCCGCGGATACCAATGGGGGCGCTGCCTTACATTGGGCTGTTGGCGGCGGCAAGATTGAGATTATAGAGTTGCTTCTTGAGCATGGCGCCGATAAATCGGCCACGGATGGTCACGGCCAGACGGCCCTTGAGCTTGCCCAGAAACGCGGGCGCGAAGAGATTGCCGAGCTGCTGGCCAAGTCCAACTCATAGGCTCAATTCATAGATCAGTATATTTCCGGGCGTTCCCGCGAGACTTATCCACAGGATATTTCTGCTCATTGAGATCAATCTTCGCCGAAGCCGCGCTGAGAAGATCGATGCCGGAACGCTCGGCAATCAGCAGAAGATAGAGAAAGACGTCCGCACATTCCTGGGCGAGCTCAGTCTTGGTGGGATCCTCTTTGGCCAAAGCTTCAAATTCGGCCTCGCCTTTCCACTGGGTCAGCTCCAAAAGCTCCGCCGCCTCCAGATTGAGAGACAGGATCAGGTCTTTGAGGGAGTGAAATTGCTTCCAGTCCCGAGCGTCCCGAAAAGCAAGCAGTCGCTCCGTTAGGTGCTCAAGGGTAATTTCAGTGCCAGCCATGCCGGGTCTCCTTTAAGAGTGCCATCCATCCCGATTCGACCCCGAGAGGCCAGCCAGCCGTGACATCCTACCGCGGGTATGATAGAACGCTAATATGATAGGTAGCTAATATGACAGCTAGCTAATAAGGTAGGAAGAATCGAGACTTTGGGGCCATTTATTGGTTAATATTGCCCCACTTGGTTCCTAGCTGGTTAGAATTTGGGAGGTTTTTAATGCCGACGTTTGTCCACACGGATAAGTGCGATGGCTGTAAGGGTGGGGAAGTCACCGCCTGCATGTACATCTGTCCGCACGATCTTATGAAACTCGATACTGATCGCATGAAAGCGTTCAACCAGGAACCGGAACAATGCTGGGAATGCCAGTGTTGTGTGAAGGCATGCCCGCAACAAGCTATTGAAGTTCGGTCCTTCCAGGACTGGGTGCCAATGGGCGGCGCTGTGATTCCTCTGCGCACCGACAGCGCCATCATGTGGACCATCAAGTTCCGCGACGGCGAAGTGAAGCGCTTCAAGTTCCCCGTTCGGACCACGCCTGTGGGATCGATTGACGTAAATGCTCATGCAGGTGGATCGGGCGATATCGCTGACAACCGCCTGTTCACCGAAAGCGGAACGGATTTACCAACCATCTAGCCCTGTGGAAAGCGGCACATCTGAAACGCGTTCGTCGCTACAGATTGCCAACCACAGAGGTAAGAAGGTTTTGGGAAGGAAAGAACAATGGCCGATTTCGGCAATCCAGAAATCGTAGATTTCGAAACTGATATTCTAATCATCGGCGGCGGCATGGCCGCCTGCGGCGCCGCTTTCGAAGCCAAGCAGTGGGCTGGCGACGACGTCAAGATTACCCTTGTAGACAAGGCTGCCATGGACCGTTCCGGTGCTGTGGCTCAGGGCCTTTCTGCCATCAACACCTATATTGGTGACAACACACCGGAAGATTACGTGCGCATGGTGCACGCCGATCTGATGGGCATCACCCGTGATGATCTGGTCTATGACATCGGCCGCCACGTGGATGGCACGGTGCACCTGTTCGAAGAATGGGGCCTGCCAATCTGGAAGACCAAGGAAACTGAAGGCGTGCCTCTTTCTGAAGGTGGCAAGCCTGTGCGTTCCGGTAAATGGCAAATCATGATCAACGGTGAGAGCTATAAGCCCATCGTTGCAGAAGCTGCCAAAAAAGCCCTCGGCATGGACAACATCTTTGAACGCGTCTTCATCGTGAAGCTGCTGCTGGATGACAATGATCCAAACACTATCGCAGGTGCCGTTGGTTTCTCCGTTCGCGAGAACAAGATCTACGTCTTCAAGGCCAAGACTGTTCTTTGTGTGGCTGGTGGTGCTGTGAATGTGTTCCGTCCTCGCTCAACGGGCGAAGGCATGGGCCGGGTTTGGTATCCAGTGTGGAATGCCGGTTCGACCTACGCCATGTGCTCTCAGGTTGGTGCTGAGATGACCATGATGGAAAATCGCTTCGTGCCAACCCGCTTTAAGGATGGCTATGGCCCCGTGGGTGCCTGGTTCTTGCTGTTCAAGTCCAAGGCCACCAACGGTTTTGGCGAAGACTATATGACCAAGAATGCCGACATGCTGAAGGACTTTGCACCGTATGATACGGCAGCTGTGGTGCCGACATGTCTGCGGAACCACGCCATGCTGAAGGAAATGAAGGAAGGCCGCGGTCCCATCTACATGGACACGCCAACTGCCATGACCAGCCTGGCTGAGACCATGACGCCCAAGGAGATCAAACACCTTGAGGCTGAAGCCTGGGAAGATTTCCTGGACATGTGCATCGGCCAAGCCGGTGTTTGGGCAGGCATGAACATCCGACCCGAACTGAACAAATCTGAGCTGATGCCAACCGAACCTTATCTGTTGGGATCGCACTCCGGTTGCTGCGGCATCTGGGTGTCGGGTCCTGACGATATCGGCGCTCCTGATGATTGGAGCTGGGGTTACAACCGCATGACCACGGTGAAGGGTCTCTTTACCGCTGGTGATGGCGTTGGCGCCTCGGGTCATAAGTTCTCGAGCGGGTCCCATACCGAAGGGCGCATCGCGGGCAAGAACATGGTTCGCTATGTCCAAGATCACAAAGACTTCAAGCCAGCTTTGAAAGGCGACATCAAGGCAATCGCTGAAGAGATCTACAAGCCTGTGCGCAATTACATGGAGCACAAGGACAAGACCACCGACGAAGACATCAACCCGTACTACATCCAACCGCGCAACTTCCAAATGCGTCTGCAGAAGATCATGGATGAGTATGTTGCCGGTGTTGCCACGTATTATCAGACCAATGGCACGTTGCTCGAAGAAGGTCAGAAGTACCTGGATATGCTGAGGGAAGACTCAGACAATTTACGGGCCAAGGATCTGCACGAGTTGCTGCGGGCCTGGGAAAACTTCCACCGTCTGTGGACGGCTGAGCTGCACTTGCGGCACATCCAGTTCCGCGAAGAAACTCGCTATCCGGGCTTTTACTATCGTGCGGACTATCCTGATCTGGATGAGGCGAACTGGCACTGCTTCGTCAACTCGACGTTCGATCCGGACACAAAAGAATGGACCATGCACAAGCGGGAATGGACGGCAATGGTCGACCACGGCCACTAAGCTGCGTCCAGTACTGAACTTCGGAATGCGCCGCGCGACTATGTGCGGCGCATTTCGTTTATAGAAGCCAGATTTGGCGCCACGTACAAGATGGCGTAAAACCGCCTTACACATTTTAAAGGAGCGCAATCATGAGCCGGGACGACGACGGAATTCTCAGCCCCCCGCCCAGCGCCAGCGAAGAGATGGCAGGGCGCCGCGAGGCAAATAGCGACGTAGAAGCAACTCTGTTCGAAGGCGTCCGGACAAGTGACGGCTCTCCCGTTGAGCCGGTCAAACTGACCCTTGACGACGCCTTCAAGTTTCGCTGCCACAAGGGTGTTTCCTGCTGGAACGCCTGTTGCCATGGCGCGGATGTGACGCTTTCGCCTTATGATATTCTGACCTTGGCCAAACATTTCTCTGTCCGCCCATCACAATTCATTGCTGATTTCACGCTCCCAGCCCTTCACGAAGGCTCCGGCCTGCCCGTGACCAAACTGGTGATGACCGAAAAAGATGGCAAAGGCCCGTGCGTTTTCATGCATGAAGAAAACGGCTGTTCCGTCTATGACGCCCGGCCCGCCACGTGCCGCTATTACCCCCTCGGTCTTGGTGCCTATAAGCTCAAAGGCCACGAGGAACGCGAGGATATGCATTTCCTCGTCAAGGAAGCGCACTGCGAAGGGCACAAGGAAGAGCAACAACAAACGGTTGGCGAGTTCCGCAGCGACCAAGGTATTGAGCCCTATGATCTGCTCAATCAGCGCTGGATCGACATCCTGATGAAAATGACCTCATGGAAAACCATGGGCGGCCCCATGGGCAAGGACGTCAGCACCCAGACCAAAAAGATGTTCTATATGGTCTCAACCGACATCGACGCCTTCCGGCGCTTTGTCTTTGAGACCAAATTTCTTGAAACCTATGACATCGACGATGACATGATCGAAGCCGTGCGCACCAAAGATGAGGCGCTCCTGCAGCTTGGCTTTGACTGGTTGAAAAACGTTATGTTCAACGAGGAAACTCTGTCCTTGCGGGAGCCTGTTTTGCAGCAGGCCATTGCCGCTGCCCGAGACGAAATGGGCGGAAGCTAAAAAGGCCATGACGAGCGGTGCGGGTGATCCTTTGAAGAAAGATGGCTGCATTTTTTGCACTGTCTCAAGGGCCCGCATTGTGGCCGAGAATGAGTTCTGCCTGGCCTTTCGCGACAAACACCCGGTGGCGGAACATCATACGCTTGTTATTCCCAAGCGGCATATTGCGGATTTCTTTGATCTTGAGCCTGAAGAATACGCAGCGGTATTGGAGTTGCTGCAACAACAAAGACAAATCATCAAAAACCTTGATGAGACAGTTGCGGGCTTTAATGTGGGCACCAACGCCGGGGTGGCCGCAGGACAATCAATCCTTCATTGCCACATTCACCTCATTCCCCGACGGAAAGGGGACACGAAAGACGCCCGCGGCGGCGTGCGCAACGTAATTCCCGAGCGCAGCACCTACTGAGTAATCTCAATTGGTATTGGATCAAGTAGCCGTTCGGGTAATACTCAGACCTGTCTTAGGGGCTGGCTTTCAGTGCCGCCGAAGCAAATGGAAACACCAATATGAAAATAACCACCGAAGAAGCGTTTGTGAAAGTGCTACAAATGCACGGAATTGAGCACGCCTTCGGCATTATTGGCTCGGCCTTCATGCCCATCTCGGATCTCTTTCCCAAAGCCGGGATCAGGTTTTGGGATGTCGCTCATGAGACCAATGGCGGCATAATTTGCGATGGCTATACCCGTGCCAGCGGGAAGATGGGCATGGCCATAGCGCAGAACGGTCCTGGCATCACTAATTTTGTGACCGCCATCAAGACGGCCTACTGGAACCACACCCCCATGCTTTTGGTGACGCCGCAAGCGGCGAACAAGACCATTGGCCAAGGCGGCTTTCAGGAAGTCGAACAGATGGCCCTGTTTCGGGATATGGTTTGCTACCAAGAAGAAGTACGCGATCCATCTCGCGTGGCCGAGGTTCTCAACCGTGTCATTGAAAAGGCCCTTCGCGGTTCTGCGCCCGCTCAACTCAATATTCCCCGAGATTACTGGACCCAGGTAATCGATATTGATCTGCCGCAGGCGGTTCACCTTGAGCGGGCCTCTGGTGGGAGCGAGGCCATCACCAAGGCCGCGAAATTACTCTCAGATGCAAAGTTTCCGGTCATTCTATCCGGCGCGGGCGTTGTAATTGGTGGGGCCATTGCTGATTGCCAGGCTTTGGCCGAGCGCCTGGATGCACCTGTCGCCAGCGGCTATCAGCATAATGACAGTTTTCCCGGCAGCCACCCGCTGGCCGTAGGGCCTCTTGGATATAATGGCTCCAGAGCTGCGATGGAGCTGATCTCAAAGGCAGACGTGGTGCTGGCACTCGGCACACGGCTCAATCCGTTCTCAACTCTGCCCGGCTATGGCATTGACTACTGGCCAAAGGATGCTGCGATCATTCAGGTCGATATCAATCCAGATCGCATTGGCCTGACAAAGAAGGTCTCAGTGGGTATTTGCGGAGACACCAGACTTGTCGCCCAGCAGATATTGCAACAACTAGGCCCAGCAGCGGGCAACATTGACCGTGAGGATCGCAAGGCGCTGATCCATACCTCCAAATCTTCATGGGCGCAAAAACTCTCCAGCATGGATCATGAGGATGATGACCCGGGCACAAGTTGGAACGAAGACGCGCGCGTCCGCGATGCGGATCGCATGTCCCCGCGCCAGGCCTGGCGTGCCATTCAGGCAGGTTTGCCACAAGAGGCGATCATCTCCAGTGACATTGGTAATAACTGCGCCATCGGTAATGCCTATCCAACGTTTGAAGAAGGTCGGAAATACCTGGCGCCGGGCCTCTTTGGTCCTTGCGGCTATGGCTTTCCGGCAATCATTGGCGCAAAGATTGGCAAGCCGGATATTCCCGTTGTCGGCTTTGCCGGGGATGGTGCCTTTGGTATTTCCATGAATGAGATGACGTCCATCGGACGGGAGGACTGGCCTGCGGTTACCATGGTCGTCTTCCGCAATTACCAATGGGGTGCCGAGAAGCGCAACACCACTCTTTGGTACGACAATAATTTTGTCGGTACAGAGCTTGACCCTCATCTGAGCTACGCAAGCGTTGCCGAAGGATGCGGGCTAAAGGGTGTTCAGGTAAAAACCCAAGACGAGCTCACCACTGCTATGGATATTGCCTGCAAAGCGCAGGATGCAGGAGTGACGACCTTCATCGAAGTTCTTCTCAATCAGGAACTGGGTGAGCCGTTCCGCCGGGATGCCATGAAGAAGCCAGTCGTAGTAGCTGGCATCAACCCTAATGACATGCGCCCGCAACAGGGCGACTAAATCCGCCCACTTGAGACACCCTCAGACAAGGCTGGCTGTCAGCAGGGCAGCATCAACAATGTCTTGAGTTGAAGCCCCCCGGGATAGATCCGTGATCGGCTTGGCAAAACCCTGCAAGATGGGCCCCACGGCCTGGGCTCCTCCCAGATACTGAGTGAGCTTGTAGCTGATGTTTGCCGCGTCAAGGTTGGGAAAAACAAGCACGTTGGCGCGGCCCGCAACAGCACTTTTCAATTTCACTTTCATGGCAGCCACGCCCGGGTCTAACGCCGCATCGGCTTGAAGTTCGCCATCAATAGCCAGCTCTGGTGCGGCCGCCCGCGTCAGCGCTACGGCCTCACGCACCCGGGATACATGGGCATGGGATGCGCTTCCATGGGTGGAAAAGGACAAAAAGGCGACACGCGGCGGCTCACCGAGAAGGTTTTGCGCACTTGCGGCGGAGGCCAGTGCAATATCTCTTAGGTCCTCAGCTGACGGATCAATATTGACAGCGCAATCTGCGAAGATGAGGGAGCGACCCTTCTGACGCATCAAAAAGAAACCTGAGGGCACATCAATACCTTCCGCCAATCCGATGGCCATCATGCCTGCTTCGAGAACTCTTTTCGTGGGATTGGCAGCGCCGGCGACCATGGCATCCGCATGACCTGTCTTCACCAGCATCGCCCCAAGAAACAAAGGCTTCTGCAACAAGCGCCGGCCAAGGGTGGGACTGCCGCCGCGGGGACCTTTGAGATAGGCCTCGCAAAGCTGACTGTTAAGACCTTCCGCAATCTCGGAGGGGTTTGGAAAGCTGGGCTCTATTGCATATTTCTTCTGCAGGATTTTTGCGGCCTCAATAATGCGAGGATCATCGCGCTCAGGAAAAACAATGCGCAGGCCTTTTACCTTTGTTGGATCAACAAGTTTTCGCACCGCAGACATCAGGTGGCCCAATCCGAATTGAGGGTTAGGCAGTCGTTGCTGCTGAAGCCTTGATCATGTCCACACATTTCTCCCCGATCATGATGGTGGGCGCATTGGTGTTTCCACCAACCAGCGTTGGCATGATGGAAGCGTCCGCGACCCGAAGACCTTCAAGGCCATGAACGCGAAGTTCATTGTCGACCACAGCCATATTGTCACTGCCCATCTTGCAGGTGCCAACGGGGTGATAGACCGTATCGGCCCTTTCCCGAACGATGCGCCGAATGTCTTCGTCATCATCACGATCAAATGGGTACATTTCTTCGCCGCGTTCCTTCTCAAACGCGGGGGCGTCCAGAATGCGTTGCATCATCTTGACCCCGCGCACCATCACTTCCATGTCTTCGTCTTTATCCAGGAACTGGGGATCAATCCGTGGCGGTGCCAGCGGATCCGTGCTTTCAAGGGTCACACTCCCCCGGCTCTTGGGCCGAAGCAGGCACACGTGGCAACTGTAACCATGACCCCAATGAAGCTTGCGCGCATGATCGTCTACAATGCCCACCACAAAGTGGAGCTGAATATCAGGCCGCTCCAATTCAGGATCGGTTTTGAGGAACCCGCCTGTCTCCGCAAAATTGCTGGTCATGGGGCCAGTTTTCTTTGAGCCATATTCAAACAGACCAGCAATCATTTTAGGCGTGCCACGGACGGAAAATCCAAACGGCTCGCGGCTCTTTGATTTATAGCTCGCCACAAAATCAATGTGATCCTGAAGGTTCTTGCCGACACCGGGTAATTCGTGATGCACCTCGATGCCGTGTTCCTTCAACTCGCCTTCCGGACCGACGCCTGAAAGCAGCAAAAGCTGGGGTGACTGGAAAGCGCCGCCGCATAGAATAACTTCACGCGCAGCATGAGCTTCCTCAATCTGACCCTTTCTGTCGTAGGCAACCCCTGTTGCCTTCTTACCCTCAAAGAGCACTTTGGTAGCGCGTGCACCGGTAATGACGGTCAGGTTTTCCCGCCCCAGGATGGGGGTGATAAAGGCTTTTGCAGCACTGCACCTTTGTCCATCTTTCTGAGTGACCTGATAGGCACCCAATCCTTCCTGAGTTGTACCATTGAAATCATCCGTGAACGGCATTTGCAATTCCTTGCCAGCCTCCAAAAATAGATTTCCAATGCCGTTGGGCGACCGTAGATCTGCAACATTCAGCGGACCGCCCGACCCGTGAAACGAATCCTCGCCGCGTTCCTGATTTTCCGATCTCTTGAACAAGGGCAGGATCTCATCATGTGACCAACCCTCGTTGCCCAATTCCGCCCATTCGTCATAGTCCTTGGCATGACCGCGGATATAGAGCATCGCGTTAATCGAACTGCTGCCGCCCATAGTCTTACCGCGAGGCTGATACCCAGCGCGCCCATTAAGACCAGCCTGCGGCACCGTTTCAAATGCCCAGTTCTTGTATTTCGTAGGCATGATGGCAATCACGCCGGCGGGCATATGGATAAGGGGGCTTTTGTCCGGCGTTCCCGCCTCAAGAAGGCAAACCTTTACTTGTGGGTCATCAGAAAGCCGCCGCGCGATAACACAACCGGCCGAGCCGCCACCAACGATTACGTAGTCAAACAAGGTATGATCTCCTTCAGCGTGAATTTTTTCTTGATACGCGATACAGGACATCCAGGTGACGGATTCGCCACGAAAGAGGCGTGACAATCACAACATCTATGAGAGAAAAGAGCAAGATAGCCGCAGGAGCGCCCGCGATTACTTTGGCTCTTTACTCACCAAGCGCGGCAATCAACCTTTCAGCCTTATGGCGGTGGTGCTTGTTGATCTTGAGCTTCGCTTTCAACTTGAGGCGTTTTTTCTCCGTAATTGCCGAATTCAACTCCTCGCGGAGCGCCTCATGTTTTCTTTCAAGCTTACGCAATATCTTGATCAAGGCCTTGCGCTGTTTCGCAGGCGGCATTTCCTGGAATTTCAAGAACTTTCTCATCTTCATTTGTAATGCTCCCCTTCCCCCTATTGTTCCGCGGCCATGGCTTCAACATCCTCTTCATCCAGACTGACGAGGCTTTCTGCTTCCATATCGGCAACATCTCGGGAGCCAAACAAGGTCTTGGCAGCGCTGGCCAGACTTTGGATGGCATCGCGGACATATCCATGATCATTGATCAGTGAGGTCCCCATTTCGGGTGTGATCTTTCCATCGCGGATGAGTTTGTCTAACGTGCCATCCATCGCGCTGAGATCCTTGTCGACGGCGACCCGATAGAGATCAAGATCGACAATGCTCCGTTCCGCCTCATCGGTATTGCGCAGATCATTGATCTCGCGAACAAGCATGGCAAGACGAATTCTGATGGCATTGTATTCGCGTCGGATATCCTCGTTATCGTGGACCATGAACTGCATGATGTTCTTCCGCAGATGCTTGATGTGCTTCACCGCCATGACGATCTGGCGGCACGCTTGGCGCATGGCGTAGAGTTTTTCCGAAAACTCGATCGGAATTTCTCCTTGCGCGCGCGAGATAAATTCCAAGATGGCCGTGTGGAGAGCCTTGACGCTACGCTCATATGTTGAGTCCAGATCAAAGTCGAAAATTTCACGGTCATTGTTGATCAGGTTCTCCAGATCATCTGTTTCCAAAATCTGCGTACGATGCAGGTTTAGCCCGTGAAGAATAATCTCAAATGCCTTGTCATAAAGACGAATGGTCTCGTTCCGTACGGCCTCCAGCAGGGTTTCAGGAAAATCGATGACCGATTCCATAAGGTACTTTGGCTTGACCACATCAGGAACTGGTGTGGGGATAACCCCCTCAAGGAAGTTCACCAACTGCCTGACAAACGGGGTCAGCACGACCACACCAATGACATTGAAAATGGTGTGAAAGACCGCGAGCTTGAGCGTGTAGTCATCCGCTGCAATACCGGTGGAGGCGGCAACCGCATCAACGGCCCACATAATTTGATAGATGAAGACAATTGCTATAAGCCCGGTGATCGCGTTGAAGATGAGATGACCAACCGCCAGGCGCTTGCCTTGATAGTTTGATCCCAATGACCCCAGGATGGCCGTGATGGTGGTTCCCACATTGGCCCCAATGGCAAGAGCCAGTGCGTTCTCATAAGTGATCTGCTGTGCCGCCAGTGCAGTGATGATCAACACCAGCGTTGCATGAGAAGATTGCATAACCACAGTGGCAAACACACCCACCCCGACGAAGATAAACAATCCGGCGTATCCCGAGATTGCAAACTGGGTGAGATCGATGGTGGCACGAAAGGCCTCAAAGCCCTCCTTCATGTAATGGATGCCGAGGAACAAAAAGCCCAGGCCCGCCAGGACATAACCAATGCCCTTCATCCAGCGTGAATTTTGAAAAACCAGGATGATACCGAACACCAACATCGGCATGGCATAGGCCGCGATGTTTACCTTGAGCCCAAGTCCGGCAATGAGCCATGCGCCTGTGGTGGTGCCGATATTGGCCCCAAAGATAATACCTATCCCGGAAGCAAGGCCGATTAATTCCGCGCTCAAAAATGAGATAGTAATTATGGAAACAAGCGAACTGGATTGCATGATCGTTGTAGAGACAATACCAAATGAGATCGCTTTCCACAGACGGTTCGTGGTGTTCTTGAGTAATTTTTCCAGCGTACCGCCCGTAAAGGCGCGGAAACCTTCTTCCAGAAACAGCATCCCGAATAGAAAAATTGCCACGCCAGAGGAGATCTGTTTGAAATCCGGGCTGATCCAGAAACCGTAGATCAGGATCAAAAATATGACAGGTAGGAGTATTCGCCGAAACATGAGTCCAATACCGCTTTCAAACACCAGGGGACGAGGTTGATAGACCGTACCTCATACAGAGCAATCGTAAGGGCCTTGAGGGCAAGGTTCAATGATCTTGCTCAATTGGTTGAGTTCTCTGGTCTTGACATTCTGAGCATTAGGCGTATATACACGTAATATTGTGAGAACAAGAGACCTTCAGGATCAATGTACGAAGACCTTAAGCCCGAAGACTGTGCCTGCGCCCTGCTTCGTAGTGCCTCTCGCAGCCTCACCCGCGCCTATGAAACCGCCCTCAAACCCTCCGGGCTGAGTACAAGCCAATTCACATTGCTTAGCGTAATCCAGTATCACAAGAAGGGCCTGGCAATTACCAAACTAGCAGAGGTCATGAATCTTGATCGGACGACCCTAACGCGCAACCTTGCTCCATTGGAGCGCGATGGCCTGCTTTCTATCAAGGGTGGGGAGGATCAGCGCACAAAGCTCATCACCATCGCGAAAAGAGGAAGCGGGCGTCTCAAGATTGCAACGCCCCTCTGGCAGGCCGTTCAAGGCGGTCTGATAGAAAAATTGGGCCCCAAAAAGTGGGCAAGAGTTGAAGCTCTTCTGGCTGATCTTTCAAAAGCCGTAGCTTAGCCCGGCTAAAAATTTTTACCCAAATATGTGTATATACACTCTTTTAGCACAACAAGGACTTCTTCATGACTTACACAAAGACCATTCTGACAATCCTCGCCTCTATTGTGTTGGGCGGCGGGGTTTTGGCCCAGGTATCGGTTGATGAGTTTCATTCTTCGGCAAGCGCTTCCGCAGGCGCTACTGCCTATCCTGATCGTAGCTTTCATTCTGATATTGCGTTCTATGAAACGGTGTTGGCCGAAGGCCCTATCTCAGATCCACGACCACCGTTCCTGCTCGCCAACAGCTACATCGTAACCTCCCAGCAGGAGATCGGGATCGCCTTCTTTGAAGAGGTTTTGCAGCGCCATGGCACAGCCATGTCCGGAGAAAATAGATCAACCTACCTTGCCGCTCTTTCGCTGTTGCGCGCGACCTATGCCGAAGAGGTGCCTCTCTTCTCTCGTATTTTCTGGGTCAATGACACGTTCGAGCTTTTAGTGGAAGCAGGGGAGATCTCAAACGATCAGAACCCCCTGGTACATTGGGCGGCAGGCATCATCTACACTCAGGTGCCCGGTTTCTTTGGCAAGCAAGATGATGCCTTGCGCGAGCTTACCTGGCTCGTTGAGCGTCCGGAGACCGAACCCCTGCCAGGGTTCTATCGCGAGGTCTATCGCCACCTTGCCATTCTCCACCAGCGTTCGGGCGAACGAGACCTTGCTGATCACTATATGACCCAAAGCGGGTACGGCGCTGGCGCCCCTGATACACTTTACATGGGATGGTTCGCCACTAGCGCAGCGGACGGTCTACGCTTCTCGCCCACGCCCTGGATTGAAGAGATTGAACAAGGTCGCATCTTCGCCGTTCGCGGGTTTGGATTCTCTGATCTTCATTTCATTGTTTCAGAAGACGGCAGTGAACTTATCTCCATTGATGCGGGCACTCAGCCAGATAGTTTTGCCGCTGCCTTGGACTTCCTTCGTAGTGCTCAACCTAACCTCCCTCCGCTTGGATTGGTTCTGATCACCCATGCCCATTGGGATCACATCGGGGGTCATTCCACCATCCGTGAAACCGCACCTAACGCTCTGTTCTATGGCCGTGAGAATTTTTCCGGAACCCTTCGCAGAGTCCTTCGAGGTCACAGCTATACCCAATTTCGGAGCGCAGCATTCCACCCGCAGTGGGTCAACGATTACGCTCCGGATGTCGTGATTGATACGCCTACTGACCTTGTGATTGGAGATACACAGATCACCCTCATTCCCACCATTGGCGGGGAGACCGAAGACGCCATGCTCATCCACCTACCCGAACATGGTATCGTCCTTACCGGAGATGTGCTGATGCCCTTCTACGGTGAGCCATGGGTCAATGAAGGGCATATCGAAGAAGCTGTCCAGACGATGGACACCATCCTCGCCCTTGAACCCAAATTGATCCTCCATGGGCATTTCGGCATCACCGCAATGTACCCCGATGCGCCGGTTCTGGCCGGATATCGGGATGCCTATGTTTGGCTTATTGCAGAGGCTCGCAGGTACTTGCTCAATGGTTATGCGGTGGAAGAGATCATCCGCATGAACCTCATTCCCCCTGGGCTTGCCGCTCATGAAGAGATTTTTCTGAGCTACCTTGCCCCTCGCGATCACATCATCCGGCGTCTTGGCGATTCAATAACCGGTATATGGCGGGAGGATTCCACAGGACGCGAGCCGCGCGATCTGGATACCATCACCGCCCAGGAGCGGGGCCGGATGCTGGGCCTCTACTTCGACCTCTCTGCCCGTGAAGTGGAACGAGGGCTTCGTCGCATGATGGACAACGGCGACTTGGAACTCGCCCTTGAGACCGCCATTGCAGCAGAGGGGCGCTATTCCGACAATTCGGACCTTACATTGTTGCGGCGCGAAATTGCTGATCGGCTTCGCAGCCAGGTGCAGTTTTTCGATCCGTTTAAATTTACGGTCTATACAGAAATTGCCGGGCGGGAACATCCGGGCATGCCGGCGCGGCTTGAGGAATAGCTCAAGACCGAGGTTAAAATCTAGCCCCAGACAAACCCGTCCATCCTGTTCAGTTTTCGCCAATAGCGGTCATAAGAACGGAACATGGAAAGATGTGGCGTTGTTTGTCTGGCCTTTTTCTGCCAATGCTCGTGCCATTCTTGTGCAAGCTCATCCGCTTTTGCCATAGACATGTCGCCATCAAAGACAGTCATGAGTTGGCGCTCCAGCTCATCACGGGAGCGGCGCAGGTCATCTCGAAATTCCTCATCAAAGAGTGCGCGGCGGTGAACCCATTCGAACTGGTGCCACAGGTCTTCGCTAATGTCATCGCTCTTCCCGGTCTCTGAAAAATGAGTTCGTGAGAAGTCAAAGTCCACAGGTTTGAACAAAGACAGGCATGGTGCGGATGTACCGGTCACCATGATTTGAGACTGCTCCCCGGCCTTCAACCTTGCGATCATCGATCCGGTTGTCTGGCTGGGGCGGGTCAAGCCACCTCCATGCATGCAGACATCACCATTGCTGTGTGCGGCAAAGCCGTCATCCTCTGCCTGATGGCTGCGAAGATTGACCGCCAAGCCTTGCAAAGATGCCGTGTCCGCCGTTGCGAGGTTGCTTAAGCATTGCAGGCTCAGTTGCTGGCGGAAGCGTGCCTTGCCCATAAAGGTCATAAAGCGGCTATCAAAGGATCGCGCAAAATCAAACTCGCCTTGATAAGAATGAAAACCTTCGCGCTTCGCAAAATCTTCAAGACCCATACGAGCAAGATCGTAGTCGCTGCGGATCGAATAGAGATTTGAGATCGCGCCAAACGTCTCCACTTTCTTGGCCGCCCACCATCGCCCGGCGGTTTCGAGGATCCATGCTTCATTGGCATCCGCAATGACAAAACTATTGTCATAGCGAAAGGATTTTTCGCGAAAGCCTGCTGGGCCGCCCTGGCCGTGTTCTTCAAGCAGATCTGTGATCACCTCAAGAGCAAGGGCAGCCGTCTTACCGCGCTCCAGCGCAAGGCGCAGCAGGTCCATGCCCAAAAGAGCTTCGCCCTTACGCTGGATGAGCTTACTAAAGACAGCTTCGTTGCCAATAACAACGCCCTGATCATTGGCCCCGATCTCTGCCCCCCACATCCAATTGGGCTTTGAGAGGATTACCCCAAACCGATCCGGAACTTGCGGGATTTCCAGATAGGTTGTCTGCACCGTTGCCGCGGTATCGCCTGTTACAGGGGTGAGACGTTCAATCAGCTGTGGCTCACTGGATTCGCGGTCGCTGTTTTTGGCAAAATAAGTAACACCGCCCTGGCGAATGACTTGAGTGTCACACATGGCCACACTTCCGGTGCAGGGCGGTTATCTCAGTCATTTGAGCCTGGGCTAATCATTTCCAGAAGACGCGCGCGCGCAACGCCAGGGTCTTCCAGCGGAATAGCGCGCCAATGGGTAACTTCATCGATGCTATAGGGCTCAGCGGTCTCTGATCCTTGTGCCAGTTCCTGCAATATCCAATTGATCAAGACCGTTAGACGTTCATCGGAAAGAGAGGAAAGCGACGAACCCGGTACCTGAATGAGGTATCCGCGACCTTCCTCAATTTGTGCAAAAGGGATCAGTACAGAACGCATATCCGGTACGCCGCGTTCGGGGAAACCTGAACCATCGGCAAGGTGGCAGCCCTGGCAATGAACCATGTAATCGGCTTGCGCACGCTCCGTTGCAAGAGCCGGACTTGCGAGCAGGCACAGGCCTACCACCATGCTGAGGAGCTTAGCTCTCATCATCCACGCCTATGATGATGGCGGTGGAGCAATTATAAATAATATCCACACCTGAGCCCGTGCACCAATTGAGATTATTGCTGGAGCCTGGTTGATACGCGGGCGAGTCGCCTTCGTTGCGCATACATCCACATTGTCCGCACCCGGATTGCCCACAACAATCATTGTAGGAAATGATATAGTCCTTGCCGTCCCCTGGGTTCCGGCAGGTGCCGATCCAAGTGATGGGCGACATGATCGTGCCCGGTGGGCAAGCAGTATGTGAGCCCCCACAGCAACTACAAAGATAGCCATCAATAGCGCAATAACGCCAATAATCGCACGAAGAAGGATCACCCGGATCCTCGTTGGGAGCTGCAGCATCCGCGCGGCGTGAGACCGGCAGAAGCACAGCGCCAGCAGCCCCGCCCGCGAGAAGCGCGCCCAACCCCGCCAAGGCGCTACGCCGGGACAGGCGGCGCGCAGCAACGCGTGAGACGTTTTCTGCAAGCTTGTCGAGCCAGTTCATTTGCGCATTCCTCTCATGCCGCACCTTGTTCGTTTTCTTCGGCGCGCGTTGCGGCCATATAGTCCTGAATGGAAGAGACGCCTCGTTCCCGGGCCTCGAGAAGACTTTCAATGTGTTCCCGCGTATTGCAAAGCCCGTGGGCGGAAATGATCCCCCGCTCGTCTATGAGCACGCCATAGGGAAGCTTGCCGATACCGTATGCCATGCCGAGGTCGGTTGAAACAACGTACGGGAAAATCTCAAGACCCTTCTCACGAATGAAGGCCTGATGATCATCCGGACCATCGCTTGCAATGACGATTCGAAGTGTTTCGCTCTCGGTTTTCGCCAGGCTGCGCAAAATCGGAACCAACGTGGCGCAAACCGGACATGTGGTGGAGAGGAAAAAGAGCAGCGTTGCGTGGGAACGCGGACCTGCCCCGCCAATTTCGATTGATGCTCCGTTCAGAGTGGGGAGATTGAACTCCGGGGCCAGATCGCCCGGCTTTGGTCCTGCCCCTACGCTTAAAGCACCCGCAGGCGATACCCGCTCATGGAGAAGGCCCACCTGCCGCGCCAACGCAAATACCATCACAGTCAGCACCAGGATTGCAATCCAGCTTGCGATAAGAGCCGTCACGATAGCGCCAGTCATCGCCCTGCCTCCGCCGCTTTGATCTGCATCCGATTGTCCAACAGCGTGTCAGCAGCCGCAAACAGCAACGCTCCAAATGCCGCAACGAACAAAGCGGTTCCCCAATCGACCCAGACAAAATGCGAGAACGCCATAGGCGTCGCAAGAAACAGCACCACAGCGGCAATCACTCCGTTGCGCGTCACCAATGACCAGCTTACGTCTTGTGATTTGGAAAGCCCCCCGCAGCCACAATCAAAGCTCTGCTTTCCGCGGACCAAAGCAAGCGCCATGGCCGCGCCGTAGAGTACAAAAATTCCAGCGGCAAGTAGCGCTGGTACAATTGTCAGAGGAAAAAGGATGAGCCCTCCGGCAATGACAATTTCTGAAACGACCATGAAAATAGCAGCGCTTGGTATCAAAGCGCTGGGCAGGATCTCGTAACCAGCAACGGCGGCCTTGAAACCTTGCCAGTTGTGTAACTTGTGACTGGCGGCAGCCATGAGGATCAACACCACGGCACCGCGAAGGCCAAGGCTTAATGCTGGATCAAAGCTGAGAAGTGCGCTCATGATCTTACCACGGATAGAGAGTGGCAAAGGGTGCACCCAGATCTTCGAAAGCATGATACCGCTGGCCGCTTTCCAGATCATAAATATCCACCCCATAGGTGGCGAGCGCCTCAAGAGCTGCTTCACCTTCTGTGAAGTAGACCCACAGAAGAGCAAGACCGGAAAGCGGTATATGGACACTGCGGGTATAGAGCTGCGGCTCGTCGCCCTGGCTCACAGCAATGCCAAGAGCCAGATCGTCTAGCTCAATGCGCCGAGTGCGGGTCTGGCTGGTCAGATCAAAGACCCACACTTCGTCGCCCGGATCCTCGAAACTGGCAGCATCGCCCTGGTGTATAAGAACGAAAGCCTGATCGGATTGTTCGTGTACGGCAAGATGTTGAAGGCCGCTAATGCGCCAGTCCTTTCTTCGCTCCCGCTCGGTCATCACGGACCAGCGATTGGTAAGCTGCATCGTTCCACCGACAGTGCTGAACTCGTGAATATAGCCGTCAAGAGAAAGAAAGACCCAAGCCTCGCCGTTTCTTACCGCCGCAATGCTGACCGGGTCTTCATAGGCATCAAACTGGGGATCGCTGTAGTCTGCCGTGACGATGGAGCCGTCTTCTTGAACTTCGAATGTAATGAATGCTCCATTGGCGCAGAGCACATGCACGCGCGCGCCGGCTCCGGCGAAGGGGCTTATGCAGCCCGGGGTCGGCTCTTCCCCCAGAACCTGCCCAGCCTCCATGTCGATGAAGGTTACCGATTGAGCGGGCGTGAAATTCGCCACCGCCAGATATCGATCACCTCCAAAGAGAGCCGAGAAACCTTGCATGCGAACGGCAGCCGCGCGGCGAGGAGGAATTTCAATCTCGCTCACAAACCCCAGGTTTGAAGGATCATAGGTCGCGATAATATCCGTGCGCGTGCCGCGGGTGGTGCGCGAAAAATGTGTCTCCCGGGCATAGACCCGATCCCGACCCGCAGGCACATCAAGCCCCCCGAACCAATATCCTGTGTTGATCATGCCAAGGTAACGGCCCCCATCTGGGTCGATCAGGTGCGCTCTTCCTTCTGCAAAATAGGGGGGATTAGAATCAGCCAACCATAAGAGTCGCGGGTGGGCATCAACGTCTACGGTGAGCGATAGACCAAGCTCTTCCATTGGAAGCTCAGCACTGGCGGAAAGCAGGCCCAATCCGACGCCCATGAAAATGAATAAGATCAGCCGCCGCATGAAGAACCCCACTTCAAACCAGGAAACAGAACCGTGCCTGAATAGAAGATTGCTGTCAATTTTGTATGGGAGCCACCCTTATCCAGGCGCCCTTATTCAGCCCTGCCTTGCCGCAAGGAATAGGACCAGGCCCACCAGCACGACCGTCACAACAATAAGAAGCAACATCAGCAAGATGGCTGCCCCCGGTTCAAATCAAGAATAGACCATGGTCTTGTCATCAAGATCATATTCCGGCATCTGATCCTTTTCGGAATAGTAATCTGTATTGTAGATCCACGGAGCATGATCGCCGCATTTTGGCAGCATTTGAAGACCGCGCTTCATATAACCGGGATTGAAATCCTCATCCTTGATCCAAGGCAGGGGTTCCATATTCACATCGTCACCAACCAGGGTCGGTGTGCAGACCGATGTGCCTTTCTCGTCCATGTGCTTGAGGAAGCGGCAAACATAATCGCCGATGAGATCCACACGCATGGTCCAGCTTGTACGCAAATACCCAAACACAGATACCATATTAGGGATACCCGATAGCATCATGCCGCGGTGGGTAAAGTGTTTGGCAAAGTCCACGGGCTCACCATCAACCTCAAAGGGAATGCCCCCAAAGGGCAGCAAGTTAAAGCCTGTTGCAGTGATGATGATATCGGCTTTCAACTCTTCACCGGACTGAAGCAGAATGCCCTCTTTAGTGAAGCTCTCAATATTGTCGGTGGCGATGGAGACCTTGCCCGAGGTTACCGCATCGAACAAATCACCATCCGGCACATAGGCAAGGCGCTGTTGCCAGGGGCGATATTTCGGTGTGAAGTGCTTTTGTACGATCTCGTCACTGCCAACTTTTTCGCGCACCACCTTCAGCAGCTCTTCGATCACCATTTCAGGATGGCTGGCCGCAAGGTTCTGAATGTCTTTGGCTTCAGCGAGAATATTGCGGCGTACGATTTCGTGTGTCCACTCTTCAGGAACATCAAGGCTGCGCAGCTTGTCCGCCATTTCATTGCGGTTCTCGCCGGTCCAGAAGTAAGTCGGTGAGCGCTGCAGCATGATCATGTGTTCGCAATCATCTGCCATCGCGGGAATAAGCGTTGCCGCGGTGGCACCGGATCCAATAACAACTACGCGTTTGTCTTTGTAGTCCAGATCTTCGGGCCAAATTTGAGGGTGGACGATGGTGCCTTTGAAGGTGTCCATGCCCTTCCACTCAGGCGTATACCCCTTTTTGTGATCGTAATAGCCCTGGCACATCCATAGGAAACTACAGGTGAATTGAACCGTGTCACCTGTGTCGAGCTGTTTTGCTGTCACCGTCCAAGCTTTGTCATCGCTCGACCAACTGGTGCCGGTGATCTCATGCTTATACCGAATGTGCTTGTCGAGATGGTCTTCCTCGATCACCTCACCCATGTAGTCGAGAATTGGCTGGGCTTCAGCAATCGGCACGCCGGTCCATGGCTTGAAGCGATAGCCGAAGGTATAAAGATCGCTGTCCGAACGAATACCGGGATAAGTGTGCGTCGCCCATGTCCCGCCGTGGGTATCCTTTAATTCCAGAACGACGAAGGACTTGTTGGGGCATTGCTCCTGAAGGTGATGCGCGGCTCCAACACCCGAGATACCGGCGCCAACGATAAGAACGTCAAAATGTTCCGGCTTTGCTGATGTGGATGCGGACATGTGGGCCTCCCAAAAACTGGCAAATCAATAGCGCCCTAGCCCGCTGAGTGCGGCCAAGCACTGTAAGGTGACAAATTGTCACTTGAGCCTTTATAAACGAAATATGCAGATCCCACAATCGGTACCATTAAAGAAAATTGGGACTGGAAGCGGCGTTACTGCCGCCGAACCTGGAGACAGAGCTCTGCATGTGTCCAAAAGTGTTGGGCGCGCACATGACGCAAATCAAGGCGTTTTGCCAGAAATCGTGTTCTTTAGCCCTCCCAGCAGCGCCATTGAAATGGTCATGAGCAGGGACGAGTGAGGCAAACCCTGCACCAATTTACAATCTGGAGACCCCGTCTTGATGCATAGCCAAGGTCAGAATTTAGAAGTGGAAAAGACCCAAGCAAGCCCTCGCGCTTGTGCAAACAGCTGGACGCCATCCGCCGCTGTGCTGAAACTTCGTGCCGATCACGAGGCAAGCCGCCCTGCTTTAGGTGCGGAAAGGGCCATCCACTATACTGAGTTCTATAAATCCTGCCACGAAGTTTCCGCCCCTTTGAGAAAGGCCAAGGCCCTTGCCGATCATCTCTCGCGCCGGTCAATCCAGATTTGCGACGGCGAAACGATCATTGGTCACCACACAGAACATCGCATTGGCGCCATCTGTCATGTGGAGCTTGCCGGTGTTGCCATGCTGGCCGATATCTTCCGCTTCGAGACCCGCCAGACCAATCCCCTGTATGTAAACCCGACTGCCAAGCGCAAGTTGGCCATTTCCGTTCTTCCCTATTGGTTGACACGCAACCTGGCCGTGAAGGCCTTCCCATTTCGAAAGCGCATGAGCTATCTGCGCGATCAATCCGTTGCTGCGAGGTTCGTGATCAATGAAGCAGGTGGTGTTGCGCACTTCTTGCCAAACTTTGAAGACGTTATCACCCAGGGAACAGATGGATTGCGAAGACGGGTTCAAGCCTCATTGCAACAACCGGGCCTATCGCAACGTGAGCAGGATCAACTGGAAGCCAACTTCATCTCTCTTGGTGCTCTGGAAGAGTTTTCTGATCGATACCGAGAGTTGGCCGCAAGTATGGGCCGTCGGGATATTGTGGAAGTTTTGACAAATGTTCCCAGACGCCCGCCATCGAATTTGCGCGAGGCGCTGCAGCTGATCTGGTTTGTTCAAATGATCATCCAGATCGAATCCATTGATCAGGGAATTTCCCTGGGGCGGATGGATCAATATCTTTATCCTCTCTATCTCAAAGAGCAAGCGGGGGGCGAGTTCGATCCCGACGGGTTCAGAGATCTTTTTTGCGCCTTTTGCCTCAAGCTATCGGAAGTCATCCCACTGTTCTCCGAACGCCTAACGGAGATGTTTGAGGGCCTACCCACAGGTCAGGCCGTGACCATTGGTGGGATTGATGCGGCGGATAAAGACGCATCGAATGAGCTTACATTCTTGCTGTTAGACGTGATCGATCAGTTCAAGACGCGCCAACCCAATTGGCATGCACGCTGGAGCGACCAAAGCGATGAGACTTATGTTGCTCGTGTCTTTGAAGTCATTGGCCATGGCGGAGGATCGCCTGCCCTTTACAATGATGACGTGATCATACCTTCCCTGGGCAAGCGACTTGACGCACCAGACGAGCTTTGGAACTACGCCACGGTCGGGTGTGTTGAACCGGCGCTTCCGGGCATCAGCTACACATCGTCTGATGCGGCAATCTTCAACTTCGCCCGGATACTAGAGACCGTACTCAAGCAGATTTCAGAAGAAGGCAGCCCCAAAATACAAATCCAGACGATGCCAGATGTACTGGAGGCCTTGGAGGTAGAGCTACGAGCAGAAGTCCTGTCCCTCAAAGAATATTTGGAGGGCATCGAGTACTCAAACCGAGACAATCATCCGGTTCCTTTTTCCTCCATGATGGTGGAAGGGTGCGTTGAAAGCGCGACAGACCTTACCGCCGGAGGCGCGCGGATTAATGCCAGCGGCATACAAGCGGTGGGTATTGCAGATATCGCCAACTCGCTTGCGGCAATCGACAAACTTGTTTTCGAGCGAGGTGAAATAAGCCTTGCCCATCTGGCCACGGCCTGTGGGCAGAACTTTGCCAATGATGCTGACCTTCAAGCAAAACTGTCCAGCATGGATAAGTTTGGCAACGACAAATCCCGGGTGGATCACTTCGCCGGTGCAATGACCAAGCTTTTTGACACCGTCATTTCCGAGCACGTCAATTCAAGAGGCGGACGCTGGATGTCGGGCCTTTATTCCATGACGTGCCACCGCTCCATGGGAGCAAATACCGGTGCCCTCCCCTCCGGCCGCCGCGCCGGGGAAGCTTTGGCGGATGGCATTTCTCCCACCGACGGTTCTGATTGCCTGGGTCCCACAGCATCCCTGAATTCCGTGGCAAGTCTTGACCCCAATCATTCTCCCAATGGGGTCAATCTGAACATCAAGTTCGACGCAAGAACGGTGAAGGGACCAAAAGGCGCGCGCCTCCTCACCAGCCTTGTTGAAGGGTATTTTGACCAGGGCGGCATGCAAGTGCAGATCAATGTTCTTGACCCGCGCGTTCTTCTTGACGCCCAACAAGCGCCAGAGAAGCACCGGAACCTGCTTGTTCGTATATCAGGTTACAGCGCCTATTTCGTCGATCTCAGCCCCGCTATGCAAGACGAAGTCATCGCCCGAACTTTGCAAGCCGCCTGAGCGCACAATGAAACCTCTGACCGCACCCATTTTCGACGTGCAACGGTTTTCAATCCATGACGGGCCTGGCATTCGAACTCTTGTTTTTTTCAAAGGGTGCAATCTTCACTGCGCGTGGTGCCAAAATCCGGAATCGCAGCAAGTTGCCCCGCTCCTTTCTTTCTATGAGGCGCGCTGCGAAAAGTGTTTCGCGTGCGAGAAAGCATGTACGCACGATGCCATCCTCAAAGATGGATACCGCGTCGATCACGAGCGTTGCACCTTGTGCTTAGGCTGCGTTGACGCCTGCCCCCATGGCGCCCTTCAACCCATTGGGGACTATCTCAGTCCCGAAAATCTTGTTGAGCAAATCCTCGCGGACCGGCGCTATTACAAGCGCAGCGGAGGTGGTGTGACATTTTCGGGCGGGGAGCCAACCCTGTATCCTGAGTTCATGGAGAAGGTGCTGGACCTTTGCCATGAGCACGACATTCACACGACCTTGGAGACCTGCGGCACCTTTTCCTACAATCGATGGCAAGCAATCTTGCCCAAACTCCAACTCATCTATTTTGATTTGAAGGTCATGGACACGGCGCGTCATAAACAAGCGACAGGTTTGGGCAATGTACGCATTCTGGAGAATGCGCGGCGGCTCGTCGCGGAAGGCTATCCCGTCGAATTCAGGCTTGCCCTTGTGCCAGGGTACACAGACGGTGTTGAGAATACGAAGGCCGTTATCAATTTACTGAAAGAACTTGGGAAATGCGAAATCCACTTGCTCGGCTATCATAATATGGGTGAGACCAAGATCGATATTATCAATGGAAGCCAAAAGAAATTGGGGCTTGCAAGTTATTCAACGGACCAAATGAGGCAGGTTTCTGCATGGTTCGAGCGATGCGGGATCACCGCACACTTTGATGGCTGATCCGAATCAAGACCACCCAATGCGACCTTAGATGACGAAGACACTCTGTGCCGGGCGCCCCTATCA
>JAJFIL010000126.1 GCA_021774965.1 Alphaproteobacteria bacterium
GTGCCCAATGAATGGGCGGGCAACCGCATCCGGTTTACCGGCCGGTGGATGGACGCGGAGACCGGGCTTTATTACTACCGCGCGCGGTTCATGTCGCCGAGCCTGGGAAGGTTCCTGCAGACCGACCCTATTGGGTATGGCGACAACATGAACCTCTACGCCTATGTGGGCGGCGACCCGGTGAACTTTGGGGATCCCACTGGGATGTACAAGAACTGTGGAGAGTTCCAAGATGCCGGAGGAGGTGCTTGTCAAGACATTGTCGAAGATGTCACAGATTCCGAAACAGGAGAGACGACCGAAGAAGTGACGGGCCTATGGCTTGAAGAGATTCCTATGAAACCGTTGGCAGATGAACACTACACATCTGGTGATGGGTTAGACATGCTTGTACCGGCAGATGTAGTTATGGATGCAGACGAAGTTGACTGGGAGACTTTAGAGGAGCGTGGATACGATCTAGCACAATTTGGCTCAGCCTTCGGGTTGTTAACAGACAGATGGGCCGTCTTGGGAACGGTCACGGTGCGAGAGAATTCTGATGGCAATGCAACCATTGCACCAGACACATATAATTTTGAGCAACATACATATTCGGGTGGGTTCGGTCGCAGAGCACGAACATTCGGACGAAATGTAGCGACATCTCTCGGTAGTCCTGGCCGCGGAGAGCCTTTTCGATTTAGATTTACGGGAGAAATTCAAGCTCCATCTGATGAGGTGGAACAAGAGACCCCTGAGGGGTAGATGAGGCATCTAGTTGTGAGAACGAAACCATGAAGACTCTTCTGTTAATTGTGGCCTTCTCCGTCTTATTGGTTATCACATTCCAAAACGGTGAGCGGTTTGCTTCAGAAAATGGGGAACTTATTTTCGTAACATCGGAGGTTCATCAGTATCTTGAGTTTTTTGATGTCGAGCAACCTGAGATCACGGTGCTGCTGAAGGCAGGTTATCCAGACCGACTTCCTCATTCATTGGGTGATTTACTGGGATATCAAGAGGTTTGGCATCATTGCTGGCGCGCATCATCTCCAAGCGAAATTGTTGAAGGAGAGTCAATCGTTTTGGCAAATGGAGAAGTAATTATATTTGGGGTTTCCTCAGTTCGAGGTGATTTGGGTACATATTGAGAGCTACGCCCTCCAAATACTCAAATCACATGACAGCTTGAGGGAATCGACGTGTAGTCTCAGCTAATGGTTGAGAAATTCAAATCCCTTTTGAAGCTTTTCTTTGGCGGCTTCCGATCACAGGTTCGCGATCAATGGGGTCAGAGTAAATTGATTTCCATACAGAGTAAATGTTGCTTCGCTAACTTGTCCCACCCTTATCCTCGGGCCTATCCCCAGTGTGACGAAAAGGCGACGGTGTCAGGTTTGGTGTCGAAGCCCAGAACAACGATTTGAACAACAAGTGGTAAAACTAAAAGCAAATTAAAGTAAAACTTTTACCAAGATACGGCTGTTTTTGCATTTGTTTGCTTATTGGAGCCGGGGATAGGACGGGGACAAGTGCAGGCTTTCGTGCTCTTTAAATTGTACTCAAATGCCGTGACATTTTTGGTGAATCGACCTATATATTCATCTGTTAGTTGAGATGACGGATACGTTCAAAAGCCGATGCCAGCACTGCTCTTTGACATTGAATCCTTCCAAAGTCGGGGCCGTTAGGCCACGCCCTAGCGCTCCTCAGACGGCAGGTGAGGAGCGTTGTTCCAGAACGTCAGCCCACGTCATATCGGTTTCACCTACACCTATGACGCCAACTCCAATCGTCGGTCGATCAGTTGGCCGGATGGCTATCGTGTTGACTATTGCCATGATGGCCTGAACCGGGTGACCCATGTCATCGAATTTATCGATGGCTGCGGCGATGAAGAAGGCATCACAGACCCCGAAGGCCCCGGCGATGACATTCTTCTTGCCGCCTATGACTATGACGTGCTCTCCCGGCGCACGGCCATCACTTATGGCAATGGTGCGTCTGTGGCCTATGCTTACGAGGACGACAGCGACCTTGCCAGCATAGAGCATGTGTTCCTGGATGCAGCCCGGGTGAACATGCACCATGGGTATAATCGCGTCAGTCAGCTGGTAACGGAGAGCGTAACAGATGCTGCAGGCGCCATTAATGCGGCCTATATCTGGGATGTGGGCCTTACCGCAGCGGACCCCGCGATAACCACCAGCTACGCCACTAATGCACTTAATCAGTATACGTCCATTACACCGGCGGCGGCAGCGCCCCTTGCGCTTGCCTATGATCTCAATGGCAACCTCACCTCGGACGGGGTCAATGCTTACGCGTTCGATGCGGAAAACCGCCTGACCTTTGCTACCATCACGGATGTGGATCACATCTGGCAGGGCACGGTGGGCTTTAGCTACGATCCATTTGGCCGGCTGGAGCGGCGGGATGTGACGCCTGATAGCAGCGGCACCCTGGCGCTCACCACCTTTCTTCATGATGGCGAATATCAGATCGCTGAATATACTCAGGATGCGGCGACAGATGCGCAGGTCCTCGTGCGGCGCTACGTCTATGGGCCCGGCGTGGATGAGCCCATCCTGATGGTGGACTACGCCGGCGTGGCCCCGGCGGATACTGAGGCGTACACGTACTATCACCAGGACCGGCGCGGCAGCGTGATCGCCACCTCGGATGAGGCAGGCCTGGTGGATGAGGTCTACACGTATGATAGCCATGGCGTGCCCAATGAATGGGCGGGCAACCGCATCCGGTTCACCGGCCGGTGGATGGACGCCGAG
>JAJFIL010000127.1 GCA_021774965.1 Alphaproteobacteria bacterium
GGACCGTTCAAGGCAATGATGCCCGCGATCTGGATGGGCTGAAACATGCCGTAGTCCTGATAACTTTTCACTTTGGCCAGCGCCTGAACAAGCTCTTTATTTCCCACAACAAAGCCTACGCGCCAACCCGGCATATTATAACTTTTTGACAGCGTGAACAATTCCACACCCACATCTTTAGCGCCGGGAACCTGCAAGAAACTGGGGGCCTTGTAATCGTCGAACACCAAATCCGCATAGGCGAAATCGTGGATCACGATCAATTCATGCTCTTTAGCAAAAGCCACAATCTTCTCAAAAAATTCAATTTCCACCACTGCCGTTGTCGGATTGTGGGGAAAGTTTATGATAATGGCTTTGGGCCGGGGCAAAGTCCGCTTAAAGGTTTCCAGCAACGCCGGAAAAAAATCACCGTCTTTTCCCAACGGAACCTGAACCACATCCCCATTGGCCAGGATAAAAGCATAGGTGTGAATGGGATACGTGGGCGTTGGAACCAATACGGAATCGCCGGGACCGATCAGCGCCAAAGCCAAATGAGAAATCCCTTCTTTCGATCCGATGGTGGCAATGGCTTCTGTTTCGGGGTCCAGTTCGACGCCAAAACTTCGCATATACCAGTCGGTAATCGCCAGCCGGAGTTTATAGATCCCCTTTGATAATGAATACCGATGGTTGGTCGGTTTATTGGCCGCCTCGCACAACTTGTCAACAATATGCTTGGGCGTTGGCATATCCGGGTTTCCCATGCCGAAATCAATGATGTCCTCGCCGCGTCGCCGGGCTTGCATTTTCAGATCTTGAACAATGCTGAAAACATAGGGCGGTAATCTATCTATTCTTGGGAAATTTCTCATCATTCAATATTGCGAGGCTTTAAGGAACCCTCATGAACATATTTTTAGTATTTCACAAACTATAGCTAACAGGAATTATGTATGGGACGTGAAATCAGACGGACCGAAATCAGACGATGCGCAAAACTATTTTCGGCCACAAAAGGGGGAAAAGCCCTTAATTTCAACGTTTACCGCTTTTTTTACGGCTAACATAGCACAATTTTCTGGACCCGGCAAAGGTTATAAATTATATTTAAAGTATCAATATTTCAATAAGTTCCGCTTTCTTATTTTGTCGTTCCATGCCTTGTTGAATCAGCGGGATTTTCCTTATTGGGTGTCCTTCATCCCCCAGTTATCACCTTTTACTGGCAAAGCGAAAACTTTCGCCGAGCCAACACATCTTCCAACATGGAATATTTACAAATCATTCTTCTAAGTATTATTCAGGGGCTGACGGAATTTTTGCCCATCTCCAGTTCGGGTCATTTGATTCTGGCTCCCCTCCTCTTCGAATTTGAAGATCAGGGTCTGGCCCTTGACGCTATTCTACATTTGGGAACGCTATTGGCCATCATTATTTTTTTCCGCAATGACCTGTCAAAATTGTTGTTCAGCTTATTTGACCGGCAAGCGGACCCTGCCACCCGGCAAATGGCTGTCAGCATCCTCCTCGCATCGTTTCCGGCAGGAATCATCGGCTTGCTTGGCATGGATTATATCGAAGCTCATCTGCGGATTCCGCAGTTTATCGCCATCAACCTCATGGTCTGGTCGGTGGTGTTTTTCATTGCTGACAAATATTCCACAAAAAAAGAAACCCAAAAAACCGACATATTTAAAATGTCTCTGGGGCAGGTGATGCTGATCGGTTGCGCACAAGCGATCGCCCTTTTACCTGGAACCTCCAGATCTGGAATCACCATCGCGGCGGGACTTTTCAGCAACCTGTCGCACACGCAGGCCGCCCGGTTTTCATTTCTACTGGGCACGCCCATCATCATGGCGGCGGGACTGCACTCCCTCGCAGACTGGATATCTCACCCGGAAGAACATCTCATTTACAATAACGCCCAATTGGGAATTGGGTTTCTGGTGAGCTTTGTCGTCGGCTATTTGGCTATTAAACTTCTATTGAAGATCGTCGCCAAGGTCGGATTGATGCCGTTCATCGTTTACCGGATGATTCTCGGGGTTTTTATCCTGGCCTATTTCGGGGATTTACCAAACTGAAGGTAAAAACTTCACAACTATGGGCAAAACTCCTCCATTTAAACGATTTCAAAAACAAAGAAAAAGGTGGATCTCGTTTTTCTCTAAAGAAGATGAAAATTCAATTTCAAATCAGATTGAATTAATGTTTCGTGATGATGCATTTTTTCGTTTAATAAATGAAATTAGAGGAATAAGGCTGGAAGCAAAAGATAAATCAAAAGGTCTAAACGGACATTTATCAGAATTACTGGACCGAGGCTATGTTGTTTCTCAATCCACCGCTATTCGTTGCTTGATTGACAAACGAAGTGATGTGATCTCTATCGGAAGATTATTAGATGATCTTAAAGAACACCAAAATTTATTCACAAGAATAAACTATATTACTGTAGAGAACGGCCTATATGATCCAAAAGACTGCACTACAGATTTGAATAGTTGCTTTTGCTCGGCCTCTCACGATACATTTGATAAATTGTCATCTACATTACCAGGTTCCAGGACTCCAGATGACCTGATAGGTGGGACCGTATTTACACAGGTAGAGATCAACTGGAAGAAACTCAACTAGGAATTGCTTTAGACCAGGTAAAGGAGTGCCATAAATCAATTTTTAGAGTTACAAATTTTATTTATGATTCCATTTTAGGGATAGGAGAGATTGGTGGAATTCCACCTCTTTATGAAGATAATTTGGAATATTTGGATACGCCTCTAGTTTCAAAAAGCGAATTTCCTGACCTGCATGATTTTTGGAATAACCATATAAATACGGTTAACAGTTGGCCGCCTTTTATTTATCAAAAGGAAGATCAAGATACCCACTGATTTCTTTGCGGCCTTTGCGCCTTTGCGGTAAGTATTCCTATTCCACCTTAAAATATTTAGTGGACTAAAGAAACTGACTGTGAGGCAGGTGAGTGTGACCCATGAGGTATTGATCAACGCCGTGGCGGAAAGCTTCTTCCACACCTTAAAGGTGGAGTGGATTCACGGAAAAATTTACAATACCCGCCAGGAAGCAAAGACGGCTATTTTTGAATACATCGAAGTATTTTACAATCGGCAACGCCGTCATTCCTGCCTCGGCTACCTCAGCCCGGTAGACTTCGAGAAACAAAATGCGGCTTAACTTCGTGTCCACTTATTCCGGGGAAGATGACATTATTTATCCTCATGAAACCGATAGCCAACCCCGCGTACGGTTTCGATATATCCTCCCGCGTCCTTTAATTTGGAACGCAATCTTTGGATATGCGTGTCAATGGTTCTGGAAAATACGCCATCGCCATATTCCCAAATTTGTTCCAGGAGGACATCACGTGGTTTAATTTTCCCAGGGCTTTCAATCAAACGCGCAAGCAGTTTGAATTCGGTGAGCGTTAATGACACTTCTTTATCTTTTACCAGGACCGCATGATTGGCCAGGTTTACTGAAAGGCATCCGTATTGAAATTGCTCCTTAGTTTCCGGGGGAGCGTACACGCGCTTCATAATATTTTTGATTCGAAGCACCAGCTCGCGGGTGTTGAAGGGTTTGGTTAAGTAATCATCGGCGCCAAACTCCAGCCCCAAAACACGATCAATTTCTTCATCCCTTGCCGTCAACATGATGATCGGAATACTGGCGGTCCGGTTCTCCGACCGGAGTATTTTACATACATCCATACCACTCATGCCGGGCATATTGACGTCTAAAACCAGAAGATCAGGAATTTTGAAGCGGACTTTCTTTATGCCGCCTTCACCATCGGATGCCGTTTCAACTTTGAAGCCTTCTTTAATTAGCTTCAGCTCCAGGGCCGCCATCAATTCCTTATCATCATCAACCAGTAAAATATTATTTTTCATTACCTCGTTCCTCAAAAGATTAATCGCTGGTCTTAGCCCCTGCTATAGCCCTAACCCACAGTCAGACGTTTCCATTCCTGGATAGCCAGTTCATTC
>JAJFIL010000128.1 GCA_021774965.1 Alphaproteobacteria bacterium
AGATCGCCATTCTCGACGAAACCGACTCCGGGCTCGATATCGACGCTCTCAAGGTCGTCGCCAACGGAGTACGCGAAGTGATGACCGAGCGTCCGGGACTGGGAGTCCTCGCCATCACCCACTATCAGAGACTCCTCGCCGAACTCCGCCCCGATCGCGTACACGTGCTCGTCGACGGGCGTATCGTCGAATCAGGAGACCACGAGCTCGCCCAGCGGCTCGAGAACGAAGGCTACGAGCGGTACGAGACATGACTCTCCCCTCCGGAATCATCGATGACTTCCCAGTCCTGCGACAGATCGTCGACGGCAAACGACTCGTCTATCTCGACTCGGCCAACACCTCCCAAAAGCCTCAGTGCGTCATCGACGCCATGACCAACTACTACGAGACGATCAACGCCAACGTCCATCGGGGCTCCTATCGCTTGGCCGTTCAGGCCACCGACGCCCTCGAAGGCGCCCGGGCGAAAGTGGCGCGATTCATCAACGCCGGCTCGGCCGCCGAAGTGATCTTCACCAAGAACGCCACCGAAGCGATGAACCTGCTCGCGCGAACCTGGGGTCACGCCAACCTCGGCGAATCAGATGTGGTCGTTCTGTCCGAGATGGAGCACCACGCCAACATCGTGCCGTGGCACATGCTCGCCGCCGAGAAGGGGTTCGAACTTCGTTGGATCCCGGTCGGACCCGACGGGCGTCTCCAGCTCGATTCGCTCGACCGACTCCTCGACGGCGCCACGCTTCTCAGCATCACCGCCATGTCCAACGTTCTCGGAACGATCAACCCGATTCCCGAATTGGCCGAAGCCGCCCACCGACACGGCGCGCTCATCTCCGTCGACGCCAGCCAGTACGTACCCCATGTAGCCACCGACGTCCAAGCAATGGGCGCCGACTTCCTCGTGTTTACGGGCCACAAGCTGCTCGGACCCACCGGAATCGGTGTGCTTTGGGGCCGACCCGAACTCCTCGAGGCCATGCCACCATTCCTCGGCGGTGGCGAGATGATCCTCAACGTCACCAAAGAGGGCTTCACCACCGCCGACGTGCCGTGGAAGTTCGAGGCCGGCACGCCCATGGTCGCCGAGGCAGTCGGGCTCGCCGCGGCCATCGATTACCTCGACGTGCTCGGCATGGACGAGATCAGGGCTCACGAGACCAAGCTCACCGCCTACGCTATGCGTAGCCTCAAGTCACGCTACGCCGACACGATCACGATCCACGGGCCATCAGAACCAGCCGAACGCGGCGGCGTCCTGTCGTTCGAGTTCGGCGATGTCCACCCCCACGACGTAGCCCAGGTGCTTGATGAGGCGGGAGTCTGCGTCAGAGCCGGCCACCACTGCGCCAAGCCACTGATGCGTGTGCTCGGGGTGCCAGCGTCATCACGAGCCTCGCTATACCTCTACAACAACGAGTCCGATGTCGATGCCCTCGCCGATGCTCTCGAGCGGGCCGACGAAATATTCTCGCTCTAGGAGACGTCACGATGCCCGGACTGGAAGACCTCTACCGAGAAATCATCCTCGACCACTACCGCAGCCCGCGTAATCGGGGCGAACTGGTCGTTCCACCCGCCACACGAGCCGAAGGGTTCAACCCGCTGTGCGGTGACGAGATCGTGATCTACATCGATGTCGACGACGAGGGAACCATCAACGACATCGCCATCGGTGGCCAGGGTTGTTCAATCAGCCAGTCGTCGGCTTCCATGATGTCGACGGCCATCAAGGGGCACACCGTCGAGGAGGCTCGACGACTGATCTCCGCATTCAAGTCGATGATGTCGATCCATGAGAACGATCTCGACGACATCCACGATCACGAGGACCACACCGAAGTCGAGACGGCCAGACTCGGCGATCTCGAAGCGCTTCGTGGTGTCGTCAAGTTCCCTGTTCGAATCAAGTGCGCCACCCTGAGTTGGAACACCCTGATCCAGGCCCTCGACGAAGTCGCGGCAGCCAGCTGATCAGATGAGCGGATCGGCGAAGGGGTCGACGGACGGGCTCGACTCGGCGGGCTCGGCATCCGCGCCGACCCAGCGTTCGTAGCCGGACTCTTCGAGTTCGTCGGCCAAGCTCGGTCCGCCTGATTCGAGGATCTTTCCCCTCGCGAACACGTGGACGACATCGGGATGAAGTTGTTCGAACAATCGGCTGTAGTGGGTAATGGCCAGCACGCCGAGAGACGACTCGGAAGTCGCCATCTCAATTCTGCGACTCACCATCCTCAGCGCATCGACATCCAGACCGGAGTCGAGCTCGTCGAGAATGGCGAACTTCGGTTTGAGCACTCCGAGCTGGAGGGTCTCGTTGCGCTTCTTCTCTCCGCCCGAGAATCCGTCGTTGACGTAGCGCTCGGCGAATGACTCGTCCATGTCGAGCCGCTCCATCCATTCCATGATGGCGAGACGGAGTTCGAGCACGGACATCTCGATGCCCTTGCGGGCCGAGAGCGACTGGCGCAGGAAGTTGAGCACCGAGACCCCGGGAATCTCCTGCGGGTACTGGAACGCGAGGAAGATTCCGGCCTTGCCGCGGACGTCGGCCGGCCACTCGGTGATGTCCTCGCCGCGGAACCTGATCGAACCGGCGGTGACCTCG
>JAJFIL010000129.1 GCA_021774965.1 Alphaproteobacteria bacterium
AGGGGGACCCGCTGATTGGAGTCTGACCTCTGCCCGTAAGCCTGATTAACCAGTATAGTTCTTGCCCTCAGTGAAAAAATATCCTGATAAAAATGAATTTTTCCTCGCTAAAATTGGAGTTTTTTACAAATTTATTCGAGCCATTATAGGAAAATTCCTATAGACGAAAGAATTTGGTCTCCAGGGAGGGCATATTATGAGTGCCCTCCTACATTAAATCAACCAGCGGCGGCGGAACAATCGATTAAATTCAATTGCAGGGCAAGGGGGAATGATCTACTCTGAGAACAATTACTTTTGGTTGTTTTAAGTTATGAATAAAATTACTAATGTTAACGTTGCGGAGATTCCATTTTCGATCGATGCCAACAGGAACTCGGGAACCATGCCCCGCCGGATTGGAATTTTTCTGGGTTTTTTGGTGTTTCTGGTGATCGGGATCGTGGGTTTTAGTTTTCAAAAAGGATTGGAGATGATCACGGTTTACGCACCGCTTATCAACGCCGACACCGAAATCAAACTCAACGTATCCGTGGCTCACATGTGGGTGGAGGAAATTTTGTCGGGAAGCGCGACCAAGGAACCGGAAGTTGTCTGGGAAGCCCTGGACCGCGCCGACAAGAATGCGCGGGCCATGCTGGACGGGGGAAAGTATGCGGAGCAAGTCATCATCCCTCTGGAAGACGCCGAAATCCGAAGCATGGTGAAAAAAGTCATTCAAGAGTTGAAAGAATTCCGCACCATTGCCGAACACCGATTATCTCGCCGCAAAACTTCCTTAGCGGGTTCGCCAATTGATCATAGCTATGACAACGTGTATTCCGCATTCAGCCAAAATGCGGACCAGATCAAATTTCGCCTGACAAAACTCATCGCCAGTGACTTGCAATATTTCAAGGCCACCCAATACATCTTAATGGTCGTCTGCTTTATCATTTCTCTGGTCACCGGCATCGCCTGGTACCGATTTGAATACTTCCGGGACCGCTTGATCCAGGCTCTGCGCCAAAGCAAGGAAAAGCTGGAAGTGGAAGTCGAGGAGCATATCAATACGGAAGCCCGCTTGATCCAGTCGAAGGAACAGTTGCGAAGTCTGGGCAACCAGCTACAAACGGTCCGGGAAGAAGAGAAAGCCCATATCGCCCGCGAGGTTCATGATGAACTGGGGCAAACTCTCACGGCGCTGAAAATGGAATTGGGCTGTTTGAATCACGATTTAAATGCCGCCCCCGATACCGCCCGGAGCCGCATCGGCGGTATGAATGAATTGATTGATAATACAATCCAGTCCGTCCAGCGCATCGCCACCGAACTGCGCCCCCAGATTCTCGATGTGCTGGGTTTGGCGGAAGCGGTACGGTGGGAGGCGTCCGAATTTGAAAAACGGACCGGGATTCAATGTCGGTTGCAATTGCCGCCTTCCGGTATGGAACTGAACCGGGACATCACGATCACGGTGTTCCGCATTTTTCAGGAAGCGATGACCAACATCGCCCGGCATTCGGGCGCGAAAAAAGTGCAGGTCGACCTGCAGATTGATGCGCAACAGGTGGTTCTGGAAATTTTCGACAATGGCCGGGGCATAGCCCCCCATGAAATCTATAATAAAAATTCGCTCGGCCTCCTCGGAGTTCGTGAGCGGGTGCACTTTCTGAACGGTCAATTTGACATCGCCGGAAACTCCTGTGAAGGCACCCAGGTCCGGGTGACCATTCCCCTGGAATAAGACATGGCTTCAGCAAATAAAAAAATCCGGATTTTTATCGCCGACGACCACTTTGTGGTGCGTCAAGGTCTGAAACATATCCTCAGCCAGAACCCTGATATGGAGGTGGTTGGTGAAGCGGAAGACGGCGACCAGGTGCTGGAACGTCTCAAAGATGTGGTCGCGGACGTGGTCCTGATGGATATTGAAATGCCGGGAAAAAGCGGCTGGGAGGTGATGGTCCAGTTAAAATCCCTGCATCCAAAACTGAATGTCCTGATGCTCAGTATTTTTCCTGAAGACCATTACGGTTTACGCCTGATCAAGGCCGGCGCTTCAGGATATCTGACGAAAGCCAGCGCCCCGGATCAGTTGTGCCAGGCTGTTCGCACAGTGGCTTCGGGCGGCAAGTTTATCAGCCCCTCGCTGGCGGAAAAATTGATCGAGGAAATCCACCGCGACACCGCAAAACTGCCACATGAATCCCTTTCGCCACGGGAATTTCAAGTGTTCTGCATGATCGCCTCTGGAAAAAAAATAATGTCAATTGCGGATGAGCTTTCAGTCAGCATAACAACCATCAGCACGCATCGGGCCAATATCCTGGAAAAAATGGGGCTTAAAAGCAGTTCGGAACTCCTTCACTACGCATTTAAAAATGGAATTTTGCGGGAAGGCCCCACTCCTTACACCGAGCCGTAACCGGATTCAGCCTCCCGCTAGCAGGTTGCTGAAAAACTATTTTTTCTACACACAACTGTCACACTGAGCCATGTCATTCTGAGCTTGTCGAAGAACGAAGTGTGAAAACGACCCTTGTTATCAATGTCATACTTCGACAAGCTCAGCATGACAACAGTGGAAATCCTCGTGGTTGAGACTTTTTCAGCAACCTGCTAGACAAGACCTTTGCATGAGTCCAGTTTTCTGTTTTTTGTTTTAGTAGCGCAGGCTTTCCAGCCTGCGTGGGGGCACAGCCTGGAAAGGCTGTGCTACCAATATCCCGTGATAATGCATGGATTGGTGGATATGCTTCAAAAGTTGTTTTCGTATTTATGCAAAGCCCTCTGCTCACATTCACTTTTTCAGCAGTCCGGTCACTCCACCTTATTTTAAAGACTTGTCCGGGTCAGGGCTTCCAGGCCACATATCCGCCTCGAAATAAATCTTGACGGCTTTCGCCGGATCAAAATGACAGTTGAAAAGCCGTGCCCAGATAAAAGGCATTTCCAAGACGAGGATTGGACCCGGGATTTATAAAATACTGAAGATTGGGCTGGACCGCCAACCCGGGCACCAGC
>JAJFIL010000130.1 GCA_021774965.1 Alphaproteobacteria bacterium
GCTGCGCCGCGGGCGCGTCGTGTATTGGCCTGGCAAGGGTGACGCTCAGTGGGGCGTCGAGGAGCTCGACTGTGCGGCGCCGGGGTTCATCCCCGACAACCATATCGAGATGCTGGACGGGCCGGGGGAGCTGAACCCGGAGCTCGCGGGCGTGTTCCTGGCCGACGTCAACTCCGATGGCGCGACAGACATCGTGCAGGTCCGTTTCCGCGACGTCGACGTCTGGTTCAACCGTGCGGGGACGGGGTTCACGCCGCGAGTCATCGCGCGCAGCACGCCGGCTGCGCCGGACTTCGCGCCGCGCACGCGCCTCGCCGACATCGACGGCTCCGGGACCCTCGACCTCGTGTACGGCAACGCGGGTCGCTGGGAGTGGGTCGACTTCATGGGTGGCGAGCGGCCGCGGTTGTTGAACCGAGTCGAGAACGGCCTCGGCGCCACCACCGAGATGAGCTACGACACGGCCACCGTCGACTACCTCGCCGACCTGACGGAAGCGGCCGCGTGCACGGACGCCGCACCCGTGTGCGAGCGCTTCACGTGGAGCCATATCGAGCCGACGGGTTGTCAGCCTCGGCACGCGCTCCCCGGGGAGTTGGCTGTGCCCGAAACAGCTCAGTGCTATCGGCCGAACGGCGGCGCGGTCACCTCGACGGTGGTGCGTTCGATCAGCACGAGCGACAACTTCGACCTGCTCGGTCGCGAAGCGCAGATCAGCGAGAGCCGCTTCGCCTATCACGACGGCTACTACGAGGGCATCGAGCAGGAGTTTCGTGGCTTTGGTGCCGCGGACGCGGAGAGCGTCGGCGACTCGAATCACCCGACGTCGCTAGCGCGAACGCATTTCCTTCAGGGACGGCGTGCGCCGTCGATCGCATCGGACCGACTCGCCGACAACCCGGACGAGGCGCTCAAGGGACGGCAGGTCGCGAGTGAGCTCTTCGACGAGAGCGGCATCGTGCTCTCGACGGACCACGCGAGCTTCACCGTGCGTCGGCTCGCCGTGGGTTTGAACGGCGTCGCCATCAGCTACGCCTTCGTGAACCAGAGCGACAGCTTCATCTACGACAACGCGCCGTTCACGCGGCTCGACACCGGGACGGTGTTGCCCGGGGTCACGCGCGAGGACTTGACGGTGGGCGAGGTGCCGTTGCCTTCGGACACGAGCGACACGGCGTTCATCCGCGGTGAGCGCTACGCACACACCCGAAGCGTGACTCCGCTCGTCGACAACGTAGGCAACGTGCTCGAGCAGACCGCGCTCGGTCGGTTGCGAGGCGAGTTCGGAGTGCGCGACGAGCCACTGCCGGACGAGTCGATCGCCACGCACTCGACGCCCATCAACCTGACCTCCTCGTCCTCGGGTTGGCTGTGGCGCACGCAGCGAAGCTTCGTCGATGGGCACGGCTCGACCGTGCGGCTCGGGGACACGTCGAGCTCCTTCAACGACGTGGGCGACCTCCTCCGGAGCGAGGTGGACGTCACCCACGTGCAGGCGCGCCGGGCCGGAGACCCGCTGGCGGGCTTCGAGCTGCTGGCCGACTTCGCGGGAGATGGCGACGCCGAGGGCTTGCCCTCGCGCCACGAGAACCTCGTCTCGAGTTCGAGCTTCGACGAGTGGGGCAACGCGACGGCGAGCTGCGGCGGCGACCTCGCCAACCCAATGGTGCCGTGCCTGCGCTTCGGCCAGGTTACCTACGACGCCGACTACGCTCAGTTCCCGGTGAGCGAAGAGGTCGACGTCTCCCCCGAAGGAGCAGGCGGCAGGTTCCTCGAGCACACCGCGGTCTGGGACCGTGGGTTCGCGGTGATGACTCGCGTGACCGACCCGAACGGCTTCGTCGTCGACCTGACCTACGATGGCCTCAATCGGCCGACCTCTTCGACGCCTCCGGACGAGGCCGGGTGCGATGGCACCAGCCGCCCCGTCACGCGCAACCGCTACCTCCTGAGCGGCCAGCGCACCGAGGCCGACCCCTTCGTACCCGAGACCGTGCCGCTGAGCCGCGTCATCAGCACGACCGAGCTCTCCTGCGTCGCCGCGAGCCTCGGCGCTGACGCGACGACGCTGCAGAGCATCACCTACGCCGATGGCCTCGGGCGCGCTCGCGCCAGCCTCGCGACGGGTGACGAGACGCCCGAGCGCCAGTGGCTCCGGAGCGGCGTCGTCACTCTCGACAAGAAGGGCACTGCGCGGCGCGGCTACCAGCCGGCGTTCTTCGCGGGCGCCGCCGATGACTTCTCTGCAGTCGTCGCGCTCCCGTCCGTGCCCTTTGTCTCCTCGCGCTACGACGCCTTCGGCAGAGCGCGGGCCTCGGTGAACGAAGACGGCTCCGCCACATGGACGAGCTACCACGCGCTCAGCTCTGACGCCTGCGACCCGAACGACCTCGACCCTGCGAGCCCCCACTACCGCACCTGCGTCACCCTGCGCTCCGATGGCCACGGGCGCACCGTCGATCAGATCCAGCGCAACCGCCAAGCCGACCGCCCGGGCCTCGAGACCTACCGCCTGCTCACCGACTACCGCGCCGACAACTCCGTCGTTCGAGCGCGCCGAGTCCAGACCACGAACGACGCCCCTCGAGCGGCGAGCGTGCTGCTCGCCGGCCGAACCATCGAGCGCGACTTCTTCTACGACACCGTCGCTCGCCGCATCGCTTCCACAGATCCTGACTCCGACGACCGCACCAACCCCTCCCGGCAGAGCAACACCTGGCGCTACCTCTTCAACCGCGTCGGTGACCTCGTTGGCGTCCGAGACCCTCGCGGCTGCGGCCAAAACTTCTACTACGATCATGCCGGCAGGCTGCTCGGCGAGGCGTACGTCAGCTGCGGCGAAGCCGAGCCGCAAGAGTTCGCCGCTGCAGGCGCGGTGGTGCCCGCCGGCGCGATTGGCTTCGCGCTGACGAGCTCCGCCCTCGCGGTCGACAGCCGAAGCTACTTCGACTCTTATCCCGACTGGACCGAACCCGTAGCTGGCCTGCCCGCCTCCGCGAGTCTCGTCGAATTCCCGAGCGCCGACGCGCGCGCCGTGCTCGGTCGCGCCACCGGCATGACCGACCGAGCTCAGCGCTGCGCCTACGCCTACGACGAGCGTGGTCAGCTCCTTTGGGAGGGCCGCCAAGTCGCCGTCTTGCCCGATGCGCCGACGGATCGCAGCAGGCTCCCCGATACCCTCGACGGACCGAGCGCGTCGCTCCCACGGACCGCCGTTCCTCGCGAGGTCGTCTTCGACACCACCCACACCTACGAGAGATCCGTCGCCTACGATCACGCCGGCCGCCCCACCGCCACGGTGCTGCCTCGAGACCCCGACCACGACATCACCGGCACCATCGCCGGTCCGCGCATCGGCGGCACGATCTTCTACAACCGACGCGGCGCACCGAGCCGAACCGACGTGCGCATCTGGGACGGCGGCAGCGGCACCGATCCGAGTGAAGCACCCGTCCATGTCGCCGACGCCCTCGACAACGGCGGACTCCTTCTGCCCGGCGCAACGGTCACGGCCTATCCGCTCATCCAACACGTGGACTACCTGCGTGACGGCCTCGTCGGCCGCGTCGTCTACGGCGACGGAAATATGTTCGCCGGCCCCGCGCTCGCTCCTCCCCTGCCCGGCCCCGATACCCGGCCCTCGCGCGCACCGACCGAAACCGCCACTGACTACGACATCCGCCGCCGGCCGTTCCGAACACGCACGACTCGTCAGCCCACGCTCCCGCCGGGCTCCACCGGCACGCGCCCGCTCGCCGAGGTTGCCACCATCGTCGACCAAGGGCTGACGTGGGACGTCACCAACAACCTCACCGGGCTCGTCGATGATCGCGACGCCAACGAGTGGCCGGCCGGTCACCGCCCCCAGTCCGTGCTCATCGCCCACGACGCCCTCTACCGAGTCGTCGACGCCGAGTACGACTACAGCCACGACGACGGCGCCCGAAACCCCGAGGACGACGCCACCGACTGGCGCGACGAGTTCGCCCGCACCCAGCCGAACGACCCCATGGCCGCCGAGCCCGCGCCGCTCCTACCGCCGTCTCCGACGAGCCGTGTCGCCAGCCTGACGTGGGAGTATGATTGGCTCGGTAACATGGTCGACTGGAGTGACGACGCAGGCGCCTTCTACGAGCGCAGCATCGGTGTCCCGCGCAACGGCGCCGACTCCGCCGGCGGACTCGGCGATGCCCCGACGCTCCGACCGAGTGCGCTCTACCTCTCCTCTCAGCTCGACACCGCCTCCGTCGACACCGGCCAGGGCGGCTGGCTCGAGCTCGACTACGGCGTCAGCGGCAACCTCCACGCGCTCACCGTGCACGCCCAGTGCTCTCAAGCGCGCGGCACCATGGAGCTCTGCGCTGACCCCCTCGCCGAGACCGACCTCGACACCACCAAGGTCAGCCTCCGCGCCGCATGCTCCTGCGCCGCCGAGCAGCACTATCGCTACGACTGGGACGAGCTCAACCGCATCTCCCGCGCTCGACGCTACGACCGCTCCGGCGCCGGCCCCTGGCAGCTCCAAGCCCGCATGCGCTACCGCTACGACGCCAGCAACCAGCGCGTCGTCAAAGAGGTCGAGAGCCTCGCCACCACCGGTGGCGGCGGCGGCCCCACCCCGCCTGACCGCGTCGCCCTCTACGTCTTCTCCGGCGCCTTCGAGCGTCGCGGCCTACAGCGTGGCGAGGGCATCGACAGCGACCGCTACACCGCTGTCGCCGGGCAGCTCGCCGAGAGCCAGCTCCTCGTCGGTGGCGCACGTATCGTCTGGAAGCCGGAGGACCCCGCGACCGGTCTCGACCGAGACCACCGGATCACCTTCAGCGTCGCCGACCTCATCGGCACCACCTCTGCCGTCATCGACCTCGTCTCCGGCGAGCTCACCGAGTGCTCCACCTACTACCCCAACGGCGCACGCGAGACCTACCTCGCCACCCAGGATGCTGAACTCCAGCCCGAGCAGTTCGGTTTTACCGGCAAGGAGGCCGATGAAGAGGTTGGACTTGTCTACTTTGGGATGAGGTATCTCGTGCCGCGGGTGGGGCGGTGGGCGAGTC
>JAJFIL010000014.1 GCA_021774965.1 Alphaproteobacteria bacterium
TCTATCTGGTGACCGAGACCGTCGGCACGGCTCTCTGGCCCTATAGAGGCATCCTTGAGGATGGCTATGGCACGCCCATTGAGCCAGGCACTCAGCTCACCAAGCCCACTGCCATCGCAAAACTCCCCCATGAATTGCCGCTCTATGCCTTCCCCCCGCGTAGTCAGGTGGAAAAGAGCTATGGCAATATTGTTCAGTGGACAGAGTTTGAGAGCGGCGGGCACTTTGCGGCTATGGAGCAGCCGGATGCGTTCCTTGCGGATGTGCGCGAGTTTGTGAAGAAACTGGGCTAGAGCTCTATCCACGCTGAGCGGGCTGTTAAATGGATACCCTGGTCAAGCCGGGGGAAGTCAAAATAGGGTTGCTGAAAACTATACCGTAACATCAAGGAGGTAGGTCCAGACCGTGACTACGGTCCGGGGCCACTGCCCCGCTCCCCTCTTTGCGCCATAGCGCATTTTTGGAGCCGTGCACGTTAGTGCACTGGCGTGAGCGAAAACTATGCCGTGCCGTCGATACGCCCCATGGCGAGGAATTTATCCTGGCGCTGGCGACGAAGCTCATCTGCGCTGAGCTCAGAAAGTTCCACCAGTGCTTCTTCGATGGCGTCCCCTGCTTCGTCCATCACATGACCGGGACCGCGATGGGCACCCCCGATGGGCTCATCGATAATGCCGTCGATGATCTTGTGTTCCAGAAGATCTTGCGCCGTAAGTTTCATGGCAGAGGCCGCATCCTTGGCTTTGGCTGAATCGTGCCACAGGATAGAGGCGCAGCCTTCAGGCGAAATCACCGCATAGATGGAATGTTCCAGCATGAAGACCTTGTTGGCGGTCGCAATGGCAATGGCTCCACCGGAGCCGCCTTCGCCGATGATCAAAGACACCATGGGCGTTCCCAAAGTAAGGCATTTCTCGGTAGAGCGCGCGATGGCCTCAGCCTGGCCGCGTTCTTCCGCGCTAACCCCCGGATAAGCACCTGCGGTATCCACCAAAGAAATCACGGGCAGCTCGAACCGTTCGGCCATATCCATCAGGCGCACCGCCTTACGGTACCCTTCTGGCATGGCCATGCCGAAATTATGTTTGAGGCGAGCTTCCGTGTCGGCGCCTTTTTCATGGCCCATGACCACGACAGAGCGGCCTTTGAAGCGGGCAAGACCGCCCTGGATCGCTTCGTCCTGACCAAAATAACGATCCCCCGCAAGCGGCGTGAAATCTTCGAACAAATGGCCAATATAGTCTTTGAAGTGAGGACGGCGCGGATGGCGGGCCACTTGGGTTTTCTGCCAGGGGTTCAGTTTGGAATAAGTCTCCCGCAAAAGGGTCGCCGACTTTGTCTCCAACCGCTGCACATCATCGGTGATGTCCATGGAAGTGTCTTGCGTCGCCAACTGGCGCAGCTCCTGAACCTTGCCTTCCAGCTCAGCAATCTGTTTTTCAAAGTCGAGATAAGTATGCGTGGACATCTGTTTCCCCTGAAATGCCTATGCGGGCAATCTATAGCCCCAAAACCTTTAAAAGGGCCTAGCCGCCTCTAGCCGCTCTTGGCCTCAATCTGATCCATTTTGGCAACAATGCCCGACGCCTGACGGACAGATGCTGCATCAATTAGCATACCTTCCAATGTGGCGGCACCAAGGCCCTTTTCCTCGGCCTCGCGCATGGCGTTAAGGATATCACGCGCCCGGGTCACTTCTTCGGCCGGTGGGGTGTAGATCTCATTTGCCAAGGGCACCTGCTTGGGGTGGATCGCCCATTTGCCCTCAAAGCCTTGGACCGCAGTGCGCATGGCCTGATTTCTGAAACCGTCATCATCATTGAAATTGCCAAAAGGACCATCGATGGGCGTCAACCCGTGTGCCCGCGCGGCTGAGACGATGCGCGCCATCTGGTAGTGCCACATGTCCCCCCAATGAGTTTCGCGATTGTTGCCATCCTTGTCGCCATCGGTCAGGACCGCATAGTTTGAATTGGAGCCGCCAATGTTGGTGGTGCGCATGCCGGTAGAGGCGGCATAGTCCGCTGCGCCGAAGTGCAGGCTTTCAAGACGGGTTGAGGAGGCCGCGATCTCATTGATGTTCTCAATACCCATGGCGCTTTCGATGATGACTTCAAAACCAAGTCTCTTCTTGCGCTTGGTGCCCCATTCACATTGGGAGACCAGCATGTCGATGGCATAAAGATCAGCGCCCACGCCTACCTTTGGCACCATGATCACGTCCAGGCGCTCGCCACCCTGTTCCATCAGGTCAATGACGTCGCGATAGCAGCGGTGCGTATCCAGCCCATTGATCCGTACGGTGATGGTCTTGTTACCCCACTCCACATCATTCAAGGCTTCGACGATATTCTTGCGCGCCTGATCCTTGTCGCCATCAGCGACAGCATCTTCCAGATCCAGGCAGATCACGTCAGCGGCGCTTTTTGCAGCCTTCTCAAAGAAATCAGGCCGGGAGCCAGGCACGAAAAGTTTGGACCTGTAAAGCCGGTCCATGCGCGGCTCGATGCGGGTAAAGCTCATGATCTATCTCCAAGAGGATGGCTGGCCAACGAAGGCGGAAGGGATTGTGAGGGAGGGAAATTAGGCCTCATGTTGCAGCGCGTCAACGGCAGGCTTAGCTGGCAGATTTCTTGGGCGCTGCTTTCGCGGATAAGGGATGATGGTCGGTGACCACCTGCTTAAGGCGTTCTTCCAGAACGTGGGTGTAGATCTGGGTGGTTGAGATATCCGAATGACCCAGCATCTGCTGAACGCTGCGTAAATCCGCCCCTCGGGCCAAAAGATGCGTGGCAAAGGCATGACGCAGCACGTGGGGGCTGATGGTCTTGTGCTCAAGGCCTGCCTCAACGGCAAGCTCCTTGAGCAATTGGGCAACCCGGTGCCGGGTCAGATGGCCTTCCTTGCCGCGCGAGGGAAAAAGGAAAGGACTGTCTTTATCCGTCTTGCTCAGGAAACCCTCTCGAATGGCGAGATAGGCATCCAATGCGGCCCGCGCGATCTCACTGACCGGAACCAGGCGCTCCCTGCCGCCCTTACCCTTGACCAGGATCAGGCGCGGATCACCCCCAACCGCAGACAGGGGCAGCCCCACAAGCTCTGAAATACGCAAACCGGAGGCGTAGAGAAGCTCAATCAAACAGAGCAATCGGATGCCTTCTACCCCCTTTTTATCTTTTGGCACCCCTTTTTTGTCTTTGGGGCCTCTTGTGGCCCGCACCCGCGCAGCTTCAAGCAAATTATCCACGTCTGCTTCACTGAGCGTGGTGGGCAAATGCCGCCGCGCACCGGGACCCTTAAGGCCCAGGCAGGGGTCTTCGCTACGCCAGCCATCCGTGTACAGAAACTTATGAAACTGCTTGAGCGCAGAGAGCCGCCGCGCCCGCGTGGAGGTGGCCAGACCTTCATCCTCCAACCCCGCGAGATAGCTGCGCACCTGATCTGAACTGGCCTTGTCCAGATCTGTCTTTTGTGTTTTTAGGAAGGTGGCAAAACCCTGCAGATCTCGTGAATAAGCTTCGAGGGTGTTCTTCGCAGCGGCCCTTTCAGCACTGACCATCTCAAGAAACGCCTCAAGGGCCGCAAAGTCACGCGGCCCGCTCACTCGATCTCTTCCAGAGCAAAGGCCAGCAGGACCTCCACCGCGAGAGCGCGGGCATCTTCCTCAAGGCCTACCTGAGCCAGCGCCTGAATGGCTTCGGCCAGCACCATGGGATGTGTGGCTGCGGGGCCTTCCGCTCCAACCACAACAAGTGCGGTGGCAACGGTCTCTCCCACCCGCCCAGCGGCGGCGGCGGCATGAAGATTGTCAATCAATGCAGGCGCAGGAGCGGTCCCCGTCAGCTCGCTCTCATGTAACTCAAGGCGCTCGAGCACTGCCTTGGGGACTTCGTATCCCAAGGCCTCAAATATGATCAGTTGAGCGGCGATGCGCCGATGGGACACTTCACCCAGGTCGGCCTGTTCCAGCCATTGCAATGCATGTTCGGGCCAGAAGGCGAACCGCTCTGAGGGTCTGGCAATCGTCAAGGTCGTTCGGAGCGTCTGAATTTGTGCAGGGGATGCCAAACCATCGGACACCATTATGCCAAACCAGTCATAGGCATCGGCCAGGTTTCCATCTGCGATGGCGGCGATGGTTATTTCAAAAGCTGAGCGGGCAAGGGCAGTATCCGGCGACAGAACCCGTGCCGCCCGGCCAACGGAGCCAAGGAAGGCA
>JAJFIL010000131.1 GCA_021774965.1 Alphaproteobacteria bacterium
TTTTGAGGCCCCCTTGCCACAACACGTCAACATTGGTAAGAGGGAGATATTGGATTTTTATCTTCATTCAAATTGCTGGCACTGGGATTAATTGGTTCCATCGGCGATATTGACAAATATTATCTGACCCAAAATCATGAAAAAGATCAAAGTTCCCTTTTTAATGGAAATCGTATTTCTTTTAGCAATGGTCCTGGTGGTGGATCACACCTTTTTTGCCGGGGATCGCTTTTGGGGAGTCCACCCACATCCTTTCTTCTTCATCGTCCTCCTGGTCAGCGTTCAATATGGAGCCGTTGAAGGTTTGGTCTCCGCTCTGTTGGCCTCAACCGCTCTACTTTCCGGAAATATTCCAGAGCAAAACTTTACCCAGGATTTATACGAATATTCCATACACATCGGGCATCAACCCATCATCTGGAGTGTCTCGGCAATCCTTATCGGCGGATTTCGAGACCGCTATATTGAGGAACAGCGAGATCTGGGAAAAAAATTAATTCATTCTCAAAAACAGGTCCAAGTGTTCAGCAAAGCCTGTGAAATTTCAGACATGGAACGAAAAAGACTGGAAACTCATGTTTCAGGTCAATCCAGCTTTTTACTTTCTTTGCACCAAACGGCCCTGGATATGGATGCCGTTGGCCCGGAACAAATTCTGGATAATATATTGGAAATCACTCAGCGGGTGACCAAGTCTGAAAAGTGTTCCTGGTATGTACTGGATAATTCAGTTCTGGAAACAAGTTCGCAACTGGGATGGGAAATTGATGAATCTTATTCACGAGTATTCACTGCACTTTCTCCCCTTTTTCAGGAAATCATCGGAAACAAACGCACCCTGGCCATCACCAACAAAGAAGACGAAATAATTCTCGATAACCAGGGAGTGATGGCCGGCCCGATCACCAGCCCAAACACGGGGAAGGTCTATGGAATGCTCAAAATAGAGCGCCTGAATTTTGTAAGCCTGAACGTTAAAAGTGTGCAAACTTTCAAGCAACTTTGCGATTGGATGGGAACCCTTCTGGATCCGGCGCCGACCTTGAGCAAAGAAAATATGGTGATAAGTGCGAACCCCAGCCGCGGATTATTTTCCAATAATTATTTTGAACGCTTATCAGAATTTTTAACCCTCGCAGCGGATAAAAACGAATTCGGGAACCAAAGTATTATTATATGTCCACCTCAGGAAGTCTACATAACCGAGCATCTGCATCAGGATTTGGAAATTTCTATCAATGAAATAATGCATACCCTCCTGGATGAAAAAGCTTTGTTTTTTAGCGGTCAAAAAAATAATTCCGAGTTTATCGTGGTGCTTAACAATATGTCTCTGGAAAAGGCTAAAGAGATTTCCACTCAGCTCATGGCTTCATTAGAGGAACGGCTATCCAACAAAATTGATATTTCAGAGTTTTCTGTTGCAATAAAGTCGATGGGTGAAAGGAGTGACCTTGGAACTGCCTCCAGTCAATGAAACAAAGTTTGATTTTAAAAACAGGTACCCTGCTGAGGAAATAAATTTTTTAGATTCGACCCTGTTTTTGATCCTGACTTCATTTGTATTTTTAATTGAAGTCCAGATCATCCAGGATTGGCTCAATAAAGACATAGGCATGTCTGCTTTTCTAGGGATTCACGGCGGCGTGGTCGTCCTGCTGGCGTTTTGGGCCCTCATGCTTCACCATTTCGGGCGCAACATGCATCTCCCTCCCCTTCTGACTCTTTTCACTGCTGTGCTGGGTCCCTTCGGAGCCGGAGGAACCCTGATCGTAATGGGTCTTTATTATTGGCTTAAAAGGTCATCCACTCCCTTTTCGGATTGGTATCAAGCGCTTTTTCCCGACTTCGAAGACGCGGAAATCAGAACTATTCTGGACCAGGCTATTTCCACAAAGGATTTGCATCTGGAGCAACAGCCACTCGTTCCATTTATGGATGTCCTTCATTATGGAACCACCCAGCAGAAGCAAGCCATGATTGTTTTATTGATCGCCCACCATCACGGAAAATTTGCGGGCGTTTTAAGAAAGGCGTTGGAAGACAAGGACGGCTCGGTCAGAGTTCTCGCGGCCAAGGGAATGACCAAGATTGAGCAATACTATATGGATCGGAATATGGATTTAGAAAATAAATACCGCAAAAAGAAAATCTCCGGCGATGATTTGATGAAACTCCAGATCCTGAATGATGACGAATATATTTACAGCGGCATCCTCGACTCAATCCGTGAAACTGATATTCGCCACCGCACTATCAAAGCCTGCAAAATTTATTTAAAGAAATATCCCGATAATCTGCAAATCCGCTTTATTCTCGGGCGCATGTTGTTACGCGGCGGGAAAGTGCAAGATGCCGCCGAATGGTACGAAAAAAGCCTGCGCCTGGGATATAAAAGTCCGCAAATTTTTGCATGGTATTTTGAATGCCTGTACCGCTTGGGTCAGCTTACAAAGCTCCGGGAACAATCAGCAATTTATTTCGATGAAATAGAACAATATAAACATGTTTTTCAACCCGATGTGTTTCAAGTCATAAAAATCTGGGCAGATTTAAAAATCGATTCTCAGCCGGAATCAATTTCCAGCAAAAATACAGAACCAAAGGAAGCTCTGGTTTTCAAAAGCATCCTTAAAACGGAAACTGCATGAACGCACCGCAAAAAGAACCTGCAGATATCTGCATCCTTCTGGAAGGGACCTACCCTTACGTCTCGGGAGGCGTTTCCAGTTGGGTTCATGGTTTAATTTCGGCGCTACCGGAACTCAGTTTCCATCTGGTAGCTATCGTGGCTTCAGAAGAAAATCTTAAACTTCGATACACCCTGCCAGAAAATATCGTGGGCCTCTCGCGTCTCGTGGTGCAAAAATTACCCCCGGGCCGCCCGCAAGTCCGTGGCTCTAAACAATTTTTTAAGGCGCTGGAAGAAACCTTGAAGCATTTCCAGTCGGGAGCCGATTTATCGGATTTCACTAAAATCCTGGAGTTATTAACCCCGTACAAAAATGAGCTGGGGGAACTTCTTTTACTGAACTCCAAAGAAGCGTGGGAGTTGCTGGTTCAGATGTATAAAGTTCAATATGCGAAAAGTTCTTTCCTGGACTATTTCTGGAGTTGGAGAAGTATCATGAGTGGTTTTTTTTCCATTCTTCTCGCCCCTTTGCCTCCGGCGAAAATGTACCATGCGGTATCCACAGGTTACGCCGGTCTGCTGGCGGCCCGGGCTAAACTTGAGACCCGAAATCCAGTCATGCTGACTGAACACGGACTTTATACAAACGACCGGAGAATAGAAAGTTCGTTGTCCGACTGGTTTCATCAACGAGCCTCAGGCTGGTTA
>JAJFIL010000132.1 GCA_021774965.1 Alphaproteobacteria bacterium
CCGAAGATCTTTCGCCTGACGAAAGGTGGCAAGCTCATCGAAGGCATTTTCAGTGGCGCCACCATCAACACGCCGTCCATGCTGGCCGTGGAAGATTTCCTCGACACATTGGCTTGGGGCAAGTCTATCGGCGGGCTTGGCGCATTGATTGCGCGGGCGGACGCCAACGCAGCAGCCATAGATAGCTGGGTGGAGCGCACGGATTGGGTTGCGCATCTGGCAACGGATACGGCCACTCGATCGAACACATCTGTGTGCCTGATCATTGATGATCCATGGTTTGCGGGTTTGTCGTCTGATGACCAAGCGGCGGCGGCCAAGAAGATTGCCACGCTGCTGGATGACGAAGGCATTGCCTTTGACATCGGAGCCTATCGTGATGCCCCTCCGGGCTTGCGCCTGTGGGCCGGAGCCACGGTAGAGACTTCCGATCTGGAAGCGCTTTTCCCGTGGCTTGACTGGGCCTTTGCCCAGATCAAGGGCTAGAGCTCAAAGTATCCGCATAACCATTCCGTACACGGCGTAATCGCCACCCAGATAGAAAGAGGCATATCATGCCAAAGGTACTTATTTCCGACAAACTCAGCCCCGCTGCCGTTGATATCTTCAAGGCGCGCGGCATTGACGTTGATTTCAAGCCTGGCCTCGACAAGGACGAGCTGCTTGCCACCATCGGCAATTACGATGGGCTGGCCATTCGCTCCGCCACCAAGGTCACTGAGGAAGTCATCGCACAGGCGGGTTCGCTGAAGGTCGTGGGTCGTGCCGGTATCGGCGTTGACAATGTGGATATCCAGGCCGCCAGCGGTCGCGGCATCGTGGTGATGAACACACCTTTCGGAAATTCCATCACCACGGCGGAACACGCCATCGCCATGATGCTGGCCATGGCGCGGGACCTCCCGGCCGCAAATGAATCCACCCAAGCCGGCAAGTGGGAAAAATCCCGCTTCATGGGCGTTGAGGTCACCGGCAAGACGCTCGGGCTTATCGGTTGCGGTAATATCGGCTCCATCGTTGCGGACCGGGCACAAGGCCTGAAGATGCGCGTCATTGCTTATGATCCGTTCCTGACCGAAGAACGTGCCAATGATCTGGGTGTGGAAAAAGTCGAGCTAGAACAAATGTTCCCCCGGGCCGATTTCATCACGCTGCATACGCCTTTGACCGATCACACCAAGAATATCATCTCTGCGGATGCGATCTCAAAAATGCGCAAGGGCGCACGGCTGATCAATTGCGCTCGCGGCGGTCTCGTAGATGAACATGCTCTGCGCGCAGCCTTGGACAATGGCCATCTGGCAGGGGCTGCCATCGATGTGTTCGAAGAAGAACCGGCCACGGACAATGTGTTGTTTGGCTCGGACAAGCTGATCGCCACGCCGCACCTGGGCGCTGCCACCATGGAAGCGCAGGAGAAAGTCGCACTGCAAGTGGCAGAACAGATGGCGGATTACTTGCTCACCGGGGCGGTAACCAATGCGGTGAACATGCCGTCTATCTCTGCTGACGAAGCACCTTGCCTGAAGCCCATGGCAGAACTGGCCAACAAGCTGGGTCTCTTTGTAGGCCAATTAACGGACAGCGCCATCAAGGAAGTCACCATTGAGTATGAAGGTGACGTAGCAGACATGAACACAAAGGTTCTGACCTCGTCGGTTCTGGCCGGGATGCTAAAGCCCGTTCTCAGTGACGTGAACATGGTCAGTGCACCGATTTATGCCACGCGGCGAGGGGTCAAAGTCTCCGAGGTAACGCGGGCTCAGCAAGGCGTCTTTGAGAGCTACATTCGCGTGCAGATGGTCACTGAGGCTCAAACCCGGTCTGTTGCAGGCACGATCTATTCCAATGGGGAGATGCGCCTGATCCAGGTAAAGAACATCCCCATCGACGCGGCGATTGCGCCTCACATGCTGTACCTCACCAATGCGGATAAACCGGGCCTGATCGGTGATCTGGGCACCCTTTTGGGCAAGGAGAAAGTCAATATCGCCACCTTCCACCTGGGCCGCGACGAAGCGGGCGGCAAGGCCATTTGCCTGCTGGAGGTTGATGGAGCGATCTCCGAAGATGTGCTGGAAAAAGTGGCTGCTTTGCCGCTGGTCACCCAGGCGAAATCGCTTTCGTTCTAGCACCTCTTGAGATAGGCTCCGCCACCGTCTGACAATTTGATTTAGGAGCAAGGCCCGTGGCTAATGTCGCCGTGGTCGGCGCCCAATGGGGTGACGAAGGTAAAGGTAAGGTCGTGGACTGGCTGTCCGAGCGCGCCGAGGTGGTTGTGCGCTTTCAGGGTGGCCACAACGCGGGCCATACGCTGGTCATTGATGGGGTGGTCTACAAGCTTTCCCTGCTGCCATCGGGCATCGTACGCCCCGGAAAACTGTCAATCCTGGGCAATGGCGTGGTCATTGACCCTTGGGCGCTGGAAAAAGAAATCAAGGCAATCACCGCCCGCGGCGTGGCCATCACGCCGGACAATCTGGTGATTGCTGACAATGCCACGCTGATCCTGCCGGTCCACCCGGAGCTGGATGTCATGCGCGAATCATCCAACGTTTCCGTGCGCATTGGCACCACCAAACGCGGTATCGGACCTGCGTATGAGGATAAAGTCGGCAGGCGAGCGGTGCGCGTAGGCGATCTAGCTGATGTGGACGTGCTCTCCGACCGTATTGATTCGCTCCTGGAACATCACAACGCCCTGCGCCGTGGTCATGGCCGGGATGAAGTGGACCGGGATGAGCTGATCGAGAAATGCCTCGCCATTGCGCCAAAAATTTTGCCCTATTCCGGGTGCGTGTGGCGCCGTCTTGCGGATATGCGCAAACAGGGCAAGCGCATCTTGTTTGAAGGGGCGCAGGGTGTCTTGCTGGACGTGGATCACGGCACCTATCCGTTCGTGACCTCGTCGAACACGGTTGCGGGCATGGCAGCCGCTGGCTCCGGTATGGGCCCATCCGCCGTGGACTATGTGCTGGCCATCACCAAGGCCTACACCACGCGCGTAGGCGAGGGGCCTTTTCCAACAGAGCTTGATGTCGAGATCGGCCAACAAATTGGCGAGCGGGGCCATGAGTTTGGCACCGTCACCGGGCGGCAGCGCCGTTGCGGCTGGTTCGATGCCACGTTGGTGCGTCAATCGCTCACCACTTGCGGGGCCACCGGCATCGTGCTGACCAAGCTCGATGTGCTGGATGGCCTTGAAGAGCTTAAGATCGCTGTGGGCTATGAGCTTGATGGGACACGCTTGGATTATTTCCCCTCCGGCATGAAGGACCAGGCTGGTGTCACTCCTATCTATGAGTCGATGCCAGGTTGGTCAGACAGCACAGAAGGCGCGCGGAGCTGGGCAGACCTTCCCGCCGAAGCGGTGAAATATGTGCGCCGGGTCGAGGAATTGATCGGTGTGCCCGTGGCCATGGTCTCTACGTCTCCTGAGCGAGAAGACGTCATCCTCATGCGCGATCCGTTTGAGGACTGAGCCGTCTGGCGGATAAATCATTTGCTAACCAGAATTGACCCTGCCAGCGAAATCTGGCGGGGTTTTTTGTGGGGTTCATCTCCAGAGTTTCTGCGGGGTTCAGGATTTTGGTGTGATCAGGATCACCGATGCCTCGGCTAGAACTTGCACTTTCGCGGCGGACATCCAATCTCTAATACGTCAGGGACACAGAGTTCCTGAGCCTGGCAGAAGAAAGCCTCCGACGTCTCATCCAGTGGCCAGTGATTTGTCTACGGAGGGTTTTTGAAAACCAGGAGTTGCCCCGCACGGGTACACATAGCGGCGCCGCGAGCCCCGCGAGAGTTTCCAGTCGCACCTGGAAGCACGAAATAAGAGCCCCGCTGGTCGTCGCACGCCAGCGGGGTTTTTCTATCCACATCGAATTTTTGAAAGTGTGACGAACCGAACAATTTACCACAAAGGCAGTGTGATCAGGATCACGGACCCCTTGCCAAAAACTTGAAGTAAAACTTCCAATACTGATCTTAAGAGGGCCGGAGGCAACGCGCCTCGAGAGTTAGTAAGGGAGAAAGTCCATGAAACTCATTCGTAAATTTGCGCCCAGCCTGACCGCTGCCGTGATGTTGATCGCCGTGACCGTGTCGCCAAGTCACTCCGTTGTCGGGCCTCAGCAAAGTGATGCACTGGATAAAACCCAAGAGGTGGTTCAAAGCCAGTCTTTGGATCGCAACGAAGAGCAGGCAATGGCTTTATTGGTGAGCGAGACCACTGACGCCCATCACAACAGCTCGAACCCACGCGATCTTGCCTATACGGCGAGCGGCAGCAACCAGTTTCGCACGCTGGATATCTTTGCGCCCGATTGGCGTGGTGACTTCAGCCAGAACGGTTTGCGCCGCGCACATGATGCCGGATACCAGACGGTTTCTGCCGATCATTGAACTGTGGAGCCAGCATCGCTTTCATAACCCACTAGTCCTCCCCCCGGTCTACTCATTTTGACGGGCATTCAATCTGCCCCGCGTTGTGTCGAAGGAAAAGAAAATGAAGTCCCTCAGAAAGTCAGCAATCATCACGCTTGAATCATTAGGCGGGAATATTGAAAACGTGCCGCCCGGGTTTTCCGCTGCCTTTACAAACTTTGACGGGGTGGATGGGGAGCTTATTGACCCTTCCGAAGAGCCAGCCTGGGGCATCAGGCTGGGTGACCCCACAACAAGCGTTGCGTCATTGGCACGGTCTGATGCTGGTCCGGGCAGGCTTTCGTTTCGCCGCGACCTTGACAGCGCCTCACCGCTGCTTACCCGTTGGGCGCGGGAGAACCACCGTTTTGGGACATTGGAATTTCTTGTTCTCAATTGTTTTGGCAAGGGGCATCTGAAGTACGAGCTTACTGGTGCAGTGGTCTATAGCTTCACCATACCCAGCATGCCCGACCCGGATGGTCTTCCGGCCGAAGAACTGACGCTTCAATACAGAAAGATTGCGGCTGTGGGCGAACTCACAGAGCCCGGGCGCCGCACCGGTTCGTCAGAGTCTGTAAGCGCCATGCGGTGAGAGGCAAACAAAAACCCCGCCGGGCGTGATGCGTCGGCGGGGTCTCTTATTGGCTTTCTATTTTTCGGAGTTATGCGGCACACCCTGGGAAATCTGCTGTGAAGCAAGCAAGCCACAGCGTTTAAGTTTATGGTAACCGATAGTTCCCCGTGCTCCGTTTATTGCAAGTATAAAGAAAATTAGACGGACGATGGGAAGTCCGACGCCAGCTGAGGTCGGCATGACATAGATGAACCAAGTTGCAAAATCCAGTATCCCAAAAAGAAGAATCAAGAGCCCTGCAATTCTTGATTTTTTGAACAACGCAAATGTTACAAGCAGAAGAATGCCGACGATTGCAAATTCAATAGAAGCGGTCGAAAGGGATCGATGACCATTTCCGCCCAAAGGAGAATCCAGTCCGCCGTAGATCTGCAGCATCGGTGTGAGAAGAGTCATGGCAGCATAGTACAGGCCCGCGGCAACGCCGCTTGATATCGCTTTGCGTGCGGTTGCTTCTGTCTTTACATTTGGCCACCACACATCCCGGAGCGAAGGTTTTGTATCTTTACCTTTTAAGCCATCAGATTCTGTCATTTTACTGTCCTGATTCAATTGTATCGCTGAGGTTGGCACACTTTCTTGTTGTAACAAACAAAAACCCCGCCGGGCGTGATGCACCGGCGGGGTTTAAAATTTGCGAGATGAAGGAAAATCTTACCCGCTAATTTCCCGAGCGGTCTCAGCCGTGGCCACGCGGCGATCGCGCAGGGCAGACTTCATGGCCTTTTGGACTTTCTCAAAGGCGCGCACTTCGATCTGGCGCACGCGCTCGCGAGAGATGTCATATTCCTTGGAAAGGTCTTCCAGGGTCACCGAAGGGTCGCTGAGGCGGCGTTGCACAAAGATGTGCTTTTCCCGCTCATTGAGATCCCCCAAAGCGCTCGCAAGAAGTTCGCGGCGTTCGGTGAGCTCTTCTTTTTCCGCAAGTTCTTCTTCCTGGGTCTCGCTTTCATCCACCAGCCAGTCTTGCCATTCGGCACCCTCTGAATCTGCTCGCATGGGCGCGTTCAGTGAGTTGTCCGGCGCTGCCATGCGCTGGTTCATCATCACCACTTCTTTTTCGGTGACGCCCAGGCGTGTGGCGATGGTTTCGACTTGATCCGGGTGCAGATCACCGTCTTCAAGGGCAGAGATTTGCCCCTTCACTTTGCGTAAGTTGAAGAACAGTTTTTTCTGCGCAGCGGTGGTGCCAATTTTGACAAGAGACCAGGAGCGCAAGACATATTCCTGGATCGACGCGCGAATCCACCACATGGCATAGGTCGCAAGGCGGAAGCCCTTTTCAGGCTCGAACTTCTTGACCGCCTGCATCAAGCCCACATTGCCTTCGGAAACCACTTCAGCCATGGGCAAGCCATAGCCGCGGTATCCCATGGCGATTTTGGCCACGAGGCGTAGGTGAGAAGTTACCATTTGGTGTGCTGCGTCTGAATCCTCATGCTCTTTCCAACGTTTGGCGAGCATGTATTCTTCCTGCTTTTCCAGCATGGGAAATTTGCGAATTTCACTGAGGTATCTGGAAAGGCCGCCCTCTGGCGTGAGAGCCGGCATGTTATTTGAAGCCATACTTACGTCCCCTTTTACTCGGTCGCTAATAAACCTGAGGACCGTCCCATCAATTAGGCGGCGGTCCCGTGGCGCAACGTCGTGCCTCGTGTCCCAAGCGCACAACAGACTATGCTCATTAGTATATAGGGAGGATAAACGGCGATTTTAAGGTGCGATATGCCCTAATAATCCCTTAATCCAGCTCTTCCAGGGCCTTGGTTAAGGCCTCCATATCGTTCGGAAGGCGCGCAGAGAACCTCAGCTTTTCCCCGGTGATGGGGTGGATAAAGCCCAAAACGCGGGCATGAAGCGCCTGGCGGGGGAAGTTTTTGAGGATATCGGGAGCTTTTAGGCCGCCTTTCAGGCGCATGCCGCGACCATAGGTAGGGTCGCCTACGACCGGATGGCCAATATGGGTCATGTGCACCCTGATCTGGTGGGTGCGGCCCGTTTCCAGGCGACATTCCACCAAGGAGGCAATGGGGTTGTTCTTGTCCCCATAGATCCGTTTGACCTCGTAATTGGTGGCCGATGCCCGCCCGCCGATGCGGACAACGCTCATCTTCTGGCGATTATGGCGGCTGCGGGCAATGTTGCCCTCGATGCGGCCTTTGCGCCTGTCCGGCTTACCCCGCACCACCGCGATATAGGCCCGCTCGATATCATGGGTTTCAAACAGCTTGCTCAGGCCCTCATGAGCCTTGTCCGACTTGGCCGCAACCAGAAGCCCGCTGGTGTCTTTGTCGATACGGTGGACGATGCCGGGACGGGCGACACCGCCGATGCCCAACAGGCTGTCCCCGCAATGAGCAATCAGTGCATTGACCAAGGTGCCGTCAGGATTGCCGGGGGCGGGATGAACCACCATGCCCGGCGGCTTGTTAATCAGGATCAGGTGTTCATCCTCAAACACCACATCCAGGGGAATGTCCTGGGCCTTGGGCGTTGCCTCGGCCAAAGGGGGCAGGGTGAGGGTAATCTTCTGGCCCAGATGAACCTTGGCAGAAGGATCAGTGAGAGCGGATCCATTACAGGTCACTTCCCCGGCCAGGATCAAGGCCTTGAGCCGAGAACGGCTAAATTCCGGGCAGGCTTCCGCCAGCGCCTTATCCAGGCGGGCAGGTCCCGTTTCAATCTCAATGGTTAGCTCATCATTCATGGGCGGAAGGGGTAAGGTATGGGGGCGTTTGCGTCAAACACGGGCTTACTCTCAAAGAAAACGGCCACTGCCCCGATAAGAGCAGCGACCGCTTTTAAATTGCCTGTTGCCCGTTCTTAGAACGGAAGGATTTTCCGGCGCTGGGAATAGCTCAGATAACCCACATTGGCACCCGCACGCAGGCCAACACCTGTGCGCATGGGGACAAGGGTGATATCTTCAGCCCGCTGATAGTTCACGCCAATACCGGCAACAAAGTAATACGATCCTTCAACGCCGGGGAAGCGGCGATAGATATCATCCGCATCCTGAATATCATAGACCAATGTGAAGACCTGGCTGGCATTGCCGCCAACGTCAAAGCCCACGGATGGGCCTTGCCAGAACACCCGGCGTTCCGTGCCATCTGCAAGGGTCATGTTGCCCTCGCCATAGCGCAAGCCAACGCCAATAGCGCCTGAGCCTTCGGACCCGGTGATATAGCCATTAGGCTCGCCCAGGTCTTCAAAGATCCGGGCCACAACATCTGCTGCGGCTTCCGAGGTGATATCGAAAAAATCAGAGGCGGCATCCACCACTTCATTTTCGGTCAGGGTGTCTTGTGCAGCCGCTGGACCAATCAACCCCGCCGTCAGGCACGCGGCCGCAATGAGACCAAGAGCTGGTTTAAAAACTGTATTGAGCGCTTTCATGATGAGCACGCCTCCCTTCAATTATTTCTGCGCCTAGAGCCCCATTGTGACTGAATTCGGCGCGCACGTCATCTGTTCAATGATCACGAAAATGCGTGCCGTTTTGGGATGCCCGGAAGCGGCACAAGCCTTGCTATCTGTTGGTGGGAGCCCTTTTGGGCCCCAAAGTTACCGTTTGCGCTGGATACCCGCGCGACGGCAGAGACCGGCGGATACGCTGATTGCGGGGGTGACAGCTGTTCGCCGGTCTCTTTTAGAATCATTCCAAACCTAGCGAAATCAGTCCAACTTACCGCGCGCAACAAAGCCGGTGTTCAGAAACTTGCGTTCTCTATGCCCATAATCAAAGGGCGTTCCATCAAGACCTGTGACATCGCCGCCAGCCGCTCTGAGCACGGCATGAGCAGCAGCCACATCCCATTCGCAGCTGCTTTGGGGTTGGCGGGGATAGATGTCTGCTTCTCCGGTGGCCACCAGGCAAAATTTGAGGGATGAGCCCATTTCCTTGTGCTCGACAATTGTAAACTGGCTGAGGAAGTCTACGACTGCTTCGTGCTTGTGTGAGCCGCTGGAGACCGCGATTATGCCTTTCGCGGGCTGGCGTCGTGCGGAAATTGGTTGAGGTTCGGATTTGTCCAATCCGGCGACACCGTCTTTCGGGTTAACGTTTTGGCAGAATGCCTCACCAGGACCAATGCCATAGAAAAGACGTCCCGTGGCGGGGGCATAGACAACGCCCATCGTCGGGAAGCCATCTTCCACAAGCCCGATATTGACCGTGAACTGACCATTGCGCTTGATGAACTCCTTGGTGCCGTCAAGTGGATCGACCAAATAGAAACAGGATCCCAAATCATCGGGCATCCGGCCGGCGGCAACTTCCTCTTCGGCCACAACAGGAATGTCCGGGGTCAGCTGTTCAAGAGCGGCAAGGATGATGGCTTCGGCTTCATGATCAGCAGCGGTGACCGGGGAGCGGTCTCCCTTTTCCATCACTTTGATCTCATCCACATTTTCATAATGAGTCATGATGACCTGGGCGGCGCGTACAACTGCTTCGCACAAACCGCGCGCCAAAGCCGCTCTATCCTTGATCATGGTAATGTCCCTCTTGCTGATCTTGAGGCGGAAACAAGCATTGGCAGGTGCTTGGGTCAAGGTAATCTGCGGGAGCGCCATGATGAGCACATTTGCGAACTTAGGGTTGGCAAATCACAAATCGCCTGTGCACACTCGCTCGGGTGAAGAGTGATTCGGGGGAGTTTAAGAACCATGTCAGATGAAAACGCAGCACGCGAGCTAGCCACGGCGGCTTTGCTGTCCTCTCGCCTTTGTCACGATCTCATCAGTCCTGTCGGGGCCTTGGCTAATGGTCTTGAGGTGCTGGCAGAAGAAACCGATGCAGAAATGCGCGGCTTTGCCATGGACCTTATTCAATCCAGTGCCAATCAAGCTTCGGTCAAACTACAGTTTGCGCGATTTGCCTACGGGGCAGGGGGCTCTGCCGGGGACGCCATCGATATGGTGGAGGCTGAGACCGTAACCCGCGGCTATCTGGACACCACAAAGGCTGAACTGGTGTGGAAAGCCCCGGCGATTGCCGCCCCCAAGGATGCGGTAAAGCTGCTGCTCAATTTTGTCATGATCGCTCTGGATGCCATTCCTTATGGGGGAACGGTCGAAGCGTGCATGGAAGAAGAAACCGAAGCCTTGCAGATTATTGTCTCTGCCAAAGGCAAGCGAGCCAATATTTCCGACATAACCCGCACATTGCTTACAGGTGAAGTTCCGAGCGATCCATTGGACCCTCGGTCGGTCCAGGCCTACTATGCTGTGCTGATTGCCAGGTCTCTTGGGCTTAAGGTCAGCCTCTCCGAAGGAGAGGAGCAGGTCGCTCTGTGCGCCCGTTTCCCTGTAACTTCAGGGGTTTAGCTTCTGGAATGCTTTGAACTTTTAGCATTTCGTTTTACATCATCTTAACCAATCCAACCGAGACTATCTGCCACTCACGGAGCGATCCGTCCATTTTCTGGATGAGGGGGGCTAGTCCTGATGGATGACCTACTAAGCGAATTTCTGACGGAGACGACAGAAAGTCTCGACGTTGTGGATGCCGAACTGGTCAAGTTCGAAAGCAACCCCAATGACAAAGATATCCTTGATAAGATCTTTCGCCTTGTACACACCATCAAGGGCACTTGCGGGTTCTTGGGGCTTCCACGGCTCGAATCTGTGGCCCATGCCGGCGAAACGATGCTCGGCAAGTTTCGCGATGGGGAGCTGGTCGTAACGCCCGATCTCGTGACGTTGGTGCTGGAATCCCTCGATCACATCAAGGGCATCCTCTACCACCTGGAACAAGAGGGCAAAGAGCCCGAAGGGGATGATAGCGCGCTTATCGCAAAGCTGGACGCTGCATCTGCCGGTGGTTCTGTCGGTGATGCCGGAAAGACCATGACAATTGAAGAAGAGCTGGAAGCAGCCTTCAACAACACCGAAGTCGACCCTGACTTCGTCGAAGAAAAGCCAGCTCCTGAGGCTGAAGCCGAAGTTGAAGCGGAGATTGAAGAGCCTGTTGAGGTTCCCGCTGAGCCAGCTGCTCCGGTTGCCGCAGCTGCTGCTCCTGCAGAGGACGCTGCGAAAGACAAAGGTCCTTCCATTGCGACCCAATCCATCCGCATCAATGTGGACGTGATCGAGAACTTGATGACCATGGTCAGCGAGTTGGTGCTCACCCGCAATCAATTGCTGGAAATGGTACGCCATCTGGACGACAGCGAGTTTGAAGTGCCGCTTCAGCGGCTCTCAAACGTAACGGGCGAGCTGCAGGAAGGGGTTATGAAAACCCGCATGCAGCC
>JAJFIL010000133.1 GCA_021774965.1 Alphaproteobacteria bacterium
CCGTCGCTGGTCAGAATTTCTTCCGTTTCAGTTGGGTTCTGCCAATACCCCTGCATGATCGTTTCCCCCTGCACCCAGATTTCTCCCACATCCCCTTGCTTGACTGGTTGACCGTCCTCATCCACGATTTTTAGTTTTAAATTAGGCAGTGCCGGTCCGACGGAACCGGGAACGCCGCCTTTTTGCGAGGTGTTGACAGCGATCACGGGAGAGGTTTCGGTGAGTCCGTAGCCTTCGAGCACGGTGGTCCCAAGAATATCCCGGACTCTTTCGTGCAAGACTTCCGGCAACGAAGCGCCTCCTGAGATGCAAGCGCGGAGCGAGGCAACGTCGTGACCGCCGCGTGCAAAGATATCCAGGAGGAAGGAATAAATCGTCGGAACCAATGGCAGCAGGGTGGCCTGGTGTTTGGTGACGGTGGCCAGAATGGTTTTCGGAGCGAATTGCCGCAACAGGATCAGCGTGGCTCCCTGCCGCAAAAGGACGAGGGCCATGATGTTGCCGAAAGAATGAAATAATGGCAGGGCGACGATGGCCCGGTCGTTCCCGGCAATATCCAAATGCTTCAGAAACCCGTCACAATTGGCGTCAAATTGTTTCTCCTCCAGCATCACCCCTTTGGGGCGGCCCGTGGTCCCCGAGGTATAAAAAATCGTGTCGGGAATGGATGGGTCTTTGGGATGGGGTTTGGAAGCTTCATGATCGTCTCCGCGCTGTAAAAAACCCTCGAAAGGCAGGGTTCCCGCCCCCAAGGGCGTAAGGTCAGCGTCTCCAACCACAATCTTGTGCGGAAACATTTTGAAAAAAGGAAGGGTTTCTTTTTTTATAAATACCGAATCCACCACCAAAGTGTCGACCCCGGCGTTTTTGGTGATGAAAACCAGATCCTCCGGGCCTAAAAGAAAATTGAAGGGGACAACAGGCAAGCCTTTGCGCAACGCACCCAGAAAGGCAATCAGGTATTCTTTTTGATTCAGGCAAAAAATTCCCAGTTTGCTGTGCGGGTTGAGGTCGAGTCCGGTCAAGGCATTGGAGAACTTCTCTACCCGCTCTAAAAGTTCACGGTAAGTGAGGGTGACCTCTCCATCGATAATGGCCAAATGATCGGGAGTGTTTTCAGCATGGGTTTTAAGGTAATTATAAAATTCAAGCGCCATGATTGCCTCGAAAGAAACGAAAATTTAACGATTGGCTGATTATAACGACAAATATTTATGGAGATGAAATCGTATCGTCCCGGTCATTATAAGCCAGTTAGTTATTTTACAGCCCCATTGCTCCAGCGCGAATAAAATCCGTTGGGAAGATGCAGTCCCGAGCCGGTGTCGTGGATAAACATTTCACCGGTTTCAAACGTTCCGGCTTCAGGTTTTACGAGAAATTTAATCACCATGTTTTTAAGCGTCAAGGCCGAGAAGCCGGGAGAATGTGTGGTGAGCAGGATCAATAGAGGGTGATCGCTCAACACCTGCCGGCAATGCAACATCAGTTCGGACAGTTGGTCCTCGATTTTCCAGACTTCGCCTTTGGGACCGCGTCCATACGTGGGCGGGTCCTTCATGATGCCTTCGTACCGTCGGCCTCTTTTGTGTTCTCATTGTATAATTTTCAGAGCGTCGTCTACGATCCAGCGGACGGGTTTATCGCCCAACCCCGAAAGCTCCAGGTTTTTCCGCGCCCAGGTGACAGACCCCTTGGAGGCGTCCACATGGGTGACGCTGGCCCCGGCGCTGGCGGCGGCAATCGTGCTGGCCCCGGTATAGCCGAAAATGTTGAGGAGATTGATTTTCTCACGACCGCTCGATTAGATCCGCTCGTCGATCCAGTTCCAGTTGAGAGCCTGTTCAGAAAATATGCCTATATGGCCAAATCCCGTAGGATGCATTTTAAAAGATAATTCTCTGAATCGGATGGTCCAGCCGTCTTTAGGAAGTTTTGTAAAAAATTTCCATTCACCGCCAGTCTCTTTTCCTTTGAAATATTTGTATTCGCCTTCGGCTTTTTTCCATTCGCTTTCGTCAAGGCTTTTGGGCCAGATCGCCTGTGGCGCCGGGCGAATGAACGTGTGTGGGCCGAAGCGTTCCAGTTTTTGAAAGTTCCCTGTATCGAGCAGGCGATACTCGAAGTCATCCAAAGGGTAGGGCGGAGAAGAATATAAGTTCATGAATTATTTGAATAAAAAAAATTTATAGTGGATAATGCATCCAAATATCAATATAAATTATCTGGCCTGCCGTGAATTATAACAAAATTGGCCGCGACAAAAAGGTTCTGTTGTGGCTTTCAGCGCTTTTACTTTTCCCCTTCTTACAGTTCGGCTGTTCCGGTGGGAAAGAGGAGGTTTCTGCTAAAAAGAGGGAGTTTTCCCTTCCGGTTCAAGTCGGCAAAGTGGTCTATCTGGATGTGATGGATCAAGTCCGCACCGTTGGCAACATTCAAGCGGAACAGCGGGTGGTGATCAACACGGAAGTGGCGGGGCAGGTTTCCCGCATTCTGGTTGAGGAAGGCATGCGTGTCAAAAAAGGGGCTTTACTTGCCACCATTGATCCCCGTGAATATAAACTGGAACTCGAACGATTGAAAACCGATCTATCGGTGGCGCAAATTGAATACGAAAAATCCCAGGAGGGTCTTCGCCCGGAGGATAAGGAAAAACTGGAGGCCCAGGTCAATGCCGATGAAAGCGCATGGGAATTCGCGGTAAAAGAAAAAGAGCGATTCGAAAAGCTGATGACTCAGGGATTTGTTTCTCAGTCGGAGTTGGACCAGGCCGTGGACCGCGCACGCCGGGCCGGAGATGTCCTTAAAATCAGCAAGGCGGCTCTGAATGCGGGAATGAGTTCCCGCAGGGAAGACATTGAGCAGAAAAAATCTGAAATGGAGGGAATCCAGAAACGCATCGACAAAGCGAATCTCGACCTGAGCAAAGCGTCTGTGACGGCGCCTTTTGCCGGTGTGGTGATTGCAAAAAAAATCGAGCAGGGCGCATTCGCCAGCGCAGGCACGCCAGTGGTGGAAATGATCGGCGCTTCGCGTTTGAAAGCCGTCCTGGAAATGCCGCAGGGGTATCGCAGCAAATTAAAACAACTGGAAGGCGCCGAATTTCTCGCCAAGGAACTCAACCAGCGTTTCAAATATGGGAAAAACCTGGCCAAGAGTATCCGGGTCATTCCAGACGCCAATATTTATTCGGGCAATATCAGAGTCCAGATTGATCTGCCGGATCCTGACGCATCGTTGTTTCCCGGTGTAAATCTTGAGGCGATCATGAATTTTGGCGTTCGTAAAAATGTCCTGCATGTGCCTTCTATATCCTTGGTGATTGGCGACCAGGGAACGGTGGTGTACATCATGAAAAATAAAAAAGCCCACCTGGTTCCAGTCAAAGCCTATAAGGAACGAGACGAATATGTGGAGATTGAGGATTTCACCAAACAGCTGGGAGCCGATGCGGATCTGATTTTACGCGGGTCCGGGGCGGTGTTTCCCGGAGCCAACGTATTTCCCACGAACCTGTCGCCGGAGGCGGAAACCCCTTTCAACGCCGCATCCAAAGGCCCGGACGCCGATGCAAAACCGGCCAAATCGCCTGAAACCTGATGAAGCTGATCGATCAATCCATTCGCAATTACCACACGGTCACGGTCATGGTTGTGTTCATTGCCGCTGTGGGCGCCTTTTGCTTCCAGATTCTGCCAAGACAACTCACCCCCACAGTCGATAAACCCATCATCGAAGTGAGAACCGAGTACCGGGGGCTTTCCCCCAATGAGGTGGAACGCAACATCACCCGTCGGTTGGAAGAGCAGTTGGAGTCGGTGGAGGGTTTGAAAAAAATGACCTCCCGCAGTCAGCAGGGGTTGAGCACGATCACGCTGGAGTTTGATTGGGGGACGGATAAAAACATCGCCACCATCGATGTGAACAACAAACTGCAACAGGTGAAGGATCTACCTGTCCTGTCAGACAAGCCGACATTGAAATCCATTTCCAGCGATAACTCGAGTCCGATCATGTGGATCGTGTTCGATAAACCCAACCCCAAAATGCCGGATCTGGACCAGAATTATATGTTCAAGGTGGGAGAGGATATCATCATTCCCACTCTTTTAAGAGTCACGGGAGTCGCCGACGTCTGGCACTTTGGCGGCGAAGAACGGGAAATGCGCGTCGAGTTTGATCCTTACAGCATGGCCCGCCTGCATCTGACCTATGAAGATGTGATCCAGAGATTGTCCGAGGAAAACCAGAACACCCGCGCCGGCTTTCACGAGGAAGCCAACCGCGAATACACGGTAAGAACCCTGGGTGAATTTACCAGCGCCGAAGAAATTCTGAACACCGTGGTCAAGCGCGATGGCGACAGGACCATCACCGTACGTGATTTTGCAACGGTGGTCGATGGGTATCAGCGCACCGCTTCCCTGGTTCGTATCAGCGGAAGGTTGTCAAATGCCTTTGGCATCATCAGAAAACCGGGCGCCAACGTGGTGGAAACCTGTAATCTGACAGAGGAAGCCGTGATCGGTTTGAACAAGGAACTGCTCAACCGCGGAATTCCCCTGCAACTGAGTATCGTATATAAGGATGTGGATTATATCGATGAATCCATGCGGCTCGTTAAATCGAACCTGGCCATGGGAGCGGTTCTGGCGGTCATTGTGCTTTTATTGTTCCTGGGTTCCATCC
>JAJFIL010000134.1 GCA_021774965.1 Alphaproteobacteria bacterium
GTCCCACTAAAACAAAGTCGCTTCCTTGAATTGACGATCAGGTGCATTCAGTCAATTTCTTTTCTAGAGATGCCCTTAATAACATTTTAGATTCGTGTATTCGATCAAAAACCGAGTAATAATTAGCAACTCCGAAAAAAAACGATATTTTTATCCCACCACCATAAAGTTATTATTTTTTATTCCGACAAGCTAATTAAGTATTATTTTAATTAATTTAGGAGATTTTCGAAGGGTGCCATTAGCGACGTCAGTGCCGTATCACCGCAAGTTCAAGCCGCCGCCACCGGCAAGGCAAACACCGCTCAGAAACAGGAAGGAAAAGCCACCGCTCAATTGGCTCAAGCCACTCAGGCGTCTGCTTCCAGCGGTCCCAAAGCCACTGGGAACAATATCGATACCATAGCTTAAATCGTTTCTTCCCTGAGTCCTGTCACCGGCGGGACTCAGGTTGCATTTATATGAAACTCAACCACATATCTGCCCTTTAAAGCCCCCGCTCGTAATGAGATACCTAAAGTCCGCGATTTATTCCAGGACCAGGGTTTGCAGATTCGAAAAATTCTCGCACTCCTTCAGGAGCTTTTTCCCGTCCTCCGTCAGAGCATTGCCGAAAACCTCCAGGTATTTTAACCCCGCCAGGGTCGGGCTTTCCGATAACGCTTTGGCGCCCTCATCTCCCATCTGGTTTTGCGCGAGATCGAGGGTGTCCAGGCTCACCAGATTGATGGACTGAGCTAGCTCACGGGTGCCTTCCGACCCTATTTTATTTTTCCACAAATTGAGGATCGCCAGGTGGGAAAATACCGGCGATTTGGCAATAGCCTTCGCGCCAGCATCGCCAATGGCATTGCGCTCCAGATGCTGGACCTTCAGCCCGGTAATGATTTTTGAATCGGCCAAGGCTATGACGCCCGCATCGGTGATTTCATTTCTCTCCAGATTCAATTCCTGAAGCCCCGCCAGTTCTTGGCACTGAGCCAGATATTCCATTCCTGCGTCACCAATGTATTTCAACCTGAGGTCGAGCACGGTTCCTGCCCGGGTCAGATGCTTTTTGACCAGAACCTCCACAGGTTCGTCATTAAAAGGTTTATTCATATTTAAAGACCCTTTTTCTTTTAGTTTGGAAGAGCTTGGAGCACCGGCTGTCCGGGCCGTGCCGGATTCTAATCGGACGCAAGGTTTTATTGTATATACCTTTACCCTATTGTCAACTGTCAAGGTGAGGGAATCTAATCTCCAGATAAAGAACCTTCCTTTTTAATTTGCCAAAGAGGGTCCGAAATTCTAAAATTAGACTGCTGATGCCACCCTATCTCCTTGAATTGAAAACCGGATATGCAAGAGAACGAATCCTTTTCCTACGATCCCGAAGTTCTATCCAAAGTTTCCTCCTTGAAAATGCGGGCGCTGAATCTGGTCGAGGGACTCCTGTCCGGCCAGCACCGGAGCCGTCATAAAGGATCAAGCGTCGAATTTGCCGAGTATAAGGATTACTCTCCCGGCGATGAAATTCGCCACATCGACTGGAAAGTGGTGGGCAAGACCGACAAATATCATGTCAAGCAGTTCGAACAGTCCACCAATCTCAAGTGCACCATTTTGCTCGATTGCAGTGGCTCGATGGGCTATGTGTCCCCGAATCAAACGGGCCTCACCAAAATGGACACCGCCCGCACTCTGGTCGCTTCCCTCTCCTGCCTGCTCTTGAAACAATTTGATGCCGTGGGGCTGGCGTTATTCAATGACAAGGTGACCCGGCACATTCCGCCCCGGTCCAAGACCTCGCACCTGCAACACATCCTGCACGGGCTCTCCACGATTGAACCCAGCGGGACCACGCGCCTGGACACGGTGGTCGGCAAGCTGGTGGAACGTCTGCAGAGCCGCGGGATGCTGATTCTGGTTTCCGACCTGCTGGCCAAGGAGGACGACATCCAAAAAGATCTCAAGCTTCTGGTATCGCGGGGCCTGGAAGTGGTGCTCTTTCACGTTCTCCATCCAGACGAAGTTTCACTGCCCTTTGAGGGGGATATCGTATTTGAATCGCTGGAGGACGACCCCAACATCGGCCTCGACCCGCAAGACGTGCGCGAGGAATACCAGAAGGCCATTCAAGATCAAATCGAGTCCTACCGCAGTCTGTGCCTGGGGCTGAAGGTGGATTACGTTTTTCTGGAAACCTCCACGCCGCTGGAACAGGCCTTGAGTTATTACCTTTTGAAGCGTCAAAGTTTGGGTAAAGTATGAAAGTAAATATTCAGGCCAAAAAACCGTGTTAATTGCTCTTGGCAACAAACCTGACTCAACCCCTCCCAACCTCCCCTTGGTAAGAGGGGGAGTTTTTTTATGGCGATGCCCTTGCTCCCCTCTTTATCAAGGAGGGACTGGGGGAGGTGATTCATACTTACACCACCAAGGTGGTTCCATTCTATGAACCTGAATTTCCTATCTCCCATTTATCTTTTAGGATTATTGGGAATCGCCATTCCCGTGCTGATTCACCTGATGACAAAGCGTCAGCAGAAACACATTCGCTTTTCCGCCGTCTATCTTTTATTTCAATCGCAGAA
>JAJFIL010000135.1 GCA_021774965.1 Alphaproteobacteria bacterium
ATGCGGGCCACCTCATCGGCGGGGTTTTGCCGCAGTTCTTCATAGCGAACCGCTATCACCTCATTTGGTAGAGCTTTCACGGCATCGCCCCAGCGATTCATGAAATGCAGGTACCACCAGATATCGCATCGAAGCCCGCGCTTACCCATCTGCCCACGGAGGAATTCGGACCAGGAAAGCTCATAGGTATCTTTCCATTTCTCATAGTGAGAGATGAGCACGTCTCGAAGATCGCGCACTAACACCGCAACTGGTGGATATGGCCTTGAGCCTCGCAACAAGGGCACATCATAGGCAAAGCCGGGAATAGTGTGAGAGCTGGCCAGGCGCGGCAGGCCGGGCAGGGGTTTTACATTCTTGGGATTGCCCATAAAGGCGTTGGTGGCGTCTGCGTTAAAGAACTCAGGAGGCTCAACGCCATAGTGCTCAGCCAGCGCCAGGCAGATCATGTACTTCACCCAATGGGTGCCAGAGTTTTTGCCGGTGGCGAGGTGGCCCACAAAATCCCGGTGGCGCATCAGGGAATAGTTGGAAAATTCCTTGCCCCAACAATGTAGCTGGAAATTGAGGTCCATGATCGCCTGTGTTGCCCTTCGTGTTTGGTGAGCCACAATAGACGTAGCGCCGCCTTGCGCAAGCGGGAGACTGTTAACAGTGTTGATTTGAGCCGCTATAGTTCGGCCAGATTTCAAACAAAGAGGCATTCATGTCCAAGACCCCGAAACTCGGTTTGGCCGACAGCACCCTTCTTCGTGAGGCCGCCTACATCAATGGCGAGTGGGTGAGCGGAGCCGAGACGGCACCTGTCCTCAATCCCGCCACGGGAGAAGAGATCGCTCATGTGGCTCAACTGGGGGCTAGCGAGGCAGCTCAAGCCATCAAGGCAGCGGAAGCGGCCATGCCAGCTTGGGCCGCCAAGACGGCCAAGGAGCGCTCTGTCGTCCTCAGACGGTTTGCTGATCTAATGATGGAAAACCAGGCCGACCTCGCCCGCATCATGACGGCGGAGAACGGCAAACCCCTAGCCGAGGCCATGGGCGAGATTGTCTACGGCGCATCCTTCTTTGAATGGTTCGCTGAGGAAGCCAAACGCGCTTATGGAGATACGATCCCCGGCTTTGCCGCAGACAAGCGTCTGGTGGTGATCAAACAACCCGTGGGGGTTTGTGCCGCCATCACCCCGTGGAATTTCCCCTCAGCCATGATTGCCCGTAAAGCGGCCCCGGCCATGGCGGCAGGCTGCAGCATGGTCATCAAGCCTGCACCGGATACGCCACTGTCCGCCTTGGCGCTGGCAGAGATTGCAAGTCGTGCCGGTATTCCTGCAGGCATCTTTAACGTGGTGACAGGGGACGCAAAAGCCATTGGCGGTGAGATGACTTCAAATCCCATCGTGCGCAAGGTTACGTTCACGGGTTCAACGGCGGTGGGCAAACTGCTCTATCGCCAGTCTGCGGACACGGTGAAGAAGATATCGCTGGAGCTGGGCGGCAACGCACCCTTCATTGTGTTTGACGACGCAGACGTTGATGCTGCGGTTGCGGGCTGCATGCTGGCCAAGTTCCGCAACACGGGGCAGGTTTGCGTGGCCGCAAATCGTATTTATGCGCATGCGGATATCCATGATAAGTTTGTGACAAAGCTGGCTGAGGCAGCAAAAGATTTGACCTGCGGCAATGGCCTGGAAGGCACTTTCGATCAGGGCCCCTTGATCAACGAAGTCGGCGTTGAGAAAGTTGAGAGCCATATTGCGGATGCGGTCTCCAAGGGCGCAAAGGTTCAACTGGGCGGCAAGCGGGTAGGGAATGTAGGCACCTTCTTTGAGCCGACCGTCATCTCCGGTGTGACCCGCAAAATGCGCTTTGCCGAGGAAGAGACCTTTGGGCCCGTCGCCGCCGTTTTCAAATTCGGCGATGAGGACGAGGTGATTCGGTTGGCCAATGACACCCGTTATGGGCTGGCATCGTATTTCTATGCCAAGGATATCAACCGGGTGTGGAAAGTGGCCGAGGCGATGGAATACGGCATGGTGGGGATCAATACCGGCATTATGTCCACGGAAGTTGCCCCCTTTGGCGGGGTGAAAGAATCCGGTATGGGACGGGAGGGGTCCAAATACGGGATCGACGAATACCTTGAGATCAAATATCTCTGCTTTGGCGGAATTTAGGAGAGCGTTGCTGTGAGCGAACAAGATGCCTGGAAACGGGCGGCGGCCAAGGCTGCTTTGGAAGAAATTACCGACGGTATGACCGTGGGGCTGGGCACGGGTTCTACGGCAGCCCATTTTATCGATCTTTTGGGTGAGCGCGTTGCACAAGGCTTCAAGGTCCAAGGGGTGCCGACCTCGGAGGCTTCTGCCGCGCAGGCCAAGGCCTTGGGCATTCACCTTCCCGAAATGCACGATGTGGAGACCATCCATGTCACCGTGGACGGCACCGATGAGTTCGACTCTCAGCTGCGTTTGATCAAGGGCGGCGGGGGAGCACTTCTGAGGGAAAAAATTATCGCCGGTGCGTCTCAGCGCATGATCGTCATCGCGGACGATAGCAAGCTGGTGGACCATCTGGGGGCGTTTGCCCTGCCGGTGGAGGTGGTGCCGTTTGGGCTTCCGCTTACGGCAGGGGCGGTGGCCAATGCCTGCCGTTATGTGCTGGGCCGAGATATTGAGATGGATATGCGTCTGGATAAGGATGAACGCGTATTTGTGACCGATGGCGGGCATTATATCCTGGACCTCAAAGCCGAGAAGATTGAGCAGCCTGAGGCTCTGGCTATAGCTCTGGCAGGCATTCCCGGTGTGGTGGATCACGGCCTGTTTCTGGGCATGGCCAGCAAGGTGATCACGGCAGGCCCCGATGGGGTGAAACACCACGGCGGTGTAAATTAGCCGCAAGCACCTTATGTAACTGCCTGCGTTGAGGCGCATCGAACGCTCAGGTATAATCAAGCCAGGCTCAACCAAATAAGGCAAGCCCATGTCTGAATTCGACTATGACCTTTTCACCATTGGTGCAGGCTCTGGTGGCGTGCGCGCCTCGCGGCTGGTGGCCCAAACGGGTGCCCGTGTAGCGGTGGCTGAAGAACACAAGCCCGGCGGCACATGCGTGGTGCGCGGCTGCGTTCCCAAAAAACTGTTCGTCTATGCAAGCGAGTTCGAGGAAGAATTTAAAGATGCGGCGGCCTTTGGCTGGAACGTGGGCGAGACTTCTTTTAATTGGTCAACGCTGCGCGACAGCGTTCAGGCCGAGGTCAATCGCCTGGCGCATATTTACGAGCGCAATCTGAAACTGGCGGGCGCGGAACTAATCAAGGATCGCGCGATCATCACTGGGCCAAATACTGTGCACCTGGTCAATGAGAACCGTGATGTAACGGCCAAGAAAATCCTTGTCGCCACCGGCGGCTGGCCATTTTTCCCAGAGCAAGTTGTGGGCATTGAGCGCGCGGTTTCATCCAACGAGATGTTTGAGTTGGAAAACCTGCCCGAGCGCCTTGTGGTGGTGGGCGGCGGCTATATTGCCGTTGAGTTTGCCTGCATCATGAATGGTCTCGGCGTTGATGTAACGCTGCTCTATCGCGGCGCGGAAGTGCTGCGCGGCTTTGATCTGGATCTGCGTGCATTGGCTCGTCGCCAGATGGAAGCCAAAGGCATCAAGGTGATGATCGAGGCCGATGTTAAATGCATCGAAAAGAACGATGATGATTTCACCGTAATCCTGAAAAGCGAACAGGAAATTTCCTGCGATCTGGTGCTCTATGCAACAGGCAGACGCCCCAATACGGCAGGGCTTGGTTTGGAGACGGCGGGCGTCGAGCTGGACGATCACGGCGCGATCAAAGTCAATAAATACTCCGGAACCAGTTGCGACACCATCTTTGCCATTGGTGATGTAACGGACCGCATGGCGCTGACTCCCGTGGCGATCCGCGAAGGGATTTGCTTTGCCGAGACCGAGTTCATGGATAATCCCATGACCATGGATTATAGCGACATTGCCACGGCGGTTTTCACGCAACCACCCATCGGCACGGTTGGATGTTCTGAAAAAGATGCCATCGCCCAGGGCCATGAGGTGGACATCTACAAATCCTCTTTCAGGTCCATGAAGCATGGCTTTGCGGACCGGGAAGAAACATCCTTCATGAAGCTGGTGGTGGATGCCAAGACCGACAAGGTCCTGGGCGCCCACATCATGGGGCATGAAGCGGGCGAGATGATCCAAATGCTGGGCATTGCGGTCAAGATGGGCGCAACCAAGGCTCAGATTGATGCCACCGTCGCTGTTCACCCGACCGCAGCCGAAGAGATGGTCACCATGCGCGAGAAATATGAAGCGCCGGAGGTCGAAGTGGATCACACCGGCAAACAGGCCCAACCCAAGCTCTAAGCCCCTGACAGGGCATTTTCTCGGCTCTAGGGCTTTGTTCACCCTAAAACAACGATCCCACGCTAATCCACTCGATCTTGCGCGGATATTGCATTATGCTGCAATGCAGTGTGCCAAATTGGCATGCCAAAGAAGCATACAAGATTGAACATGGGTCTAGAGTTATGTCGCAAAAATGGTCGCCTGAAAGCTGGAAAACCAAGCCTGTCTGCCAATTACCGAACTATCCGGATAAGGATGCCCTCGCTGCTACGGAAAAGCGCCTAGCAGAAATGCCGCCGCTTGTCTTTGCCGGAGAAGCGCGGGCGCTACGCGCTCAGCTGGCCGATGTGGCCGCGGGCAAGGCGTTTTTGCTCCAGGGGGGCGATTGCGCGGAGAGTTTTGCCGAATTTTCGGCCGACACCATTCGCGACACATTCCGCGTGATCCTGCAAATGTCTGCGGCGCTGACCTATGGCGCGGCCATGCCCATCGTGAAGGTGGGCCGCATTGCCGGGCAGTTTGCCAAGCCGCGATCTGCGGACACAGAAACCCAAGATGGCGTGGAACTGCCGAGTTATCGCGGGGACATTGTCAATTCCATCGGCTTTGATGAGGCCTCCCGTATTCCAGACCCCAAGCGGATGGAGATGGCCTACAATCAATCTGCCTCGGCCCTGAATTTGCTGCGGGCTTTTGCCGGTGGCGGTTATGCGGATTTGCACAATGTCCATCGCTGGAATCTGGGCTTTGTGGAGAATAGCGCTGAGGCTGAACGCTATCGCACCATGGCGGACCGGATTTCTGAGGCCATCAACTTCATGGAAGCCTGCGGGATTACGCCAGAGACGGCACCGCAATTACGCCAGACCGAATTTTTCACCAGCCACGAAGCATTGCTGCTGCCTTATGAGCAAGCATTGACCCGCGTGGATTCCACCACAGGCAATTGGTACGCCACCTCGGCGCACATGCTGTGGATCGGTGACCGCACGCGTCAGCCAGATGGCGCGCATGTAGAATTCCTCCGTGGTGTGGGCAATCCCATCGGCATCAAATGTGGGCCGACGATGGAGCCTGATGATCTGATCAAGCTCATGGACACATTAAACCCCGAAGATGATCCCGGTCGTCTGACACTGATCTGTCGCTTTGGCGCGGATGATGTTTCCAAGCATTTGCCAGGTCTAATTCGCACCGTGAAACGCGAAGGGCGTCAGGTGATCTGGTCTTGTGATCCTATGCACGGCAATACGGTCAAAACGGACACGGGCTTTAAGACCCGTCCGTTCGAACGTGTACTGAAGGAAGTGGAAAACTTCTTCGCCGTTCATCGCGCCGAAGGGACACACCCCGGCGGCGTTCATTTCGAGATGACCGGCCAAGATGTCACCGAATGTATCGGTGGCGCGCAAGCGATCTCTGCGGATGATCTTTCAAGCCGCTATCACACCCATTGTGATCCGCGTCTTAATGCATCTCAGGCCCTGGAGCTCGCGTTCCTCATCGCCGAGAACATCGCCAAGGAACGAGACAAATCACGGGCCGTGGCTTAAGTTCATGTACTGTATTTCCGGAAATTGCTTCAGCAATTATCCGGGATCTCGAGCCGCCATCCGAGATCCAGAGATTCCGGGTTCTTTGCATTGCAAAGCCCCGGAATGACGTTCGCGATTGGTTTTCTACCCTCAACATGTCACCACCCGGCTTGTCCGGGTGGTCCATCGCGCCGAGTGCCTCGCGTTGCGAAACCTGACGCAGTCATGGATTACCCGAACAAGTCGGGTAATGACGACAGACAGTATGTTGTGTGCTGACTAAAGGCCGCCAGGGAAAGTCCTAATCCAGTTTCACCAGCATCTTGCCGAAGTTACCGCCCGTAAACAGATTGAGAAAGGCCTGCGGTGTGTTCTCGACACCTTCAATGACATCTTCCTTGAGCTTGATGTCGCCGGATTTGATCCAACCTGACATGTCGCGAGTGAAATCTTCGGCCATGCCGATGTAATCAAAAGAGATAAAGCCTTCCATCCGGATGCGCTTGCCGATGACGTTGAACAGGTTCCAGATACCGTCAGGCTTTTCCATGGCATTGTAGGACGAGATCGTGCCGCACATGGGAAAGCGGGCCCAGGGGTTGGCAAGGTTGAGCGCTGTGATCAGATGATCCCCACCTACGTTCTCAAAATAGATATCAATGCCATCGGGGCAGACAGCAGCGACGGCGGCTTGCAGCTCTTCTTGATTGGCGCAGGCCTTGTAGTCCACCGCAGCATCAATGCCGGCAACTTCCGTCAGCCAATCGCATTTTTCCTTGCCCCCCGCAGAGCCCACCACGCGGCAGCCCTTGAGCTTGGCGATCTGACACACAAGCTGGCCCACGGCGCCTGAGGCGGCGGAGACAAAAACGGTCTCGCCTTCTTTGGGTTGGCCAATGGTCAAAAGCCCGCCGTACGCGGTCAGCCCCGGCATGCCCATGGCGCCCAGATAAGTCTGGAGCGGGGCCAGATCAGGGTCGACCTTCTGCAGCATCGCACCGTCAGTGATGGCGTATTCGCGCCAGCCGTCCATGTGGTTCACAAAGGTGCCGGTAGGGAAGGCATCATTGCGGCTTTCGACAACTTCGCCGATGGCGCCACCTTGAAGGGCTTCGCCGATCTGAAACGGCGGCACATAGCTTTTGGTGTCGTACATGCGCCCGCGCATATAAGGGTCCACCGTCAGCCAGCGATTGCAGAGTAGGATTTGACCCTCTGCGAGATCCGGCATGGTAACCTCTGCCAGCTCGAAGTTTTCAAGGGTGGGCATGCCCACAGGGCGAGAGACAAGGCGGATTTCCTTGGAGACAACGGCATTCATTTTAGGGATCCTTCAGATGAAATGTTTGAGACTTAAGGTTAAGCCTAGCCCGTAATAATCCTGAAACAATAGGTGACTTGAAACTATCCTCGTTTTACCGCCTAAAAGAGGCTGTGGGGCTCCCTTAACTAGGGTTTCGGCCAATTTTTACCAGACGCTTTTGAGCGCCTGAAGGATGAAGGTTTAACGATAATGTCCGGATCGGACGTACTTAAAGCAGCAGTGGTCGGCGCAGGTGTCTTCGGCACCTTCCATGCCCGCAAATATGCCGAAGCAAACGGCGTGGAGCTGATGGCCATCGTCGACCCTGATCCAGCTCAGGCCGGTAAATTGGCCGAGGAGTTGGGGGTCGATGCGGTCTCTGATCTTTCCGTCATCGCGGGGCAGCTTGATCTTGTCACCGTGGCCTGCCCAGCCGTGTTTCACTATCAAGTAGCCAAGCAGGCGCTGAGCGCTGGTGCCCATGTGCTGGTGGAAAAGCCCATCGCGCTCAAGACTGAACATGCCGACGAGCTGATCCAGCTGGCCAAGGCCAATGGTCTGACTTTGCAAGTGGGCCACCAGGAACGTTTTGTGTTTGACGCTTTTGGACTTTTGTCTCGCGATGTAGCCCCCACCAAGATCTCTGCTACCCGCGCCGGGCCTTTTACGGGTCGTGCCATGGATGTGTCCGTGGTGATGGACCTGATGATCCATGATCTGGATTTGATCCATCAAGTGATCCCGGGCGCGCTGACCCGTGTGGATGCGGACGCCAAGACCATTCACGGCGATCATCCCGACGAAGTGACCGCGCGACTTTCCTTTGGGGAGGATGCGGAGGTGGTTTTGCACGCGAGTCGCATCGCTGAGGAGCGCGACCGCAACATGTCCATCACTTATCCTGATGGCGTGATCAATATCGATTTCATCAACCGCAAGGTTGAAAACACCACATCGGCAAAGCTGGGGGATCTTTTCGGCGATGACCAACCAGCCGTGATGGCAGACCCTCTGGGCTTTGCTGTATCGAAATTTATTGACAGTGTACGGACGAAAACGCGACCGGTCATCACCGGGCAGTGCGGGCGCCGGGCGCTGGATACTGCACTCAAAATACATGATGCCGCTGAACCATCAGGCGCGGCTGCGTAAGGAATACTTTCATGACCAACCAGACCAAGGCTTCATCATTGACCAGCACAGACGGCGACGGCCCAATACAGTTCATGGACCTCAAGGCCCAACAGGCTCGTATTCGCGACAAGATCGAAGAACGCCTGCTGAAAGTTCTCGATCATGGCGCCTATATCAACGGCCCTGAGTTGGGCGAGCTTGAAGCCGCATTATGCGAGTTCACTGGCGCTGCAGATTGCGTTGGCGTGGCAAGTGGCACCGACAGTCTGATCATTGCCATGCTGGGCGAAGGCCTTGGGGCAGGGGATGCGGTTTTCATTCCAACGATCACCTATAACGCCACTGCAAATGCCGTGTTGCTGGCGGGCGCAACACCAGTGTTCGTGGATGTGCGCACCGATACCTTCAACATGGATGTGGCGGACCTCGCCACCAAGATCGAAGGGGTTCTGGAAACCGGCAAGCTGCGCCCTCGGATGATTATCCCGGTAGATCTGTTCGGGCTGCCTGCGGATTATCCTTCCATCCAGAAGATTGCCAAGCAATATAACCTCACGATCATGGCCGATGCAGCGCAAAGCTTTGGCGGCAAGCAAGGCGATACATCTGTGGGGGCCTTGGCTGAAATTTCCTCCACCAGTTTCTTCCCGGGCAAAGGTCTGGGCGCTTACGGAGACGCTGGCGCACTGTTCACCATGGACAAGGAACAAGGCGAGATCTGGCGCTCCATCCGCTGGCACGGTACTGATGCTCAGCGCAAAGAATCAGTTCGTGTTGGCTTTAACGGCCGTCTTGATTCCATGCAGGCAGGGGTCTTGCTCGAAAAGCTAGCAATCTTCCCCGAAGAGCTGGAACTGCGTGCCAAACATGCTGCGCAATATGATGTGCGCTTGGCCGAGAAACTGGCGATGCCAGCCCGGGATCCAAGATCTCAAAGCTCCTGGGGTTATTACACCCTTGCGCTGCCCAACCGCGATGCTGTTCAGGCCGCCCTGAAAGATGCCTCCATTCCCTGCGCGATTTACTACACCCAGCCGCTGCATGAGATGGAAGCGTTTAAGGCCTATGCCGGGGAGGGTGAGTTTGCAGGCGCCAAGAAGCTGGCCGCCGAATTCATATCCTTGCCCATGCACCCCTATCTGACGTCGGGTCAGATCGACCGGGTCTGCGATGTGGTGCTTTCAGTAAGTTAAATCGCGCTGGCCTCGCTAGGCCATTGCAGCCGAGGCTGCTCCGTATTACCTAGGGTCTATGACTGACACGCTGAAGATTGCCCTTGCGCAGCTAAACCCCACCGTTGGTGATATCGACGGCAATGCCGCGCGCGCCCTAAAGGCCCGTTCCGAGGCGGCCAAGCAGGGTGCGGACCTCATCGTTTTCAGCGAGCTCTTCCTCATTGGCTATCCGCCCGAAGATTTGGTGCTCAAGCCCGCGTTCCAGGACGATGTGCGCGAAGCTGTTGAGGCTTTGGCGAAGGAGACCTCAGACGGTGGACCGGCCATGATCCTGCCCACCAGCTGGGCCGAGGAAGGCAAGCTCTATAACGCCGTGGCTTTGTTGGACGGCGGTGAGATCAAGGCGCTGCGCTATAAGCATCATTTGCCAAATTATGGCGTCTTTGATGAAGCACGAGTCTTCAGCGCTGGCCCCATGCCTGGGCCCATTGAATTCCGCGGCGTGCGTCTGGGCGTTGCCGTCTGCGAAGACATCTGGTTTGAAGACGTTGTGGAGTGCCTGGAAGAGACCGGCGCAGAAATTCTCTTGGTGCCCAACGGCTCTCCGTTCGAGCAAGACAAGGTCCATGACCGTATGGCGCATTCGGTGGCGCGCGTAAAAGAAAGTGCTCTACCGCTTGCTTACGTGAATCAAGTAGGCGGCCAGGACGAGCTGGTCTTTGATGGCGGCTCATTTGTTCTGAACACGGATTGTTCTCTTGCCCTGCAAATGCCGGCCTGGGATGAGGCCATCACCCTCACCACCTGGACGCGGAGCGACAAAGGCTGGGCTTGTGCCTCAGGCGATGTGGCTTTGATCGAAGAAGGCGATGCCGCAGTCTATGAAGCTGTCACTCTGGCCCTGCGCGATTATGTGCGCAAGAACGGTTTCCCCGGCGTGGTACTGGGCATGTCTGGTGGGATTGATAGTGCGTTGTCTGCTGCCATCGCTGTTGATGCACTGGGCCCCGATAATGTTCACTGCGTTATGCTGCCCTCTGAGTACACCAGTGGTGAAAGCCATTCCGACGCGGAAGATTGCGCCAAGGCACTGGGCGCCCGCTACGACATCGTGCCCATCAAGAACGCCATCCTTTCTTTCGAGGACACGCTTGGTGATTTGTTCGAAGACACAAAGCCAGACACCACAGAAGAAAACATTCAGGCCCGTATCCGGGGTGTCATCCTGATGGCGCTCTCAAACAAATTTGGCTCCATGGTGCTGACAACGGGCAACAAGTCCGAGATGTCCGTGGGTTATGCCACCCTCTATGGCGATATGTCAGGGGGCTACAATG
>JAJFIL010000136.1 GCA_021774965.1 Alphaproteobacteria bacterium
AGTTCGATCACGGCATTGCCGGTCGACAGGCAATAAATCTCCCCGCAGTTGCCCATCACTTGGGCGCTCATCCGAACATTGAACAAAGTGCATTTGATACCGAAGACCCCGAAACGTGGGGATATACGCCGGAGGAACGTCGGGTCTTTGGTCTGACCTATCATCGCGGGCGGCTTTATTACGCGGTCGCGGCGAGATCGCAGATCTGGTCGGTGGGTATTCGCAGCCATGAGACCAACCGCCGCATCGACGGCAGTTTTGCCGATGATCCGCGCTGGGAACTTGATCTGCCCGAGGGCTCGCTGCCGGTGTCCGACATTGCCTTTATGAACAATGGCCGCATGATCGTGGCCCAGCGTGGGGGCGTGGTTGGCAGTTACGACTATTCGTCCTTTGTGGCAAATGAACCGGCGCGGGTTTATCGCTACTCGCGCGAAAATCCGGATGTCGAGATAACGCCCAGCCGTTGGATTCTGGAACCTGAAGAATACGCGGTTGGCTACGTGGACGATCACCGCAATGCCAATGGCGGAATTGCGCTTGGATATGGTTATGACCAGTTTGGCCGCATGGACTTTGACCGATGCGAGGCTGCCCTTTGGACCACAGGCGAAAACCTGCGCGGCTATGATTTTATAGATCGGGAGTTTGTTCCCGGCGGGCCACTGATGGTGCATGGCCTTCAGGCGAGCCCCGTAGGCCCCGTGCGGGAGTTCAACACACCACCGCTTGTCAGTTACTTTGTGGATTACGATGACAGCCTCCAGGATGAGGACCTCAACGGGCATATGGGTAGTGTGCGTATCTACCGGGTGTCCTGCGGTCGTTTCTGCACTGCACCAGCCGGAGCTTTGTTGCCCCCAGCAGCCATTCTACCCCCAGCCGCAGTGCTTCCGCCTGCAGCGGGCGCTCCGACGGCGCCGGGTACGCCACCGACCGCGGGCACGCCAACAACGCCAACAGCTCCGATAGTGGACCCCTGGTTCCCGCCGATTATTCCTTTGATTCCACTCATCCCGTTGATTCCTGGCGACGACCCGCAGCCTAACCCTCAAGTCTGCATGAGTATTGGCGGCGAATTCGCCTGCGATACGGAGACAGGCAGTTGGGTCTATACCGCTGGGGTGCAGGACACCCTTTCAATCGGCATTGATACGATCCGTGCCTTCTCTCAATCGCCAGGCGTATCGATTGCCAATGGACCCAACATCTCCACCGTACCGCCACCGGCTTTGATGACGCTGGACGGGATAACCCCTGGGCAAACCATTTTCCTTGATGTCTGCGGTTACAACGCTGCGGCTGCGGCGACCGGGGAACCCTATGATTGCTGCAGGCAAACGCTGGTTCTGAATGCGCCAGAGGGGGTATGTTCAGTAGAATGATTAAATATCTAAAACAGTTTTTGATTAATGGCAAAAGCCGATGGGCTCTCGGCGTAGCAACGACGCTGAGCATTGTCTTTACGGCGACATTCGCCTTTTCCAGTGTATTTCCCTTGACTCTTGCCAAGGAAGCCCTCGACGCCAATGGCAATCCGATTACCGGTACGGTCAATGTGGGCGATACGATCAACTATGTCTTAAGTTACGATCTCTTGTATGGACCTACGCCGGCGAGCAACGTCACCATTGATGACACCCTAAGCGCCAATCAAACTTTTGTAGACGGCTCAATCGTGGCGCCCCCGGGCTGGACCTGGACCACACCGCCCTATGGCACTGGTAATCATACGCAATATAGCCATCCGGGCTTTGGCGCAGAAAACAGTTTCACAATGGACGTATCCCTCAGCGGTGCGGGGGCTGCGGTAGGTGGTGGGGATGGAACCTATCCCATACCAGTGGGAACCAACGCCTACGGCATATACCACCACAACTCGCAGCCTCTAATTGTTTGCTGGGATCTTGCCACCCTGGCTCAATGCAATGGCTACCCCAAAGTAGCTTCGTCCGTGAACCTGGATACACCGACGGCGGTCGGCCATGCCATTGTTGGCACCACGATCTATTATCCAGTCTTTCGGCGAAACAGCAATCCTTCGACAATAGACTACGGCATAGGGTGCTGGGATACGGCCTCGAACACGGAATGCACTTTTGCCTCATTGGCCTCGTTTTCAGGCGGGACTCAAACCACTCTGTATAATCCATCGGGCACTGGTTCTCCGCAACAAGGTTACACCATTGAAGATGAAATGGCGGGGGTGGCGCAGGACCCTTCAAACCCGAACCGGTTGTTCATGCTGGTTGGTGACTATGGCGCTGGTACTGGGCAGGTTTTTTGCCGTGACATGTCCGGCGGCGCACCGGGTGTGCCTTGCACGGGTTGGAACCCACCCACACTTGCCATTGCTAATAATTTCTATTGGGATATTCGAGCTGAACCCGGCCCAAGTCCAACACGCTTGTTCGTTCAACATGGCGACGCGGCCACCTGTTTGGATTTGAATACGGGCGCTGTTTGCAACGGGTGGCCTCTTGCAGGCGTGGACATAAGCGGGTGGGTTGATACGACTGCCTGGACAGGGTTTCACTATATTTTTTCGTTCGTGCCTGATCTCTCTGACGTGACACAACTTGTATGTATTCACGGGGCAACAATGGAGTGTTTGGATGTTGCTGACGGATCTTTTTTGTACGGTTTTACGAAATCAGATGCGCAGAATTCCGGTGGCGCAATCGCGTTCCCCAATGGTGTGGCGCTTCGTACATTGCGCATACCTGATCCAAATGCTGTACGGATTATTTATGCGCCGGGCTATCCTGGTGGCGAAACCCCTTGTCTCGATTGGACGTCATTCCTGAATGACCCGGCCAACTACACAAATGGGCAAGGTAATAATGCGCCGGACTACTGCGCTGTCGCGGATTGGTCGCCCTATTGGGGCGGTCTAGGTAAGCCTGCATATCAGGATTACGGTTACGCCATTGATCCCTCAAACCCAGACAATTGTATCTTGGGCCTCGGTCACGCGGGTGTGCTTTGGCGCTTTGCTTTTGACGGTACTGAAACGTCGTGCGGCGGGAGCGAGATTACCGAGACATTCGAGCTTACTGACTTTTTCTGCTCGGCCTTGCCCACTGCGGCAACATGGGACGATATTATCATCCACAATCGGCCGACCGAACTGACCGGTGGAACCATTGTTCTAAAAGATATAAACGGTAACGTGGTTTCAACCATTGCAGTGACTGCAAGTGATACTTATCCGATCAACATTTCTGCTTTGGGGGATAACAGTACGCTAACGGCTGTCTTCTCTCCAACCTACGCTGGCGATCCTGGCGCCCCCTATCAACTTGAGATCACTTTTTCCGCTGATAAGGCGCCGCAGATTTGTTACCAAGCTGTCGTGGGAGTATGTGGTGTCGTATCCAATGAAGCCATCCTTCAGGCGGAGGTAACTGCAGGAGGCAGTACTCAGACGGTTACCTCGACCGTCGATCTGGGTGAGGCGGTGGGGCCCGACTGCCCTGGCGCCAATTGCCTCGACATTGAACATAGCCTCATCCTCGGCGAAGATGGTCACGGCATTCTTACGCTTCACAGCAGCGGCCCATTTGGCTTTGGGGCAGGCACTCTAAGCCTCAACACAATGGACCCGAGCGTTTCGGTTTGGCCTCAATATCAGGCAGTCCCGTCGGGATCGTCGGAAACCACGTGGCAGCTTTTCGGCCTTGTGCCAGGTCAGACGGTAACCTTCCAGGCCGATGCGGTTCAGCCCGGCGGGGGCAGTCAAGACGGCATTGACCTTTGTTGCTCGAGCACAATCGAAGTGCAGGTTCCAATCGAAGAAGAGCCGGTCGAGATTGACCTTGCCCTTTCCAAAGAGGGTTATATCACCGGCTTGACTGAAGAGGGGCCGGTCCCCGGCACAACTCCCGGATATGAGTTTGCGCTCACAGTGACACACAATGCTGGGGCGATCGGTTCACCGCAGGGTATTCAGGTTGTCGATGTGGTCCCTGCGGGATTGAGTTTCGTCAGCGCTTCGGGTTCGGGCTGGGATTGTGTTTCGGGCAACCAGTTCCCACTGAGCGCCGGTGAAATCTTACGGTGCGTCTTTACCGATGCGACATTGTTCGCTCCGGGGGATGAATTGCCGCCGATTATCGTCAACGCACTTGCCTTGGGCACAGGTGAGGGGGAATACAGTTTCCAGAACTGTGCGACCCTTAGGTTTAGCGCGACGAGCACATTTGTCGATGTGGATAGCGAAAACGACAGCGCTTGTTTTGAAGGACATTTCGCAGAGACGGAATCGCGACAGTGCGACCCTGAAACGGCCACGCTTGAAGGTGGCGAGTGTGTCTGCCGCCATCCAAGCATGAGGCGTTTGAACGAAACAAGGTGCGGCTGTCCCAGCGGGACAGAGTGGCAAGGTTCCCGCGGCTGTGTAACGCCAAGGCCGCAGGTGCCTGTGTGTGATCGCGAAACGACGTACCTCAACGGCAACGCTTGCGTCTGTCTTTACGAAGACATGGAACGGACTTCACGTACACAATGCGGCTGCGATAATGGAGAAGATTTGGTCCCCGGTGTTGGGTGCGTTCGCCGCCCACCGGTATGCGAACCACCCTTCGTCCCCGACGTTGAGAATATTGCCTGCGGGTGTCCAGAGGGATACTCGCCTCATGGCGCAACAGCATGTGTCAGAGACAGAGACGATGATCTAGACCTGCCGCCGTTTCTGTGTGGCCCACTTGAAGAGCTCAATCCCGCTAGAACACGGTGCCGATGCCTGGCAGATACTTCGCGCCGCTTTGGCCTATGTGTTCCGAGAGAGCCTGGGCAACCCCTGGTGTGCGAGGAACCATTTGTGCCGAACGAGTCAGGGCGACGGTGCCGCTGTCCGGAAGGAACCGCACGCCATGGGACTGATGGCTGCATTGGGGACGAGGAAGAGGAAGAGGAAGGCCGCTTCAGGTTCAATATCGGTGTTGGCATTGGCGTCGGCGGGGGTGATCGCGATAACGAAAGGCCCCGACAGGAAAGACCGGATCGGCCCGATTATGACTGAAGCATGAATTACCAGAGAAACTGGCCTTCTTAGGTTATCGGCCTTTGCTCCCCTCTGCCGTCAGTCTCGCCCACCCCCCTAAACATAGGGTGAACTGCCAGGGTGGTTCACTCCAAACTTGCCACGAACAGCAATGGGGAATTCTCAAGATGAAAGTCAGGGGCCGTTGGTGGGTGCTTTGATGCGGTGAATGCCTATGGCATCACAGTCTTTGGCGTCTACTCCCGGCAATATGCAACAAGCGTTTCGATCACCACCACGGTGACGGCACCAGGACCCGCAACTGGGGGCAGTGGCGTGACCACGATCTCTGCCACCACAACAGACATGGCCGTCACTACCACCAGCGCGGTCAGCAGCAACACCGATGGTATCGTCACCACCTCTGCCAACGGTGCTTTGATCAATGTCACTTCCAGCCCAACGGTTACGGGCGGCGCTGCGGGCACATTCTACGTGGATATGTCGGCCCCAGTATCAATTGATCTTCTCACGGTTATAGGGACGTACATTGGCCGGCGATCTTGTTTTTGATCCCGGGACAGAACTTGCCTTTGGCAGTAAAACGATCATCGACGGCGGCACCGCCACAACAATTGCTCGTGGCAAGCGTGACAACTTGAGCGGGCGGTGGCAGTGTGGCGTATTGATTCGCGGAGGAATTCACATGTCTGATATTGATGCAGTGCCCTCATCCCGGGATGTAACCATCGGGGATGTTATTGCGTCCACGATCAACGTCGCCCTAAAGAATTTTACTACCTTGTTTATGATGTCAGCCCTCTTCTATTTGCCTGGGCTGATCTTTCAGATGATGACCTTGCCAGATTTGTCAGACCCTACGGCCGGGGTCTTTGGGGCAAATGTCCTCGGTGCCAGTGTTGTCGGCATCATCAGCATTATACTGCAATTTGTGTTGGTTGCAGCAATGACGTCAGCGGTGTTCACAGCACTGCAAGGCAAAAAAGCAGAATTTGGCCCCAGCATTTCTCAAGGCTTTAGCCGCGTGTTGCCGGTCCTGGGCGTCTCACTGTTGGCCAGCTTGGCAATGGTTGTTGGGCTTTTATTCCTTCTTGTCCCTGGCATTTTTCTGATGATCGTATTGGCCGTTTCTGTTCCGGCGGTTGTTGTGGAGCGGGTAGGTGTCTTCGAAGCCATGAACCGGAGTATGGATCTCACGCGAGGCTATCGCTGGAGAATTCTCGGGCTTTTTGTCGTAGTTATTTTGATCTTGATTGGTCTAACGCTTGTCTTCGGGCTGGTTCTCGGCCTCTTCGCAGTTCTCCTAGGTGGAAACTTGCAAGTGGCAGTGATCGTTGGTTGGCTGGCGGATGTGATCTTTGGCATTTTCGCAGCGGCCCTTACGGCGGTTCTCTATTTCAAATTGAGAATGGCAAAAGAAGGTCTCGATCTCGGGCAAATTGCTGCGATATTTGACTAGGCCTGACTGCCAAATGCATCAGGATGCCAATATAGAATTGGCATCCTGGCTTTAGCTGTCATTGTCCAGTTTGGATTTTTTCTTGTGGCCAAAGAGCATTCGTTGCTCCAAATGCCGCCGCAAGGCCCGGTAAAACGCTTCAAGGAATTCGGCCGTGTCACGGGTTGGAAAACTTTGAGAGCCCCATCCAATTTTCTTCCGAATGCGTTCGGCAACCTGTATCTGCATTTCCTCTGCATGGGGGCTATCATGGCGTAGGACGTCTTCGAGAACCTGAAGCTCCTTGATCCCATAAATCCTGAGCTGATCATGGGTGAACCTATAGGTCTCCTCTTCGTCCTCTTGATCCGCTGAGGCGGCTAAATCCGGAAGCAGCACTTCTTTTGGCGCTCTGATGACCCAGGTTCCCGCGACCATATCCCCCGCCCTCAAGGCGTCTCGGTTGAATAGCGGCATGAACATGAAAATGCATACCCATATAGTCAGAAGCAGATTTGCGAAATACGAAGCCCCTCCAATTGCGGAGGTAAGCAAAATGGAAAGCGGAAGGAACACCTCAACCTCCCGCATAAAATTTCTGGTCAAAATTGCTTCAGGGGTCAAGGGACCACCGAAACGGTCGACAACCTTTAGCCCCACAATCCGTTTGCCGGGCGTGCGTCCCTGCCACCGGATTTCAAAATAAGAAAAGTAGAACGCGCGAATAAAAAACGAGATCAGTAGCAAGAATGCTAATAGCCAGCCACCACTTATAAAGCGGCCAAGAGTTAGCCCCATACCAATCCAAACGGCCAGGATCGCGAGCAGTTGGAACACAATATCCAACGCAAAGGCCGAGGCGCGCTCGCTTCGTGCGCCCAGAACTACGCGCAGCGGCACACCCTCCGGTGTCTCAAAATACCGGTCCTGTTTGGTTTCTGCTTCAAGTTCAATGGCGCTCATCTGCGACCTGCAAAAGTGAAATACGACAGCCAGATCGCCAACATTGTTCCGCCCACAAAAAAGCGGGCGGTCATGTCTTGAATAAGCTGTCGGCCGAACCCTTCCAGAAGGCCGGCAATAAAGAGCATGAAGATCGCCCCGATGATCAACATGCCGGCGCGTTTTCCATTGGCAGCCAGATTATCAATTCTCTTATACCGGCCTGGGAAGACGATGCTCATGCCAATGACAATCCCGCCGGCACCACACAAAACCAGAGCCAGAATTTCAGTGGTGCCATGAATGGATAACCAAGCCCAAAAATCCAAACCCAATCCGTTCATGTCAAATGCAGCGATCATCCCCCCCAAGATAAGACCGTTGTAAAACAACAAAAGGACCGTCGGGACGCACAACGCAAACCCAAGGGCAAAGGAAAAGATGCCCACCATCGCATTATTCCCAAAGAGTGAGGTAGCAAAATACGTCAAACTTTCACTTGTAAAAATTTCCTTGGAATAAATGGATTGGCGCAAAGTTTCCAAATCTGCGCCGGGGTGCCTGCCATGGGCCGTCATCTCGGGAACAACTGCGAAAAAACGATCAGGATCCGCAACAACAACCCAGTATCCAGTAAAAATGCCCAGCGCCAAAAACAAAAAGGATATAAGCACCGGCCACATCGATTCCCGAACCGCATTTGGAAGGTGTACGGAGAAAAACAGGTGCATGGACTCAATGAAAGTCGCCCTGTTGCCGTAGATCGCCAGAAAACCCCGGACGGATAAAGCTTCAAGATATCGCACAAGGCCGCGATCCAGCGAAATGGAGCGCGCCACTGAAAGCGCCGAGAGCGTTCCGCGATATAGGTGTGGCAGCCGTACCAAATCGTCCGAGCTCAGCCGACGCATACCGCGTTTTTCCACGATCGATAAGAGATGATCGAGCTCCAACCATCCGCCCTGACGCTCCATCCGGAATTGATAACTACGCAGGTCTCCATTGGACATAGTGGCCTAAATCCTTTCTCGAGCTTTGAGGCGAAGGTAGGTGGAAATAAGCGTCGAACTCATTTCAGCTGATGTGACCTCCAGACAATGCACCCCCATCCGCGAGAGGCGTTCCAGAACGATCTCTCTCTCATTGCGCAGATCACTGGCCACAACGCTTTGCGCCACATCCTTGATGGACCAGGGGCGAATATCCACGGTCTCCGATAGATAAGGATCTCGCAAGGTAACGAAGATGACCTCGTGTTTGTTCGACAGTCGCTGGAAATTATCAACCATCAACTCAGAGGTGATGCTGTCGACGAATTCGGTAAAAACGATAACCAACGCGCGGCGACGCAATTGAGTTTGAAGACTGGAAAGACCCAATGTGAAATTGGTCTCTTCAAAATGGTATTCCAAATCCGCACTGGCCAATTGCAGCTGCGAGAATGCGCGCTTGCCCGCCGTCGGTTTGATGTATTGGCGAACCCGTGAGTCAAAGGCGAATAAGCCAACCTGATCCTCGCTCAACGTTGCCATCAATGCTGTAAGAAGACCTGCATTGATAGCATGATCCAGGCGAGGCAGGCCTTCAAAGGGTTCGACCATGAGGTGACCGGTATCAAAGGCCAATACGACCTGGTGATTTCTCTCCGTTCGAAATTCCTTGGCCAGAATTTGACGGTGGCGGGCACTTTGCTTCCAATCCACATTCCGCAAGTCATGCCCCGGCACAAACTCACGAAGCGCTTCGAATTCTGAGCCGTCTCCGCGCCAGCGATCAACCTTGACGCCCAGCATGGCATCCTTGGTCGAGAACTCGATAGCCGCATTCTGAACCGCCTTGATATTGGGAATAATCCGGATGTCTCTATCCAGAGTCATCATGGAAATGCGCTGAACCAGACCAAACGGTCCGCGCCAGCGCAACCATAGACGCTCAATCTGCCCCATACCGCGGCGCAAAGGCACCAAAGCCAATGACAGCTCACTCCCTTGGCCCTCTGCGAGGTTTAGGTGTTGGGGGGATAGTTGTTCGAGCTTGGGATTAACATCGCAGACGATCTCCACAACGCGCGGGACATATCCCCGCTGCGGGATGGCTGACAGCACCAGTTCATCCGTTGTTCCGGTGTAGAGAACGTCCGGCGTTTGAATATCCCAAATGAGGGAAGAGCGAAGCGGGGTCAAAAACGCATCGAACAGTATGAGGATCACGAGCATTGGAATGAGCGCCAAGCCGATCATCCAATTGGCTGGAAACAAGCCAGCAGTGACCGCCGCAACAATGACGACGCCAACACTGGCCACAACTGCGCGAGAAGTTGGTCGGATCATCGCGGTGCGGAAATCCCTTCTATGGTGCGGTCAATAATCTCGTCCGCCGTCTGACCTTCGATCTCAGCGCTGGGGCTTAACACCACCCGGTGGCGCAAACACGACGGGGCCAACATCTTGATGTCATCAGGGATCACAAAATCGCGGCCTTGCATGGCAGCATAGGCTTTGGAGGCCGCTGTCATCATCGTGGCCGCGCGGGGTGATGCACCGAATTGCAGCGAAGGGCTTTCCCTGGTCGCACGGATGATGTCCACAACATAGCGAATGATTTCAGGCGCAACGCGAAGGCTGGCAATGAAGCTCCGAATGGCGACAATCTCATCAAGCCCTGCCACGGGCTCAATCCCGAGTGCTTCCATGTCCGGCATTATGGATCGGTGGCCGTGCATCTCAACGATGGCATATTCTTCATCCACCGTTGGATAATCCAAAACATGCTTGAACAAAAACCGATCAAGCTGTGCTTCCGGCAAGGGATATGTGCCCTGGTGTTCGATAGGGTTCTGCGTCGCCAAAACCATGAACCCCGCCCCTAGATCATAAGTCGTGCCATCAATGGTCGCCTGGCGCTCGTGCATCGCCTGAAGAAGGGCTGCCTGAGTTTTGGGCGGTGTTCGATTGATCTCATCGCCCAACAGGATTTCCGTGAAGATCGGTCCTTTGGTCAGATGAAATTCGTTCGTTCGGAAATCGAATATGCTGGTTCCCAAGATATCTCCCGGCATCATGTCCGGTGTAAATTGGATACGGCCCATTTTCATCTTCAGCGCTGCAGAAAAGGTTCGGGCCATGAGCGTCTTCGCAGTTCCCGGAACTCCTTCGATTAAAACGTGACCATTGCAAAGCAACGCGACAAGCAGAAGGTCCAGAGCCATGTCCTGACCCACAATGACTTTTCGCATTTCTTGTTTCAGCGCGTCGCCTAGATCGCTAACTATTTTTAGATCCATCAAGCAGCTCCATCTTCCATTGGTAGAATTTTTGGATCAGCCGCGTCAGTGTCGCGTTGTCCAACTGGTTGTTTTTGGTGGCATCATAAATGTGCATGGGGGTTTCGGCGATGCCCCGGGATATGCCTCGCGAAAGACCTACATCAATGATCCAATCGATAGACTGTGCTTCGGTCATGCGGCTTGGAACATTCATCCGCACAATGGTGTCGCGTAGCCCATAGTTAAGGTATCGCCGCATCAATTCGTTGTGGTGGCGCTGCATACTCAGCAGGTCGGCTAGCGCGCCCACCAGCGCTGACTTGCCCCGCGCCCGAACTTCAGGAGCAGGCAGCGGCGCACCAAAACGATACGTCGTCACCAGCAATAGGATTACCGAGGCAAAACACGTTGCAATTGTGATTGACAGAAGAGGCGGCTCGAACGCGGTGCGCCAAACACTGTCGCTGATTTTAAATCCATGACTTGTTTCATCCCAGTGCAATGATCCGGCCAAAGAGATGTATTCCATCAGCAGGGCGAAGATCGCCGCATTATCGCCGTCCGCCAGCCCATGATTTGAGATGAGATCTGGATCAGAGAGAATGTACAGCGGACCTTGGGGCCGCTCAATTCGGCCCAGCAATATCCCGTCATCACCTTCAATGAGGGGAATGACATTATTGGCGGAAAATAATTGCGGGTCTGCCAACTCTGGAACAAGATCCGGGAATGCATGCGATTGCCATTCCTGCTCCCCCTCTGGTCGATCAAGACGACTGTTTTCTGAAAACTTCTGAAGAACGCCCAAGGGAAGAGTGGTTCCAACAAGTCCCTGTTGCTCGATCCACCTTGGCTGGAGCGCACTGCGCTGGCCATATCGCTTGGGAAGGATCAGGAACAGGGTGGGCGCCTCTGCGACGACCTCCACAAATTCATCTCCCAAGTGTGTCAAACTAGGCTCTGCCAGAACCACTGTCTCGGTCGCGATCTCAGTATCAACCGGGTTTCGGCGCGATACCATCACGTCAATGTCAAGCTCATCAAGAAGTTCTATCGCTGCAGCGTGACCAATAGCAGATTTTGAGTAACTATTCGCACCCACTTGAGCATCGGGATCAAACAGATCAGCAAACACAAGAATGATAAGGGCCCCGAAAAAGGCGGACGCACCGATTCCAATGAGCGCCAGTGTTGCGGTGCGCGTAAACGGAACATCATTTTGGATGGGGGTGGCCATGGCTATGCTCCGGGCTCCGCAAACCGCAGATAAGCATCTCGGCAACTATCATAGTCCGACTGGATCAATCCCTGATCTCCAAAAAGGCTGATCTCCACGGATAGGATCAAGATTGACAACGCATTCTTTGCTCCCTCCGGCATTGGAATCCTTGCGATGATTTCCCGGCTGGTAAGAGAGCTCGGCAAATTGGCGATGAATCTGGCTTTCAATTCCCCCAGGCTTCCAAGCAGCAAGACGTGCGCTGCCTCGGAGAAATTTCCCTCAGCGGCCAGGCGATCAGCACTCCCCAGCGCATCGCGGCTCCACATGGGTTGATCCTCTTGAGGCCGTTGATGCCGCGCGGCCTCCCCATTGTTGTCCTTTCCCAGTATCTTGGCGTTAAAGCGCACACCTGAAAACATGACATAGGCAAGAACCGCGAGCCCCACCACAAATGCTGCGACGACGATCCATCCAATAATCTTCAGGATCGGGACAAGCCACTCCAAATTCCAATTTGGCAGTTCGGGGGGGGCACGATCAGCGGGCAGGTCTGATTGGATTCCGCCTCGATCCACAATACTGTTGGCGTGATCGCTAATCTCATGGCTCTCAAAGCGACTGAGAGGAAAGGGAGGCGCTGGCTCCAGATGCACGATTCCATCTGGTTTCTCCGCTGCTTGGGTCTGATCAAGGGGCTGGAGGTCAGGGCCGAGTTCAATGCCCTCGTCCTTTTGTGCCAAGGCAGGCCCTGCACTCAAAAGTCCACCCAAAAGCGCAAACAGGAGCAAGGACGAGAGACATGCAATGCGAGAGTTTTGCCCCATAGCCTTCATCAAATGTCTATCCTTGGGCGCTCGCTGGAACAATTTCCCACTCCCCAGCCGCCAATTTGCGCGAAGTTGCAGGATTGTTCAACCTTTGCCTGGGGTTTTGTTTGTGCAAAAGTGACAACAGCCCCCTTCCGGCCCCTTGGAAGGGGTGCCCGGCGGTGCGCTCAATGGACTTCCGGAATAATATGACGTAAACGGATTATTTTTCTTAAGGCGGGGGCGCAGAACACCCGACCCAAAGAAAATTACCCGGAACTTGGGGCCTAAGCTGGGGGAGGCAATGAATCTAGCTCTTCAGGTGATTTCGCGCACAATGATTCGATTCTCCGCCGCAAATATGCGAGTATTCTTGATCTTCACAATCTGGCGTCACTCGGGGCCAGATCATTGATACTGAGCAAAGCGGCCAGACCAATGAGAGCCGCACCAGTCAGAGGAAGCACATGATGAGCAATACGCAGGAAGTTTTGGACCACCATCTTGAATGTTTTGGCGGCGGTGATCTCGACGGGATCATGGCGGATTACGACGAGACCTCTATCATTGAGACCCAGGCCGAAACCGTAAGGGGGCTGGAGAATATTCGGAAATTGTTCACTGGCATGTTTGCGGAGTTCGCCAAGGGCTCGTCCAGTTTCGATATGCAGCGCATGGCCGTGAGCGGCGATCATGCCTTTATCGCCTGGAAGGCCCAGACCGAAGATCATGAATTTCATGTGGGCACGGACACATTTTATGTAAGCGAAGGCAAGATCGCCTACCAGAGTTTTGCGGCTCACATTACCCCGCGCAGCTAATCCCGAACTAAACATGGCGCCAAAAAGCACCAACAAATGAGTGCCAATAAATAATCTGCTTACAGAGGAAGCTTCCATGCCTGATGTATCATTCGATAGATTCTACCAATATGAAGAGATGTCCACGTTGCTGCATGCCTACGCGGATGAATATCCAGATCTGGTATCGCTGGAGAGCATCGGCAAGTCCTATGAGGGGCGTGACATATGGGTGCTCACTCTCACCAGCAAAAAGACCGGTGCAGCGGAAGACAAGCCCGCCCTGTGGCTAGATGGAAACATTCACTCCGTAGAGGTTACCGCCTCCAGTGCTTGCCTCTATCACATTGAGAGAATGGTCGCCGGGTTCGGCAAGGACAAGACCATCACCCATTGCCTGGACACGCGCACCTTTTATGTGTGCCCACGGGTAAACCCCGACGGGGCCGAATGGGTGCTGGGGGAGATGAACCGTAAGGTGCGATCCTCTGTACGTCCCTACCCTCATGAAGACGAGCCTGTGGATGGCGTAATCGTCAAGGACGTGGATGGCGATGGGCGCGTGCTCTTCATGCGTCAGCGCGACAAACATGGGCCCTGGAAACCTCACCCCGAAGAGCCGCGCCTTTTGGTGCGCAGGGGCCCCGATGAGTTTGAAGGAGAGTTCTATCGTTTGTTCCGCGAAGGTGAGGTGACGGAATACGACGGTGCCATGGTCAAACATAACGTGCCGCGCGAAGGGCTGGACCTGAACCGAAACTTCCCCGCCAACTGGGCACCGGAAGGCAAGCAGTTCGGCGCAGGCCCTGCCCCCTTTTCCGAACCAGAAACTCGGGCTCTGGGTGATTTCATCACGACTCACAAAAACATTGTCACCGCCATTGCGGGGCATACGTTTTCGGGCGTGTTGCTGCGCGCCTCCTCAAACGCACCCGATGAAGACATTCCCGTCAACGACCTGCGCGCCTACAAGATGGCGGGCAAGAAGGGCGAAACGCTTACCGGCTATCCAGCGATCAGCATCTATCATGACTTCCGCTATCACCCGAAGGAGGACATGAGTGGTGGTTTCGATTGGGTCTATGAGCATTTGGGCATCTATTTCTGGACCATCGAATATTGGGCTCCTCACAGAACTGCAGGGGTGGAGGTTAAGAAATATTCTGACTGGCTGTTTGACCATGAAGACGCAGACGACCTCACCGTTTTCAAGTTCTTCGACAAGGAATGTCCGGGTACGGCCTATGTGGACTGGTACGAATTTGATCACCCACAACTGGGCAAGCTGGAAATTGGCGGATGGGACATCTTGAATTCCTTCCACAATCCACCCTTGCACCTTCTGGAAAAGGAGCTGGAGCCTTTCCCCGAATGGTTCGTCTATCAGGCGCTTATGTCAGGCAAGCTGGAACTGGTGGATGCCCGGGCTGAGAAAGTAGGCGACGGCGCCTATATGATCCGCCTGATTGTGGAAAATGGCGGCTACCTCTCCACCGCCGGAAGCGAGAAGGCCAAGGGCCACAAAACAACCCGCGAGGTTGTCGCCGAGATTGACCTACCGGATGGGGCAAAGCTTCTGCGCGGCAAACCCTGGGAAGAGGTTGGCCATCTGGACGGGCGCGTGGGCATGATGGCCTCGCCTGTCTTCATCGGCACCGGCTTTGACCCCATGGACGGCGGCAGCAACCGGGCCAAAATTGAATGGCTTGTAGAAGCTGCGCCAGGCGCTAAAATCACTGTCGGCGCGCGGCAGGAACGGTCCGGGAAAGTCTCCGCCACCGTTGTTTGCGAATAGAGCCGCACAAAAGAAACACCCCCCTTTTTGAAGAAGGAAGAACTCATGCGCCAGAATTTTGGCCTCCTACTCGCCAAGAGAGCTCATTTAAACCCAGATTCTGACGCCTTTGTGGATGTGGCAAGTGACCGGCGCTTTAGCTATCTAGAAGCTAATGCGCGCACGAACAAAATTGCCAATGCACTCACCAAACTTGGTGTCAAGAAAGGCGACCGGGTTGCGGTGATGGCCATGAACGGCATCGAGTTCGTGGAAAGCTTTTATGCCATCGCCAAACTGGGCGCGGTGTGCGTGCCGCTGAACTGGCGGCTTGTGGCAGATGAGCTGGCCTTTATCATCAAGGATGCCGGCGCAACGGTCATGATCTATGGCTCTGAGTTCGAAGACGTGGTGAGCGAACTTCACACCCGCGGTAGCGAGGCCACTGACATCAAGGAGTGGATTGCCATTGGAGAGCCCGCGTCCTTTGCCCATTCCTATGATGCAATCTGCGATGCGGCGAGCGACGCGGAACCACAAATCGCATCAGGGGAGGATGATCACCTTTTCATTATGTATACCTCCGGCACAACCGGCCTGCCCAAGGGCGTAATCCATACCCACAACACAATGATGTGGGCACTGATTACCATGGCACCCAATATTGATATGCGCAGCGGTGATCGATACTATCTGTTGCTGCCCATGTTCCACGTGGGCGCATTGGCACCCTTGGCCTCGTGCGTTTATGCCGGGGTTACTGGTGTGATCGCCCGTGCATTTGACCCTACTGAGACCTGGAAAGTGATCGAGAGGGAAAAAATCACAAACATGCTGGCCGTGCCCGCCATGTTGAACTTCATGTTCCAGGTCCCCGCAAAGGACGAGGTGGATTATTCCTCTGTGCGCTGGATTTTGAGCGGCGCTGCCCCTGTGCCCAAGAGCCTGATTGAGGCCTATCGCGGCATCGATATTGACATTCACCAGGTCTATGGCCTGACCGAAACCTGCGGGCCGACTTGCGTCATTGTCTCTGATGATGCCGTGCGCAAGGCAGGTTCCACCGGCAAGGGCTTCATGCATACTTCGGTGCGGATCGTGGATGCTGACAACAATGACGTCGCCCCAGGGGAGATTGGCGAGGTTATCGTCTCAGGCCCCCACATCATGGAAGGCTATTGGAACCGCCCCGAAGCCAACGAGGAGTGCTTGCGCGATGGCTGGTTCTATACGGGCGATTTGGCCAGCATGGACGACGAAGGCTTCATCACCATTCAGGACCGGAAGAAAGACATGATCATCTCCGGCGGGGAGAACATCTACCCGGCCGAGATCGAAAACGTGATCCTGTCCCACCCGGGCGTGAAGGACGTGGCCGTCATTGGTCAGCCAAGCGCCAAATGGGGGGAAAGCCCTTTTGCTGTCGTCGTAAAAGGCGATGAAACCGTGACCGAAGAAGGTGTCCTGAAACATTGCGCCGGCAAACTGGCCAAATTCAAACAACCAAGAGGTGCGACCTTCACCGACGAAATCCCTCGCAATCCCTCCGGTAAAGCCCTCAAACGCCTGCTCCGTGATGAATTCCCGGGCCCCGCAAGGGAGTAAAGACCCGGCAAGGGAATAGAGACCCTACCCAAAACACTCATTGATCAGTAGACGGAAGGCTCTAGCGCGGTGGCTCATGGCGTGTTTGGCTTGGGGTTCCATTTCGCCGAAGGTAATCTCATGGTCGTGCGGCACAAAGGTCGGATCATAGCCAAACCCGAAGGTGCCCCTTGGAGGCCAGGTCATATGGCCCTTAACTTTGCCTTCAAAGGTCTCCACATGTCTGTCGGGCCAGGCCAAGGTTAGCGCACAGACAAAGTGAGCGGCGCGCGCCTCTGTCGTGGTGGCATTACTTGCCGCCAGCTCTTCATTTACACGGCCCATGGCGAGCTGGAAATCCTTGGAAGGCCCTGCCCAGCGTGCAGAGTAAATGCCGGGAGCACCACCCAATGCGTCCACGCTGAGACCTGAATCGTCTGCCAAGGCAGGAAGATTGGCAGCCTTTGCCGCAGCAAGCGCCTTTATTTCGGCATTGGCCTTGAACGTAAGGCCATCTTCGACAGGCTCATCAAGGCCCAATTCGCTAGCAGAGATTGTTTCCACACCGAAAGGGGCCAGCAGGTCGCGGATTTCCCGAACCTTGCCTTCATTGTGGGAGGCGACAACCAGCCTGCCGCCGTCAAATTTCCGGTGGTTCATGGAGCTACCCCAGACCAAGCGCATCCCGCTGCATCTTGTGCAATTCGCTGATGCCATTTTTGGCGTGATTGAGAAGGTGGCCGAACTCATCCTCCGAAAACGGAGCGCCTTCTGCTGTACCCTGGATTTCTACGATACCGCCGCCGCCGGTGATAACGAAGTTGGCATCCGTGTCGGCGTCTGAATCTTCCATGTAGTCAAGGTCCAGAACCGGGGTGCCGGAATAGATCCCGCAGGAAACAGCTGCCACCTGATCGGTGAGCGGAATGGACATGATCATCTGCCGGTCATACATCCACCCCAACGCCTGACGAAGTGCCACCCAGGCCCCCGTGATGGACGCAGTACGGGTGCCGCCATCGGCCTGGAGTACATCGCAATCCAGTGTGATTTGTTTTTCGCCAAGCGCTTTAAGGTCCGTTACGGCGCGCAAGGATCGCCCGATCAGACGCTGGATTTCCTGGGTGCGGCCCGATTGGCCCCCGCGCGCAGCTTCCCGGCGCATACGTTCCCCGGTAGAGCGCGGCAGCATGCCATATTCCGCAGTGACCCAGCCCTTGCCCGAATTCCGAAGCCATGGCGGCACGGAAAGATCCACGCTTGCTGTGACCAGCACATGGGTGTCGCCAAATTTCACCAGGCAGGAGCCTTCGGCATTTTTGGCAAAGCCGGGTTCCAGCGTGACTTCACGCATTTGGTCAGGGGTGCGGCCGGATGGGCGCATGGGGTATTCTCCTTGTGGTCTTGCGGAAATTCGCGCGGGGGATACCTAAGCAGCGCGAGGGGTTTCGTCCACCCCACAACCCCCATTTGCCGCAGACTATATCGCCGCGATTGACGAAAAGCGCTTCAATTTCTACATTCTCAAGCACATTCCCTGAAAACGAAAGCACAATAGCGCCCATGGCGGACGGCCCGGCCACACCTCTTTCCAGCCTCAATGGCAGATCTGTCGAGATCTTCCGTCAGGTGGTGGACAGCTACCTCACCTCTGGTGACCCAATAGGCTCGCGCACGCTTGCCCAGGCCCTGCCCGGGTTGAGCCTTTCGCCTGCCTCCATCCGCAATGTGATGTCGGATCTGGAGCAGGCGGGATTGTTGTTTTCCCCTCATGCCAGTGCCGGACGCCTGCCCACACAGCAAGGCTTGCGCATGTTCGTGGATGGTCTTTTGGAAGTGGGCAGCCTGAACGAGGATGAGCGCAATGCCATTGAGGCGCGGCTCACCAACCGCCCTCAATCAGTGGAAGACGTGTTGACCCAGGCCACAGAGGCCCTGTCCGGGCTGTCGAGCTGCGCAGGCTTGGTCATGGCGCCCAAACTGGAGTCGCCTCTGAAACACGTAGAATTCGTACAAGTCAGCAGCGAAAAGGGCCTTGTTATCCTGGTGAGCGAGGACGGATCCGTTGAAAACCGGGTCATCGAGCTGCCTCGCGGTCTGCCCGCCTCCGCCCTGGTGGAGGCCACGAATTTCATTAATGCCCGCCTCGGCGGCCGCACCCTGGAAGAGGCTGGCGCCGCCATATTGGCAGAAATTAGCGCCCAAAGGGCCGAGCTGGACCAGCTGGCCGCCAAGATCGTTCAGGCAGGCCTTGCCACCTGGACCGGCGGGGAAAGCGGTGAGCCCAAGTCGCTCATCGTGCGGGGCCAGTCCAAATTACTGGAGGATTTGACCGCTCAAGAGGATTTATCCCGGGTGCGTCAGCTTTTTGATGATCTCGAGAGCAAGGAGGATTTGGCCCAATTGCTGGATCTGGCCAAGGGCGGAGAGGGGGTTCGCGTCTTTATTGGCTCTGAGACGCAATTATTCTCACTTTCGGGTTCCTCTGTGATCGTCTCTCCCTATATGAACTCTGCGCAGAAGATCGTGGGCGTTATCGGCGTCATTGGGCCGCAGCGGCTGAATTATGCTCGCATTATTCCCATGGTGGATTATACCGCGCAGGTGGTAGGAAGACTGCTTTCTTGAGGGGCAGGTACCCTTTCCTGGTAGGCAGTTGCGATGGGGCGTGATAGGCCGTGTCCCGCGAATTTTGGAATTGATGGAAGTACCCTATGAGTGACGATTATTTCGACCCGCTAAACGATGAAGATGAAGAAGCTGCAGGCCAGCGGGAGCAAGAAGAGCTGGACGCTGCCATCGAAGCGGAACGCAATGTAGCGCCGGATACAAGCCAGGCCGAAGCCTTGCGCGCGCAAGCACGTGCCCGCGCCGCCGCCGACGCACAAGATGCCGCCCGCCCCGGTGAAAGCTCCGGCGGCCAGGCCCCAGAAAGCGCTGATGATCTGCGCGACAAACTTCTGCGCGCTTTGGCTGAATTGGAAAATACACGCCGCCGCGCTGAGCGCGACAAGGAAGATGCCTACAAATACGCTGTCACCCGCTTTGCCCGGGACATGCTGTCGGTCGGTGACAATATGCGCCGTGCCCTGGACAGTATTGACGAGGGAGCTCGTGCCACGGGCGGTGAAGCGCTCGATACCTTGATGACCGGTGTGGCCATGACCGAACGAGAAATGCAGAACGTGTTTGAAAAACACGGCATCAAACAGGTCAACCCCGACCCGGGCGTGAAGTTTGACCCCAATGTACACCAGGCCATGGCCGAAGTGCCCGGCACCGGCCTGCCCAACAAGGCCGTCTTCCAGGTGACCCAGCCCGGCTATGTGATTGAGGATCGCCTGTTGCGCCCCGCCATGGTGCTGGTCGCCAAGGGCGACCCCGCCGCTGCTGCAACGCCTTCAGCTGAAGACACCCTCAACGCGGATGGCGAAGAGCCCGAGCCGGGCTCGAAGATCGATACTTCGGCTTAGATTTCGATCCTTCCACCCCAGTTTCCCCAATTCAGCCAAAACAGCTATGCTGCGCGCACTGATTCACGGGACAGCGGGGCGCGCCATGACATCTCTTTATCTTGCTTCAGCATTTTTCCTTGGCATTCATCTGCTGGTCTCTGGCACTCGCCTGCGGGATGGCCTGGTCGCCAAGCTGGGTGAGCAACGCTACATGGGGCTTTTCTCGCTTGCTTCCATCGGCGGGCTGATCTGGATGGGCTGGTCTTTTACCCTCGCGAAAGGCACGCAGATCCTGTGGATCGCGCCCCTGGTGGCGCGGCAATCCGGTGCTTTGATCATCTTCATCGCCTTTTTGTTTATTGTCATCGGCATCATGACCCCCAGCCCAACTTTGGTGCAGGCGGGCGGCATGCTGAAAAAAGGCGGCGGCGCGGTGCACGGCATCATTCGTATCACCCGGCATCCTTTTTTGTGGGGGATCGCAATCTGGTCTGCATTTCATTTGTATATTAATGGCGATGTGCCCAGCACCGTGTTCTTTGGAACCTTCCTCGCGCTAGCCTTGCTGGGCACCCTTGCCATCGATGCAAAACGCAAGCGGGCCTATGGCGAAGAATGGAACGCCTTTGCGGCGCAAACCTCCAACATACCCTTTGGTGCCGTTTTGACCGGGCGAACCAAACTGAAATTGGGAGAGATCGGGCTCAAGCGCATCGCCGCAACCTTAGTGGTTTTTCTTATGGTGCTCTTTGGCCACGGCTGGCTGTTCGGTCAGATCCCGTTTCCGATGTTTTGGTGATGAACCACTTGGTAATTCGTACAGAGACTAAACCTTGATTTGAGGATCAGTGCAGTCGCTTAGCTTGAGGCACTTGCAGGTCAAGCCCAGGGTCAGAACCCGGTGCAAATATTGTGCGCGCGCAATTTGCTCTTCAATAACTTTCAGCTTTGTGTCGGCAAAGGCCCGCCAGACATCACTGGGCGAGCTTCTTTCTGACACGCCGCGAAAGAACAGTTTGATTTCCTCAAGGGTGAAATCAAACGATTTGGCAATCTCTATAATCCTGAGCCGGGTCAAAACTGTCTCATTATATTGCCGTCGCCCACCCCGGCGTGGCGCAACAGGTAAAAGCCCTATGGATTCGTAATAGCGCACCGCAGAGGCCTTGACGCCCGCTCTTGTCGCTACTTCACCAATTGATAAGTCCTTCATATAACACCCTAAATTCAGCTTGACTTAAAGTTGACTTTAAGAAGTAGGCTTGCTCAATCTGAAAATCAAGAGGGAATTTCAATATGGAAAATCAAACGGACCTTACCCCCGCCGAACCAAATAGTGCGGCGGAAGGAGACAGCTGCGCGGTGGATCGATCCTGCACTCTTGATCCTGCCCAAATGCCTGAGCGCACCGCGCGATGGAAAAAACTGTTCACCAATGTTCTGAGCCATGATCGTACACCCTCTTCTGCCACCTTCGAGTTTAGTAACACGGATTACTTGCGGGCCGAGCTTGACGAGCTGGTAAAGTTGGAACGCATCTGTTGCGCCCACGTGGCCTGGGTTCTTGAGGAAAATGATACCGGGCTGGAGCTAACCCTCAAATCAGGCGCGAAAAATGCGACTGAGCTGGCCTCGGACAATTTGCAGTTTGATACACTGGTCAAGATTCTGCTGCCGGAGGCTTATCAATGAGATTGCGCATCGCAAGCATCATCGGGGCGATCATAGCAGGGGTCGCGTGCGTAGCTCCTGCGATCTTGCTGCTTTTTATGGGCGGTGGAGCATTGGCGTTCATTCCTCCGTGGGCAGATTTTATCATTCTGCCACTATTTATCGGCCTTTCAGGATTGGCATTTTTCCTTTGGCACCGGGAAAAGAAGATCCAGCCTGCAACGACGGAGTAGGCAGGTGCAATCTGCTGCTATTTACATTGCTGCTGCTATTGCAGAGATCGCCGGATGCTTTGCTTTCTGGGCTTGGCTCCGGCTTGAAAAATCAATCCTCTGGACCATCCCCGGCCTCCTTGGTCTTGTGATATTTGCCGTGTTGCTAACTCGCGTCGATAGCGCCTTTGCAGGTCGAACCTTTGCCAGCTATGGCGGCGTCTATATTGCAGCTTCCTTGCTCTGGCTCTGGTTTGCCGAAGGAGCCCCGCCCGATCGCGGGGACCTTTTGGGGGCCAGCATCAGCGTCGTGGGGGCGGCCATCATCCTGTGGGCACCTCGGAGTATCTGATCTGAAGGATACTTCAGCCCCAACAAAAATCCTTCCCAGATTTGTTAGGCGAAACGTATCGATCTCTGGCAGACTGCCGCAACTGGCCGCGCAAGCGCCCGGCTCACAAATTCTATGGGGATAGAACAAATGGCTATCGTTGAATTTCTAAGCATGGCGCAATCCGGCGCGTTCGATGCCGCCGAAGCCACTCGCGCCTATATCGCCGCCATGCCGGCGGACCAGGCAGCGCAGACCGCCAACTATCACGAAGGGCAGATCTGGCTGATCCCTATTGGTGCTGCCGTATCGCTGGTGATCTATTGGCTTTTACTACAGACGGGTTTTTCAAAAGGCCTGCGCAATAAACTGGAAGGCACCATGCCGAAGTGGCTGGCGGTCTTCCCTTATGTTTTTGTCTTTATACTTGTCACCTCAATTCTTGTTCTTCCTTTTGAGTATTACGTCAGTTTTGTCCGGGAACATGCTTATGGCCTGGCAACCCAGACCACTGGAGAGTGGGCCCTGGACTGGGTCAAGGGATTAGGTGTTGGGTCGTTGATTGGCACCGTCGCCTTTGGCCTCTTGTTCCTTTTGATCAAGGCCTTCAAACGTACATGGTGGATATTGGGGACAGTCGCCTCCGCCGCTTTCATCTATGCCATGATGTCGCTCTCGCCGATTTATATTGACCCTATGTTCAACGACTACACGCCCTTGGAAGAAGGCGAGCTGCGGGACAATATCCTGGGCATGGCGGCGGCCGAGAGCATTCCCGTCGATGATGTGGTGGTCTACACTTCCTCGGATCAGTCCAATCGCATCACCGCAAATGTTGCTGGCATTGGCGGTTCAATCCGCATTGCCCTTGGCGATACGATGATTGAGCAGGCCGAGCTGGATGAAATCCGCTATGTCATGGCTCATGAAATGGGGCACTACACCCTTGGTCACACAACAAGAGGGATCATTTTCCTGACCTCCATGGCCTTCGCCGGATTTGTCTTTGTCCATTTCGGGTTTGGCTGGGCCAACAGGCGGTTCGGCAGCAAGTGGGACATTCGAGACATAGGCGACATCGCGGGCATCCCCTTGTTTCTCGCTGTTCTAACCGTGTTCTCCACCTTGCTGACGCCCATCCAATATAACTACATCCGCATTGGTGAGGTGGAAGCAGATGAATATGGCCTTGGGGTCTCGCGCGAGCCTGATGGCATGGCGACATCAGCATTGCGCCTTTCCACCTATCGCGAACTGGAGCCTGAACCGTGGGAAGAGTTTCTGTTCCGCCACCACCCATCTGGGTCGTCCCGTATTCGCATGGCCATGGAATGGAAAGCCGAACAGCTGGCGGCGGGTGCAACTGATCAGACGACAGAGCTTCAGTTGGAGCGGGCGCGTTCAGTCTTCGCCGAAGAACCTGACCCCGTCGATGAGGCCGAAGCCGCAAACTAAACCCATAACAGGTGCGTGAGGGAAATTGCGGTTTCCCTCACGAGAATGTGGGAGCCCTGATCTACCTTTTATGTTGCGCGCTGCGGGGTTGAAGGAGATGGTTCAGGCCTTATGTCCATATACCTCAATTCACTGAGGTTTTTGGGGGTCGGAGGGCAGGGCAATGGAATTATGCGATGGGACGATAGCTGCCGCACTGGCGGGTCTTCTGGCAGGTCTTGGTGATCTGTGGTCTGCCGCGCTCTCCCATGCTTGGGCTGCCCTCGACCCTTCCCAGTTTGAGGACTGGCTGGAAACTTATCCGCATTGGGCACCACTGATCGCCATCGCCTTTGCGCTGTTTGTCTCCCTTACCCCCTTGCCCATGGAAACCATCGCCATTGTCAATGGCATGTGGTTCGGCCCGGTGCTGGGCAGCGTTCTGACCCTGATAGGCGCCCTGATTGCGGCCATGCTGGCTTTCTTTATCGCCAAGCTAGTCGGCCTGCCCCTCATCAAGCGTATCTTGCCCGATAAGGCCTTTGCGGCTATGGGGCGCGTGGTAGAGCGCGAAGGTGTGCCCACGCTAATCATGATACGGATGATCCCGCTAATTCCCTTTACCGTAATCAACTACGGAGCCGGGGTGACCACCTTGCGCTGGCAAACCTTCTTGTGGACCTCTGCCGTTGGCATGACGCCGCCCACTATCCTGTTTGTGACATTGGGGGATTTAATGCTGACCAATCCTGTGCTGGCCTTTGGCGGCATGCTCGCCATGGCGATCACCTCATTCACGCTTGCCCGCAAGATCCGCCAGCGGCGCGCGGCGCGTGTCATGAGCCAAGCTTAATCGAAAGTGATCTAGTCATTTTCGCGGCGATAGGGATCGTTTCTGTTCAATCGATCCCGGCGCCTCTGGCGCCGCTCAGCCCGGCTCTCTTCGGATCGTTCAGCGGCAATCCGCGGTAGCTCGATCCCTGTTCCAATTTCTTCAATTGCTAAGCCATAATCAAATTGGCCCTGCATTTGGATAGTGACCGCAAGTTCCGTTGAAAGGCCGCAGTGAGAAACAAACCATCGTTCTGACCAGGTATTCCCAGAAAGGTCCAGCGGCTCAGGCAGAATTGTGTTCGTGATACCCGTAATTCCGCTAAATTCATCCGAACACGTTGTATCGCTCCGAGAGGCGAGGACACCCAGAGAGAAAACTTCGATCCGGCCAACAATATCAGGTCCAGACGTCGCGACGATGTTGTGGACGGTGTCACCTGGCGGATCCCAACTGATGCCGGGCTCCGCCCCTTCCTGCAAAATTCCAAGCGTGGTATTTTCCCGCATCTGGTGGCCGCAATACGTAGTGCGATAAGATTCATACCAAATGGCTATGTGGGGAGCTGGCGCAGTATCGCGGAAGGCCCCGAGGGCATAGGCCTTCCAAGCAAACTCATCATCAAGTGCGACGGATGGCGGGATACGTTCGAAAATCGGCTCTTCTGTACAGGCGGGAAAGCGCATGTCTCGCATGGACCGCAAGTGGGTTAGCCGTATTTCATCCAACTCAGGGCTCGCCAGATAGGCGTCAAAGCGAACAAGCTTCTCATGAGGGATGGGTCCGAAGGGCGTTGCGAATGCAGCGAAAGATGTGAGAACAGAGAAAAGCCCTGCCCATAATACAAAGTACGATTTATTCTGCATGGAGTGCCCCCTCCCAATAATCCAACCTCTAGTATACATCTTGGGCCGACAAACACAATGTATGGTTGAATATCAGGAGCACGTCTTATGTTACCCTTTGAGACATTGTCCGATGGCCCTCAATCGTCATCATCTTCACCGCTTCGGTCTCGGTAGTAGGGATCGTTCCGGTTTAAGTGCTCGCGACGTTCCTCAAGCCTTTCCTCTCTCGTTTGTCGGGGCCGTCGCACGCGCGAGCTGGAATAGGGCAGGCTGCTTGCTGGAACCATATGTGATATGGTTTGTATACGTCCTGTCTCTTGGTTTCGATTAATTCGAAGTTGGAAAGCCGACTGAGTCCCGCATGTGTTTACGGTCCATCTCTCCTGCCATTCATAACGGCGCCTTGGGTTCAGCCTTTCGCCTATGCCATTGGCAACATAGACATCAACCAGTGCTATTTCCGGCCTGATACGTTGTGCCGCGCAGCTTTTTGTAACCCTCGCCTGCGTCGTAGCTGATAGAATGACCGGCCAGAAAAGACGGATTTCCACATCCGTCAATCGAGTATCCTCTGGTGGTCGCCAGTATGCTTCTGGAAGATTTCCATTATGCACGGTGAGGCGGGCGCGCACTTCCTCCCGTGCACCGCAGGATCGGACATCATAGCTCTCATACCACGCAGCATCGATCGGACGCTCATGCCCCTCTGGAAAATTCAGAACCGGTGTTTCTTCGTCAAGTTGATAGGTGTGGCGACGTTGTCGCTTGATCCGGAGATCTGGCTCCTCTGAACAATTTGGATGGCGTGCTGCCTGCAGCATCCGCACATAGTCAAGGCGCATGCGGGCCGCTTCTTCGCCCGACAGATATACCTCAAGACGTGGCACATCATCGACATTGTACAGGGGGCCGGGGTCTTGGGCCGTGGCCGAATTGGCAAAACTTGCAATAAACCCTGCCCATATTAGAAATCGAGACCTTGATTTCATCTGAGTTCCCTTCCCCTTGCGCGGCCATATCTTAGCCGAAACAGGTGAAATTCACAACCAGAGATTGGGTGTAGCGCGCGTGCGACCGCGAGGGAGGCGCAGTGGTCTACGGGTTCACCCGCCTCAGAGTGAGATTGATACGGCCCTCCCCCTCGAGCAAAGTCGAGGTGCCGGGATAGATACGGTTGATGCCGTGGAAGTAATGTCGCGCTTTACCCCCCAGCACCACCACATCGCCGGAGTTCAGTTTCACGGACCAGGACGTGGGCGCATCATTGCTGGCGCCGGTTCGCGTCGGCCCTTTGACCTTAAACAACGCGCTGTCCCCAAGAGAGACCGAGACCACGGGCGCATCGAGGGCTGTTTCGTCCTTGTCCTGATGAAGCCCCATCTTGGCAGTCGCATCATAATAATTGATCAGGCAGCATTCGGGCGGATCCGCATAACCTGAGATAAACTCCCACAGACCCATGAGGCTTTGCGGAATTTTCGGCCAGGGCTTGCCCGTTACAGGGTGGCTTTCCTGATAGCGATAGCCGCCGGATTTGTCCGAGACCCAGCCCAACGTGCCCGCGTTGCTCATGCGCACAGAAAAAGGCTTGCCGGTCCGGGGCATGGCCGGGCGATAAAGCGGCGCTTCGCTTACCACGGCGCGCACTTCAGCCAGCATCTGTTCTTGCGCGGGCCGTGAGAGCAACCCTGCGTAAAGCCGGAGGCCATCAACCTCCCCAACAGGCTTTGGCCCAGATACCTGATCAATCTTTTCAGCCACACCTGCTCCTGTTAATCTTCGGATTAATCCGCCAGATTAGACAAATCCCGGGGAAGGATACCACTATGGCACTCAGCGAAGACACAGATGATATTCTTGATAGTGCGCCTTTCGGCATCGAGCCCCAAACCCCCACCATTGGAGCCTTCATTACCGGGCTGGATCTTTCTCAGGAGCAGCCCCAGGACGTGATTGATGCCCTGCGCGCGGCGCTGGTGGAATGGAAGGTGATCTTCTTCCGCGACCAACCCCTGAGCGAGGAACAGCACATCGCCTTTGCCCGGCGGTTTGGCGAACTGGAGGTGCACCCCGTCACGCCAAAGGATCAGGAGAACCAGGAAATCCTGCGCATCACCCATGATGAAAACTCGAAGGGTGCGGAAAACAACTGGCATTCGGATGTCACCTGGCGGCCGATACCTTCCATGGGCTCCATCCTGCGGGCGGTGGAAATCCCTGCCGTAGGCAGCGACACCTTATGGGCCAACATGGAGGCGGCCTATGACGGCCTGCCTGATGATATCAAGGAACTCGCCACAGGCCTGGAGGCTGAGCATAATTTTCTGCGCGCCTTTGCCTCTCGTGTGCCAGCAGAGCGCCACGCCGAAATGGCGGAGAAATATCCCCTGCAATACCACCCAGTGATCCGTACACACCCTGAATCGAACCGTAAGTCTATCTATGTGAACGTGGGCTTTGTGGACCGGATCATGGGCATGGAAGAGGACAAATCCCGTGCACTTCTGGATTTTCTGCAATCCACCGCCAAGCGCCCGGAATATCAAGTGCGCCTGAAATGGCAGCCCGGCACCATCGCGTTCTGGGATAATCGCTCAAGCCAGCATTACGCCACGTCGGACTATTTCCCCCACCGCCGCGTCATGGAACGCGTTACGGTGTGCGGGGACCGGCCTTACTACAAGGCTGATTAGCCTGAAGATGGAAGGCGTGTAGGATATGCCCACCGCCGTCATTCCGGGGCTTGACCCACTACTGTCCGGTTTAACTTTTTTCATGGGAACCTCCATTCCAGCTGGGCGGCTTGGGGGAGGCTTGTCTTTCGCGGGGGTGGGGGCTCGAAGAGCTTTTCCATTGGTTTTCTGTGGAGCAAATTGACCCGGATGAGGCGTGCGAGGACCTGCATGGAGAGAGTTGCCGGTGCCTTTTGCCGGGCCAGCCGGATGAGCATGTAGGCGATGAGGGCAGTGGCAATCTGGATCTTGACGGCATTCAGAGAGGTGCCGAGAAAGCGTTTGATCTTGAGGTTTTGCTTGATCCATTTGAAGAACAACTCGATGCCCCAGCGCGCCTTGTAAAG
>JAJFIL010000137.1 GCA_021774965.1 Alphaproteobacteria bacterium
CCTCCTGTGACTAAGAGTTTCATGAATATTTAGATTAAATAGGCGGTAAAATCCTTTTGGTATTTTTTAAAATCATGTTTTTGCATAATATATTTTAAAAATAAAGAAATTTTTCTAAAAATTAGAATCATATTTCATAAATGTCTAATTTAAATATTGTAATCAAAAAAGTATGATTATTGAAAGTACTGTTTATTGTTCCTGAAATTAGATTAGATAGCGCACCAAATCATTTTCCATTTTGGGCTGGAATCTTGGCAGCAATTGTTCAGCAAAAAGGAGGACAAGTTGCAATATTAGATCTTAATGCTCTCCGTGATAATTATGATGGACAACTAGTACCTACTTCAAAAATAGTTGAAGAAATATCCTCAGAAAAGTGGGATCTTATTGGAATTGGTGGTTTAACAACAACATATGGGAGAATTAAACAATTATCACCATTGATTAGAAAATATTCTCCTGACTCTGTTTTTATCGGTGGCGGCGGTTGGAGTACTTACAATCCGACAGAAATTCTTCAATTAATTCCACAATTAGATATGATAGTAATTGGTGAAGGTGAAGAAACTTTTGGAGAACTTTATGATGAAATAAATAATGATACCAAAGATTATGAAAAAGTAAATGGATTATGTATTCGTGACAAGTTACATGATTTCAAGTTTACAGCTCCTAGAGCATTAATCTCTGATCTAAATACTGTTCCATATCCAGCTTATGAGCTATTTGAAACTGAAATTTTATTCAAACATTCATCATTACCTATGTCTGTGGAAAGTTATAATGCTAAAAGACGATTATCTACTGTTTGGGAACGTGGTTGTCCTAGAGGTTGTACTTTTTGTTCACATAATGGTATGTCTCGTATTGATTTACAAAATATTTATGGTGAAGGAAATAGAAAAGATGGAGAAAAATTAGTTAGAATATCTGATAAAGAAAATGATACTTTCCAACTTCCAGCTAGATGGCCAACACCTGAATATGCAGTTAACAATATCAAATTACTTAAAGAAAGATTTGATGTTGATTTTATTTCAGTCTTAGATGAAAATATGACTAGTAATCTAAAATGGACTAAAGAATTCTGTGATCTGTATGTAAAGGAAGGATTAGATAAAACCGTAAAATGGGGGACTGTGGGTGATGCCCCTAGTGTTGCTGTAAAGCCAGAAATAGTACAAACTCTGAAAGATGCTGGATGTGTTTACATTTCATTTGGATTTGAATCTGCATCTGATAAAGTTCTCAATGAAGATATTCAAAAAGGTCAATTACGTTCACACTTACAAACAGTAATTGATACACTAAAATCAGTAAAATTAACTCCAATCACAACTTTCATGATTGGAAATATGCATGAAAATATAGATGATTTAATGGAAACAGTTGATTTCTGGATTCAAAATGGTGCAGAAATTGATCCTTTCATTTGTACTCCATATGTTGGTAGTCCAATTAATTATGAAAACAGAGATTTCATTTTACAGCAGTATGATACCAGACTAAAACTGGTTGCAGATGGAAGATTCAATGTGAGTGATGAATTATTACAAAAATGGAAATTAAAGGCAATGGATACATTCATGAAAGAATGTGGTGATGCTACCAAATACACTGCTACAGTTAGTCAATATTTTACCATCCCTGAGTTATTGGCTTTAAAAGAATTCATGTATAAACAGGATACTGGGCGTATGCTACAAATGGCCCATCAAAAGTTTGATGAAACTGGATTAGAACAATGGCATCATAGTGAAAAATGGGCTAAATATTGTGGTGTATGTAAGGCAGAAAAAGAATTACGTCAAATTATAAAACTATCTGTATAGATAAAAAATGAATACTAATCTTAAACCTAAATTATTTCTTGCAGATCTAAATTATATTAACAAAGGAAAAGAATGGACAATTATTCCTTTTCCTCTAAACGTTGCTTATATCGCTGCTTACACTGAAAAACTTTTTCCTGGGATTTTTGATATTAAAATATTTAAAGATCCAGAAAAATTTTTGAAAGCAATAACAAATGAAAAACCTAGTATAGTTGGTTTTTCAAATTATATATGGAATAAAAATCTACAATTAAAATTTGCAAAATATTTGAAACAATTACATCCAAATTGTATTACTATTATGGGTGGACCCAACTATAATTTCTCTGAGTTAGATTGGATAGAAGAATTTATGCGTGATAACCCACAAATTGATTTTCATATAGAAGGTGAAGGTGAAATCAAGTTTACTAATGTTGTAGATGTCAGTTTAAAAAACAATTTTATCCCATCTAAAGTAAAATTATCAAAACCTCTTGGTGCTTGCTTTATTGAACCAAATACCGACAGATGTGTAATTGATACAACCCAACGTATTGACAATCTTGATGATGTACCATCTCCATATCAAACAGGATTATTAGATGAATTTCTTGCTGATCCAAGTTTTTGTCCTATAATTGAAACAAATAGGGGTTGTCCTTATCTCTGTACTTTTTGTGATTGGGGTTCCATGGGGAAATCAAAATCTTCTGTTTTCTCAATGGAACGAGTTGTAAATGATTTAGAATATATTGTAAAAAATAATGTAAGCAAAACCCCATATCTCTATATCGGCGATGCTAATTTTGGTCTCTTCCCACGTGATATTGAAATTGCTAAAT
>JAJFIL010000138.1 GCA_021774965.1 Alphaproteobacteria bacterium
AGGAAGGGAAGCTCATCAAAATTGGGAACCTGCAAGGGGTGACAGAAGATTTCTGGTTGGTTTCAAGTCCAAGGAAATTTTCTAACCCGATTGCCGAAGCCTTGATGAAAAACTTTAAATGGGAAACTTAGTCTGAAATATATTGTTGTTGGGATTAAGAAATCTGAATGCATACGCATGACTTTCTTCCAGCGTCAAAATAAACAAAATGCCCTTTAATTCTACGCCCTCGACCATGCTCGCCAAGCCGCCCTCCCGACGCCGTTTAATGAACGACCCCGCCGCAAGCGGATGGGGTCTCCGGTCAGAGTTTTTTATTTTAACTGCGTGGCGAGCCACGGGGAATTAAACCCACGGGTGGGATTAAAATTTACGATCAGAATCTTGCGGTTCCGGGAGGGACGACCTATATTTTTTGGGTGAGGCGATCGGTAGTCCGCCGGAACCGTTCAAGGAGGTCGTCATGACGATGCAATTCACCACCCACCACGGGTTTCGATACTGCACAGAGGCCAAAGACAGGGATAAATTTGAAGCGGAGGCAAGTGCATCTTTAGGTTGGTTGTTACTTATCTCCGTTGCGGGATTGACGGTGTTTCTTGTCATCTCTTTTTCTCTTCTGTGAGAATGCCGGGCGCCTTCCTGGCTTCAACGCCCTGCTTCCCGCGCGGGCTTCCATTTCCTTTGGAACCGCATCCTTCCCGAGGCGGTGAAGTTCGCTTTTGGCTATGCCCTGTATTTTCTCCTTGAGTAGCGCCGCCGTTCACCCGTTATCGTATCCAGCCGAGATAAAAATTTAAGGACATCTCTAAAAATTAGCTATTTAATGAAAATCGAATATTGCGCAAGAATTTATTAAATCGGTGGCACGGGCTTTCCAGCCCGTGCAGACAGGCGCCTGTCCCACGAAAACAAAGTCGCCTCTTTGAATTGACGATCAGGTGCATTCCGTCAATTTTTAGAGATGCCCTTAAGTGGAACCCGGAGTGCGCATTATTTCCTATTGACGACAAAGAAAATAGGTTTATATTAAACATACACTTCCGAGAGATTCATTATGGCTGGCAGGCTTCTAAAATATAAGCACTTGGTCCTTATAGGCATTTTCATGGGAATGCTTTCCTTTTCCGTGTGCCATGCTTCTGCCATGCCTCAAAACATGGATGGCATGGATTGCCAGGCGCAGACCTTTTGCGCCGCTTGTCCTGTCCCTGTCGTTTCAGGTTCTCCTGATTTGAGCAATTTCTTAATCCAGGTTGAAATACTACCCGAAAAATCCCCCTGTCTTCCTGATCCTCTCAAAGATTCTTTTTACCACCCACCAAGGTAAAGCTTCCTTTTCCGTCGTCCTGTAGCGCCACCTGAATAGCCTGTATTGGCTAATTTTATAAAGATTGTCGGAGTTTGCCCGAGAAATAGTCTCACTCAGGCGGATTTTCTGGAGAACCCTATGAAACGTAACGTTTTTTTGGCTCTAATCATTTTATTATTGGTTTTTTCCAATTCCCGAGCGTGGGCGGAAGAAGTTGAATTCCAGAGAAAATTAAAGGAATTTATTTCTATTGCCTTGGAAAATAATCCAGCGCTTCTGGAAGCGCACAACCAAATCAAGGCCTCCCGGGAAGTTCCTTCCCAGGCAGGTTCCCTGGATGATCCTATCCTAAGGTTTGGATTGACCAACCTTCCCGTGAATTCGTTTAAATTCGACCAGGAAGCGATGACTCAGAAACAGATAACAATCTCCCAAAAACTGCCTTATCCGGGGAAATTGGGTCTGCGAACCGATATGGCCAATAAAAACGTCGGGATGGCGGAGGAAAGTTACGATGACTTGAAGTTAAGAATCATCCGCGACGTCAAACGATCCTATTTCGAATTGTGCTTTGTTCTGGCGGCCATTGAAATCACCCAACAGAACAAGGACCTCTTGAGACAGTTCGTCACCATCGCGGAAACCAAGTACTCCGTCGGCAAGGGCATCCAGCAGGACGTCATCAAGGCGCAGGTGGAATTGTCCAAAATCATGGACAAGCTGATCGCGCTCAATAAAAGAAAGGAGACGGAACAAGGGAGATTAAACACCCTGATGGACCTGTTGCCCCAAACTCCCTTAAACATTCCGCACGGGATCAGCAAATCTTCATTCAACTACAAGATTGAGGAATTGCAACAACTGACGGAAGCACACCGCCCGGTTCTTGAACAAATCCGCTTGCTCAAGGAGCAGTATCAAGTTGCCAAGAAGTTGGCGGTGAGGGATTACTACCCCGACTTCAATGTGGGGTTCATGTATGGGCAACGTGAAGACGGGAGCGTCAATGGAGTTACTCAGGAACGCCCGGACTTTGTCTCCGGTTTTGTGGGAATCAATATTCCGATTTGGCACAAAACCAAGCAACGCCGCAAAGTGGCGGAACAATCTTACAGAATTGATATCGCTCAGGAGGCTTATAACAAAGCCCGCAACCAGATCTTTCTTAGCATCAAGGAACTCATGGATCAGGAGGTGAAATCCTCGGAAACTCTGAAACTCATAAAAACCGCCATCCTTCCTCAGGCCCGGCAGTCGTTAGAATCCTCATTAGCTGGATACGGGGTGGATAAAGTCGATTTTCTGAGTTTGCTGGATACTCAAGTGACACTGCTTGATTGGGAAATAAAGTATCACCGCGAATTGGCGGATTACGAGCAAACTCTGGCGGACCTGGAACAGGCCGTTGGCAAGAGTTTATTTTGAAGTTTTTCCAGTTCCTGAGAGAAACAGGGCAACGCAAAATAGGTGAATCATGAAAGAAATAGAAGATTTATCCAAACACGACGCCTTCGAGGGAAACAATTCCCGAAACCGGAGTGAAGAACCCGTGATTGAACCTCCGGATGAAGATGAAATCCCTAACCCCTTTGCAGACAGAGGTCTTGCCTCTCGTTTTCTATTGCGACTCAAGAGGATAGGGAGACGTATTAAACGAGCCTTGAGCAAGTCTAAAAACACAAGGGATTCTGATTATTCCGATGAGCTTGATGCCGATGAATATTCAAGTGAGGATATTATTTTTCCTCAGGAGAAAAAAAGTGCATCGAGCCGAAAAAGGAAAAAAGGGTCAAAATTGTCCAAGGCTTTCAAATGGGCGGCGCTTTTGCTGCTTGTCTTTTTTCTGGGCCATTTGACGCGGCCCGAATTGATCGATAATACTCGAGAAAACCTGAAACGGTGGACATCTTTAGCCTTTGAAAAAGTTGGCCC
>JAJFIL010000139.1 GCA_021774965.1 Alphaproteobacteria bacterium
ATCTTTTAAACAATGAGAAAAGAGTTCGTGAGACGCATCCGCCGACTCGTGGGGTAGAGAATGGAACGCCGTGAGCAACGGACTCATTTTCAACTCAATATTTTTTTCTTGTCCAGGGAAGCTGAATACGAGATGGTCGGATGATGCTATCAGACGCCGAACGGAATTTTCCGCAAACTCCAGCTCCCGCTCGGCAGTGGAATGCGGCAGGTTGTGCTTTTTCCTGATTTCTATGGGAAGAAAAGGATTGGGAGAGGGCAGGGCGGGCAGGGCCTCGGCGCTACACCCCATGACCCACAAATGGTCAAAGCGCATGCCTGATGACTCCAGCAGGCCCACCACCTGAATGGGCTGGTCACTATTTTTCATCTGGAATTCTTTTGTCTTGAGCATCAAGTGTAAAGTGTCTATTGCCTTGCGTCTTGAGATGGCTTCCAGGATCGAGTCCAGAGTGGCGAATTCGTCGAGACAGCTTTTCCAGGCCTCATAAATCTGAAACTCTCTGCTGGTCAAGGATCTGCCTGCCATCGGCCAGCCGAAAGTATCTAGAAAACTCGAAAAAAACTTTCCCCATTGACTGGGCAGTCGATACTCTTTTTCCTGGAGATGGTGTTTCCAGTCTTGCAGCAGAGTAGCAAAAGGCGTGGGGTCACTCTTTTCAAACCACTCGATCACCTCCGAAAGATAGACGGTCAGCGACTTCCTTCGATACAGTTTGCGTTCCAGAACATGAACTTCAGAGGACCGGGTTTGAGCCACCTTTAGATAAGGGCTATTCATTATCGAGGTGAACGTTTGTAATGGAACAGCGGGTTCATTGACGGAAAGAATTTGCGCGGCAATATTGACCATCGGTTGTTCCCAGAGGGCCGGACCCAGGGAGATATTGAAAGGAAGTTCCTTGTCCACCCAGGGCAGAGCGGAAGCCGGGGCCAGTTCGGCGCTCAATTCTCTTTTAAGAAGGGATCGATACGATTGCAGGTCGATGGCCACGACACCGATCTTTTTTCCGGGTTGGTAATTCGCACGCACCCAGCGGGCGCAGTGAACCGCTTCTTTTTTCTTATCCTCATATTCGTGGACTGCGATGGTTTTTCCGGCGGCCAGTGATTCCAGGGATGGCGGGGTTTGATTCTGAATTTCCGGGTTGAACTGGATAGAGACTTGACGGTCTCGCAAAAAATCGAGCCATTCTTGAAACTGGGGAGTGATTTCTTCGAATCCGGAAAAGACGATTGCTTCGGGAATGGCTATGTTCCCTTGACGCATGGCCTCGCACACGGCATCCATTGCCGAGGCCGGGTCGAGAGCGCTCAATTGCTTGAGCCGGTCCTCATAAAGAGACTTCCATTTTTTGAATGCTTTGGATTCTTCGGTTGGGAAGATACCCGCCCTGTCAATTGGCAATCGATGCTCACGGATCAGGGTGTTGGCCTCTGCCGCTCTCTTGGCAGTTTCTTTCAGATGCAGGAGTTCTTGAATGTTTTGCTTGGGGTCCTGTTGAACGATTTTTCCCCAAAGCCGCTCCGACTGCAATTCCGTGAGGATGTATTTCTCTGGCCAGGATTGCATCCACACCTGTTTTAACCAGGCGCTGAGAGGCAGGATTTCTGGAGTGGGCCAGACTTTAAGGCCTAAGGCTTTTTGTTTTTCATTGTGTTCGAGAAGGAGCCAGCGGGACAGACGGGAATTGACGGTGAGTGTGAGACACGGATCACTCACAGAGCCTGATTGAGGTGAACTCATTAATTACGGGAGTGAATGATAGAAAAAAATAACTCCAGATTCTCGTTTACGGATTTATGGAGTGTCCTGCACCCAAACCTCGCCGGTGGAGGTGGTCTCTCTTTTCCAGATGGGTGTTATGCGCTTGAGTTCGGCGATCGCCCATTCGCAGGCGACAAAAGCCTCTTTACGGTGTTCCCCGGCGGCGACGATCAGGACAATATTTTCTCCGATGTCGATTTCACCGATGCGGTGGATGATGCTCATGTCGATGATCTTGTGATCTTCGATGGCTCTTATGCGAATCTCTTCCAGCTTTTTCTCCGCCATTTTGGGGTAATGCTCGAAATTCAATTTGGTGATGTTTTCACCTTTGGACAGTTCCCGGCCCGTACCCAGAAAGACAACAATGCCGCCGATATTTTGAGACGATTTTTTAATAGCTTCAATCTCGTCCGTGACGGAAAAATCTTCGCGCTGAATTCTTACTTTTGACTCCATGACCGTGCTCATAATGAATTCCTTATAGTGATCCACCTGAAAACGGGGGAAGAAAGGCAACCTCATCTCCATCGTGGATGACAGTGGTTAAATCGGCGACATCCTGATTGACGGAAACCATGATTCTCTTTTTCTGAATCATTTCCCCTATTTGCGGTGCAGTTTTTGACAGTGTTTCAGATAATTGTTGCACTGTCGTTTCACTTCCCACATCCAATTGCTCTTCCTCTTTTCCGGCAATGGTTCTTAAACTGGCAAAATATTTTAAAGTGATCATTTTTAAGCTCTCAATTAAACCCTGTCGTAATCTCCCGATTTCCCACCGGATTTGTGGAGCAGACTGATATCGGTAAATACCATCCCTTTATCCACGGCTTTGCACATGTCGTAGATGGTGAGAGCCGCGTGAGAAACCGCTGTCAACGCTTCCATTTCAACTCCGGTTTTTCCGGTCAGTTTT
>JAJFIL010000140.1 GCA_021774965.1 Alphaproteobacteria bacterium
CACCGCGATTGCCCAACACATCGAATTTTTCCGTGCCGGGCATCAGCGCTGAGACTGCCCTGATGAAGCTGGATCTTGCCGGGCTGGAAGTGAGCTCCGGCTCTGCCTGCGCTGCGGGCAAGGTGGGGCACAATCATGTGCTGGCGGCCATGGGCGTGGGAAGCGTGCTGATCAACGGGGCCTTGCGCTTTAGCCTGGGTTGGAATTCAAAGCCCGAAGACGTGGATCGTTTTTTGGAAATCTGGGAGAAACAGGTTTTGCCCATGCGTACTAATTTGCGTGCGACAGCAGATGCGGAGGCCGTTCAATGACCGATACCACCGCTATTGAAAAACCGGACATCAAAGATGCCGCCGGGGACAAATACAAATACGGCTTTGTCACGGACATTGAATCTGAAAAGGCCGCCAAAGGTCTTTCCGAAGAAACCGTGCGCTTTATCTCCGCCAAGAAAGGCGAGCCCAAATGGTTGCTGGAATGGCGGCTAAAAGCGTTCGCGCGCTGGCAGGAAATGGAAGAGCCCACCTGGGGTAAGGTGGAATACCCACCTATCGATTTTCAGGATGCGTATTATTACGCAGCGCCCAAGGTTAAAGAGAAACTCGACAGTTTGGACGACGTTGATCCCGATCTTCTTGAGACCTACAAGAAACTCGGCATTCCCCTGCAAGAACAAAAACTGCTGGCCAATGTAGCGGTGGATGCGGTGTTTGATAGCGTCTCGGTGGTGACAACTTTTAAGGAAAAGCTCGCTGAAGTGGGCGTTATCTTCTGCCCCATCTCGGAGGCCGTGCAAACGCACCCTGAATTGGTAAAGAAGTATCTGGGCTCTGTGGTGCCCATCACGGATAATTTTTATGCCACGCTGAACGCTGCGGTCTATTCCGACGGCTCGTTTGTGTATATTCCACCTGGCGTGAAGTGCCCCATGGAGTTGAGTACCTATTTCCGTATCAATGAAGCGGAAACCGGTCAGTTCGAACGCACGCTGATCATTGCCGACAAGGGCTCATACGTGAGCTACCTCGAAGGCTGCACCGCACCGCAACGTTCCACGCACCAGCTTCATGCTGCCGTGGTGGAACTCATCGTTCTGGATGATGCGGAGATCAAATATTCCACCGTGCAGAATTGGTATCCCGGCGACAAGGACGGCAAGGGCGGCATTTATAACATTGTGACCAAGCGGGCTGCCTGCCGCGGCAAGAACTCCAAGGTTTCCTGGACCCAAGTTGAGACCGGCTCAGCCATTACCTGGAAATATCCTTCCTGCATTCTTCAGGGAGATAATTCATCCGGCGAGTTTTATTCCATCGCCATTACCAATAATCATCAGCAGGCGGACACTGGCTCCAAGATGATCCACCTGGGCAAGAACACTTCTTCCCGGATCATCGCCAAAGGCATCTCGGCAGGGCATTCCCAAAGTACCTATCGCGGATTGGTCTCCATGCACCCCAAAGCGGACGGCGCGCGGAACTATACGCAATGTGACAGTCTGCTCATTGGCGATCAGTGCGGGGCCCATACGGTGCCGTATATTGAGAGCCGCAACCCCACAGCCCAGATCGAGCACGAGGCGACCACGTCCAAGATCTCCGAAGATCAGTTGTTCTATGCTCGCGCCCGCGGCATCGGCGAGGAAGAGGCAGTCGCGCTTATTGTGAACGGCTTTGCCCGCGATGTACTACAACAGCTGCCCCTCGAATTTGCCATGGAAGCACAGAAGCTCGTCGGCATCTCACTAGAAGGAAGCGTCGGTTAACATGCTCAAAGTAGACGACCTCCACGTCACCGTGGATGACAAACAAATTCTCAACGGGCTCAATCTAGAGATTGGGGCGGGTGAGGTGCATGCCATCATGGGGCCGAACGGCTCGGGCAAGTCCACGCTCAGCTACACCATCGCAGGCAAACCCGGCTATGAAGTCACTAAGGGTGAAGTGATCTACAAGGGCACAAGCCTGCTGGATCTAGAACCCGAGGAGCGCGTGGCTCAAGGCCTGTTCCTGGCGTTGCAATACCCTGTGGAAATCCCCGGCGTCACCACCATGACCTTCCTGCGCACGGCTCTGAATGCTCAGCGCAAGGCGCGCGGCGAGGAGCCTTTGAACGCTGTTGAGTTCCTGAAGCTCACCAGAGGGCTGGCAAAGGAACTGGGCATCAAGGAAGAAATGCTCAAACGCTCGGTGAACGTAGGCTTTTCCGGCGGCGAGAAAAAACGCGCCGAAGTTCTGCAGATGAGCCTGTTTGCTCCTTCGCTGGCCATTTTGGACGAGACAGATTCAGGCCTTGATATTGATGCGCTAAAGGTTGTCTCCGATGGGGTGAACCGCCTGCGCAGCATGGATCGATCCTTCCTGGTGATCACTCACTATCAGCGCTTGCTGGATCATATTGTGCCGGACCATGTGCATATTCTTGCCAATGGCCGCATTGTGCGTTCCGGCGGCAAGGAGCTGGCCGGTGAGTTAGAAGCCAAAGGTTATGATGCGCTGATCACGGAGGCTGCATGATCGCCAACCTGGATCAGTCCTGGCTTGATGCCCTTGGCAGCGAAAACCTGCCAGACAGCTGGCTTGCGTCTAAGCGCGAGGCGGCTTCGGCCAGTTTTGCGAAAACGGGCTTGCCCCATCGCCGGATGGAAGATTGGAAGTACACGGATCTTCGCAACGAAATTGCCGAGGCATTGCCTGCGGCCAGTGCTATTGATGTGGCTTCAGGCGCATCAGCTTTCGAAGGTACCGAAGCGCGCCTGGGCAACGGTTTCTGGGCGGGTAGCGATGCTATGCCGCAAGGCGTCGAGATACTGAGCCTCAGTGAAGCGCTCACCAAACAGGTCGACTGGGTGAAACCTCATCTCGGCACGGCAAAGGCTCCCGAAGGCCATCCCATGCTGGCGCTGAACACAGCCCTCATGCGTGATGGCGCGGTCTTACGCATTGCCAAGAACACCAAGCTGGATGCACCCATCATTATCTCTCACCAGGGTCAGGGCGCGCGGCAGATCATGCGCCATCTGGTGGTGGTGGAGGAGGGCGTCGAGGCTACCCTCATCGAAGTGCATCAGGGTGGTGATGAAGCGCAGCAGGTTCAGCAGACCACAGAAATCTTTGTGGGCGCGAATGCCAAGCTGACCCATATCCGCATGCAGGATGCGGGCAGCCGTACGGCCCACCTTGCCACCGACCTTGTAGAAGTCGCCCGCGATGCCACCTATCGCGGCTTTGTGCTGACTACCGGCTCGGAACTGGCGCGGCAGGAAAGCTTTATCGAATTTACCGGCCCCGGCGCAGAAGCCCACATCAGCGGGGCATATTTGCTATCGGGTCAGCAGCACAGCGATGTCACCACGCGCATTCATCACGCAGTGCCGCACTGTACCTCTCGTGAGGTATTCAAGGGCGTCATTGCCGATGAAGCGCGCGGTGTGTTTCAAGGCAAAGTAATCGTGGCCGAAGGGGCACAAAAGACCGACGGCCATCAGCTCAACAAGACATTGTTGCTCTCTCCCAAAGCCGAGATTGATGCCAAGCCGGAACTTGAGATCTATGCGGATGATGTGAAATGCTCCCACGGGGCCACATCAGGTCAGCTGGATGCAGGGCAGATGTTCTATTTGCGCGCTCGCGGTATTCCCGAAGATCAAGCGCGCGGGCTGCTTATTGAAAGTTTCATGTCCGAAGCCTTGGACGAAGTGGAAGATGACGCCATCCGTGAAATCCTCACCGCTCATGTTGCGAAATGGCTGGCGGCCCATGCAGGGATTGAGATGGAAAACCTTGAGGGGGCGTCATGAGTTTTGATATCGCAAAGGTCCGCGCCGATTTTCCGATCCTTTCCCGCGAGGTCAACCGCAAGCCTCTGGTCTATCTCGATAGTGCGGCATCGGCGCAAAAGCCGACCCAAGTGATTGAGGCCATGAAGGGCGCGATGGAGCATTCCTACGCCAATGTGCATCGCGGCTTGCATACTATGGCGAATGAGACCACCGCAGCGTTCGAAGCCACGCGGGAGAAAGTCCGCGCCTTCATCAATGCGGGCTCTACGTCCGAGATTATCTTCACCGCTAATGCCACGGATGCTATCAATCTGGTGGCCTCTTCCTTTGGCGGCGTCCAAGTGAGCGAGGGCGATGAGATCGTCCTTACCGTGATGGAGCACCACTCCAACATCGTGCCGTGGGATTTCCTGCGTCGGGAAAACGGTGCGGTGCTGAAATGGGTGGGGCTGACCGAAGATGGCGGTTTTGACCTAGAGGCTTTCGAGGCAGCGCTTTCGCCGAA
>JAJFIL010000015.1 GCA_021774965.1 Alphaproteobacteria bacterium
CTCCGCCACCACAGATGGGACTACTCAGGAGCCTCTCAAGGATGAGGTCACCGCCACGTCTGTCGATAAGGTTCCCGAGAAGCTGGTTACCATGGTCGAGGAGTTGTCCACCAGGCTGGAGCGCATTGAGAGGAAGATGCCTTACGATGAGGCCAAGGGTGGCCAGGTTGCTGACCAGTGTCTGCCACCAGTAAGCCAAGGTAATCCAACCACATCTACTGTTTCTTCTGTTCTTGGCGAGGCTGATTTTAATTCAAACACCCTTGAAGATAACGAGCTGAACGTCGGCGTAAATGTCTTAGACGCTGCGAGCAGAGGTGGCCAGTTTGGGCAATCGTCCTACGAGGTGAAATCCGTTTGTGGCTCCGACTTTGATGAGTCAAGCTGGACCCCGGACCCAGATGACCCAGACTGGGTCACCACGGATACTTCTGAGGTCGTTCATGGAGCAGGCCTGGGTCGTCCCATGACTCGCCTTCGCCAAGCTGAGCAAGCTGAGGAGAAGGCTCTTCACGATCAGAAGAAACTTGAGGAGAAGCCTGAGTACTTGCGCAAGCAACAAGATGCTGCCGACAAGAATCAACTCATCGCCAAGGCTACGATTAATGTTGGGCGTGGTCGTCAACGTCATCAACAGCAATTGGTCAAGGATCGCGACGCCCATCGGAAGGAGCATTTGAATCACGTGCGTGCCAACCCCGCTACGGTCCAGCCACCCCCAGTGCAGCTGCCTAGTTACGTTGAAGCTGTTGCCTCCCTCAGTGGGAAAGAGGAGGCCGCCGTTCCTTTGGCAGTTAAGCCGCGACCTGAGAACTTACCCCCTTTGGAGAAGGTAAAGAGGGGCATCGCGATTGAGGACACCTCTTCTTCGTCGTCGTCCAAGCGCAAGTTTAAGGATACCCGAGTTGTCAAGGATGCTCAGGGTTACATCAAGGTGAAGTACCCGCGGTCTCGCAACAACGCTCCTGCCCCCAAGAAGTGCATGGTGTTGGGCTGCACTGGTACTGTCGTAATGGCTTGCACCGAGTGTGATCAAGACTTCTGCCTCGAGCATCGTCCTGGTAAATCTGTGTGCTATGAGTGCTCGGGTGCCTCTTCCGTTGACGTGCGCCCTGCCAAGAAACAGAAGCTTGAGCCTTCCCCATCCAAATCGTGCCCGACTTGTGACAAGGTGATCGATGGAAAGGAAGGCGTTGAGGTTTGCAAGGATTGCCATGCCAAGGTGCATTTCCCGGGTTGCTTGACTCATGGTCGTTGCGCCCCTTGTGCCTCACGCAATCTCCTCAAGTGCGGTGCTTGCTCTAATCCCGTGAGTCAAGCCAAGAAAGCCTCATGCTTGGATTGTAAGAACACTTGCCACAAGGGATGTTTGGTGAGTGATCGCTGCCCTGCCTGCTACCACAAGCATGGAGTGGCCCATCCACCTCCTCCACCACTTTACGGCCAGCGTCTGATGTGCTTGGTTTGGAGTACCTCGGGGATACCAATCCTATTTGGCCCCAGGGGTTGATCTTGGGTTGCGTGGCCGCTGCTAATAAACTGAACTGGTCTTACAAGCCAGAATATCGCTTCTTATCGTACGAGGAGTTGAAGGACTATGCTAGTCTCCAGGCGAATGAACCTCCTGATCTGCGAGTACCTGTGACCTACATTGGTGTTCTTCCTGTCAAGGGCGTTGGTGCTGACGATGGCAATCACTTCGTTACAGCAGTTATCACCGACGGTTCGACGTTCTCGTTCTACGAGTCCTTAGATGAGCAGCATCCTGGTTTAAACAATGCCATTCTTGATTTAGGTCTGGAGCCTTCCAAATGCAAGGTTGAAGTCGGTGTATCTTCTAGGTTGTCGACTGAAACTAATTGTGGGGCAGCTGTGGTGCAAAACTATCTTCGTGCTTTAGCTTATGGTGCATTTTCTACGGAGATTGCGATTGCCCCTGGAGCTTTCTCCTCTGAAGAGCTGTTTGTGTCGGCTATTAAGGAGTTAGCCTCATGTGAGTTGAAAGCTGCTACCGCCTCGAAGGATTCGATTGCTCCTGACGCTGAAGATACTGATGATGCTCCTGTTCGAGCTGGTAGTAGGCGTTTTAAAAGGCCTAAGGAAGACCGCATCGTCGAGGTGAAGGATGGTGTTGAGTTGGAGCCGGGTTTTCAGCGGGGCTCGCACATCCTCCGAATGCGAGCCCTGACCCAGGAGGAGGCGTCTCTGGTAACAACGGATGCCAAATTGCAACAACTTCTAATGCTGCCGATGCTGGTGATACCATCGCAAGAGTCAGTGCAGTCTGCGATCAGCATGGCGCAGCGTCGTCGCCATCTCTATTGCCTTGCGGATCTCTTGAACATCATCAAATCTCAAAAGTGGAACCATCCACTGGAGCTGTCATTGGTGAATGCTTTGGATGCTTTGGAGGAGAAGAGAGGTTGGGCTTCGCCGACTACGAAGAAGACCCTCGCTCAGACCCTGTTCGGTGCCCTGGAGCGATTGGATCAGTACACGTCGAGCCAGCTCCCATCGCTGCGCCTGGGCCTGGAGAAGGAGTCATCGTGGACGGACGCCAACCGGAAATGGATGAAGGACGTTTGCGGACATTCCCCCTCCCTCGAGGAGGTGACGATGGAGGATATTATGCAGATACTGACGCCCGGCAAGACGAGCTTAGGTGCTGCAGCCCTGTTGATCCTCTGTTGGAGCTCGACGGGCCGCCCCTTCAACTGGCTGAATGTAAAGCGAGAGGATCTAGTACTCAAGGTGTGCGAGGACGAAAAAGGAGGCTGCGATCTGCAAATCACTTGGCGTCACCACAAGACAGTGGGGACGAGGGGCGCTTTTACGACACACTCGTGGATGCCGACTATTTGGTTCCAGAAGCTGAAGAAGTGGATCGACTCGGTGAAGGGTCCCTACTTGTTCCCCATGAAGCTTTGGGGAAAGATCACGACGGATCTCAAGCTTGCCCTCAAGCAACAGAACCCCAACTACGACCTCAAAGCCCTTCGCCGTGGCAGTCTCAGTACCATGGCCAGAGCAGGTGTACCTTTGGAGACCCTAAAACTGTTCAGTGGCCACAAGTCGGACGCGATGCTTCTGAGGTACCTCCGGTTCGGGGCGAATGCTGGCGACCAACAGAAACGTTCACGCGCTGCGGCTATGACATTGCATCAGTAGCTACGTTAATCCACCTGCTGCTGCAGGCTAAGGGGTATAAGATTCCACATTTTAGCATTGGTAGTAGGAACTGCGGAGTTCCATCACTTCAGGATGCCCTAGGTGGGGGTAAGAAGTTCCAACAGACGACTTCACTGCCACTGCAGAGCAAACCTATGAGGCTTTGTTTAGTGGATGTTGTAGTTGACTATTCCAAGGGCACGGTGCTGGAGCCCCCAATGAAAGAAGTCGATAGGCTCCTGAACGACGGTTCTCGTTATTCTGGGGTTCCCCCTGTTGATCTTAATAAATCGTCGTGCACCTTGAACGCGGAGCAAACCCAATACATGATCTCCATCGGATTCTGGACGTTGCTGACTGAGTCCGAAATCGAGGACATTAAGGGTATTTGCCGTGTCTTCACGATTGATGAGCTCTTCAAGGACCCAGCTCGAGCTAGAGTGATTTCTTGGGCCTGGTCGGTTAATCAAGACCCGACGATGAAGGTACCTTTCGAGATGTTTAACCAGTTGATGACTCGTTTCTTAGTTCACCAAGGTCCGGCTGCTGTCTGTGCTGACGCCAAGGCAAACTACAATCAACTCGGTCTGTCTGTTGATGTTGGCAACTACCATGTGGTGAAGACTCCTTTGGGGTGGGCTCGCATCAATCGCAGTTGCATGGGTGCTACTCCCACCTGCCGACACCATATTGAAGGTTATTGCTCAGTGGAAACCGGGCCAAGCCCTTCATGGTTCTTACCTTAAAC
>JAJFIL010000141.1 GCA_021774965.1 Alphaproteobacteria bacterium
CCGAGGAATCTGTGGTCAGGGCAATAGCTGCGATGGGCGCGCGGTCCTTGATGTAGCGCACGGTTAGTTCAGTCGCGAGGTGCTGGGCGTCTGCTGCGCTGCCGCCATTGCCAAAGAAGAAGATTTTACCACCGTCGCGAATAGACTTGGCGCAAGCTTCCACCAGCGCGCCAAAGGGCTCACGCACCGCCTCGCGGCACTCCTCAAGAGCGCTCGCATGGTCTTTGAATTCAGCGTCAAAGAAATCTGTATTCCACTTGGTGGTCATAAACTCACTTTCATCGCAATCGCCGGCGCGATCCGCATCGTCGGCGCGATCCTATAGGGCCGAAAAGCCGCCGTCACCCTTGCTTTCAGCTTTTGGTTTCCAAGCTTGTATTGTTAGTGGTGGATCTTGGTAGCCAAAGATGCCCGGTCGGCCTCAACCATCTCTCTTACCAGGGATATGAACGAGGTTTTCGCCCGCCAATTGAGCTTTTCCGCGGCTTTTGTGGCATTCCCAAGGCGTGTGGGGGTGTCTGAGGGCCGGAAGAATGCCTTGTCTACCTTCACCCTCTCTACATTCGTGGAGACGTTGCAGGCCACCTCGTCCAGTCCTGCGCCTTGCCACCAGAGGTCGGTTCCGATGGTGGCAAAGGCAATCTCCACAAAATCCCGAATGGAATGGGCCTCACCTGTGGCCAGCACATAATCATCTCCGGCAGGCTGTTGGAGCATCGCCCACATGCCTTCCACATAATCCTCTGCATGGCCCCAATCACGGGAGGCATCCAGATTCCCCAAGGCGATATGGTCCAGTTTCCCGGCCTCGATTGCCGCCACCCCTTGGGTGATCTTGCGGGTCACAAATCCGGGGCCTCGAAGCGGGCTCTCGTGATTAAAGAGAATGCCGTTTGAGATGTGCATGCCATGGCGCTCGCGAAACTGCTGCCCCATTTCAAAGGCCGCAGCTTTGGATTTGGCATAGGGGTTTTGTGGGTTGAGCGGATTTACCTCACCCATGGGCTCGCCGGTGCCGGGTCCAAAAATCTCTGCACTTGAGGCAAGGAATATGCGCGGGGCATAGCCCTCTCCCATATCCCGAACCGCTTCCAGCAGATGCTGCGTGCCTTGCGCGTTTACGCGCATAGCGGTGTCAGGATCATCAAAGCTTTGGCCCACATGGGAGGCCCCGGCCAGGTGATAGATCTCATCGGGGCGGAGGTCTTTCAGGGTCGCTTCTATGCTGCTTGCATCTGTTATATCGCCAGGTGTGAGATCAACGCGGGAGGTAATGGTATCATCGCCAGACAAAAGCGGGATTTGCGCTCCCGCCAAATCAAATCCCGAGACGCGGTAGCCTTTAAGATAGAGCGAGCGAGACAGATAGGCCCCGTCTTGGCCGCAGACACCAGTGATAAGGGCGTGGCTCATGGCGCCGTGTTATCCGTTGTAGGAGCGGAACCAATCCACAAATTGCGGCAGGCCCTCTTCCAGAGATGTTTTGGGCTCAAACCCATGGTCGCGCTGGATTGCACTGATATCAGCATAGGTCGCATAGACATCGCCAGGCTGCATGGGTTTCATAATTTTCTCTGCAGTTTTTCCGGTGGCCTGTTCGATAAGCCAGATGAAATACATCAGATTTTCGGGCTTGTGGTTCCCGATATTGTAGATGCGGTGCGGTGCGCCATTGGCTGCATTCGGCGGTCCGTCAAGAACGGTCAAGACACCATCTACAATGTCGTCGATGTATGTAAAGTCCCGCTTCATGTCGCCGTTATTGAACACACGAATCGGCTTGCCTTGCAGCACGGCATCGGTAAAGGACCAATAGGCCATGTCGGGGCGCCCCCATGGGCCATAGACCGTAAAGAAGCGAAGTCCCGTTAGCGGAATGCCATAGAGATGAGAGTAAGTGTGGCCCATCAGCTCATTAGCCCGCTTGGTCGCGGCATAGAGCGAAACCGGATGATCAACAGCATCCTTTTCGGAATAGGGAAGTTTTTCATTGCCGCCATAAACCGAGCTTGAGGAGGCATAGACCATGTGGGTCAAGTTCTTTTGCGCACGGGCCAATTCCAACATGGTCAGAAACCCAACCAGATTTGAGTCCGCATACGGAAAAGGATGATCGATGGAATAACGCACCGCGGCCTGGGCAGCCAGATTGATGATCGCGTCAACCGGCTCATTCTCAAAGCGCCTCAGCAGACCTTCACGGTCCGCGAGGTCAAACTTCTCAAAGGTGAAATTGGCCTCAGGCTCCAACATGGCCAGACGGGCTTCTTTCAGGCGCACCGGGTAGTAATCATTGAGATTATCAATCCCAATAACTTCGTCCCCGCGGGCCAGAAGCGCCTTTGCGGTATGAAAGCCGATAAAACCTGCCGCACCGGTCAGCAAGACGCGCATGTATGCTCTCTCCTCAAGAGATTCTCACGATACCTGCCGCATCTTACACGAATTCGCCTACCGAGCGCGGAAGTTTGCTTCCACATACTCGATCAGCTGAGCAACACATTCGTCGATATCATGGGCCGAGGTGTCGACCGTTAGTTCAGGAGCGTCCGGCGCCTCATAGGGAGCCGAAATACCTGTGAAGTCCTTGATCTCGCCTTTTCGGGCCTTCTTGTAAAGGCCCTTAGGGTCGCGGCCCTCACAGGTTGCCACGTCCGCTTTGATGAAGATCTCATGGAAGGCCCCCTCACCTGCAAGGCGGGCTCGATCCCGGTCCGAACGATAAGGTGAGATAAAGGCAGTCAGGGTCAGAGTGCCGGCACCTGCAAAAAGCGCTGCCACCTCGCCCACACGGCGAATGTTTTCAGCTCTGTCTTCCGGTGAGAAGCTCAAGTTGGCATTTAGCCCATGGCGGACATTATCACCATCAAGGACAAAGACGTGATAGCCGCGCTCAAAAAGTTTGCGCTCAAGCTCAACGGCAAGGGTCGATTTACCCGATCCAGACAGACCCGTGAACCACAACACGCCGCCCGCATGGCCGTTCTTCATGGCGCGCTCATCAGAGGATACGGTGTTCTCGACCCGGGTAATATTGGTGGATTTTTGCGTTACGAGATGGCGTTGGTCGGCATAGCCTTCCATGGAAATAATGCCGCCACCGGCAATATCGAACTTATCAACCAGCACAAAACGACCTGTGTTTGGCAGCGCCGTGAACTCATCAAGCGCCAACAAGCGCCGTGAGCGCATCACCACTTCGGCGACCTGATTGCGCTCAACCTGCGTTGCGCCTGAGTGCGAGAGATCTGTTGTGTCGATGATCTGTTCGATGCTTTGCACTTCGACGTTCGCTTCGCCCGTGGCGAGCTTCATTTTGTAGCGCGCACCAATTTTCAACGGCTCCCGCCCAAGCCAGAAAATGCGGGCACGGAACACATCGGTCTCGATGGGTGAGTTGCCAGTACCGGAAATAAGCTCGCCGCGTTCAGCAAAGATTTGCTCGTCCAATGTCAGGCCAACAGATTCCCCTGCAACCGCATGGGTTTTGGCCTTGCCTTTTACTTCGGGCCAGCTTTCCAGTGACTTGACGGTTACGGTCTTGTTGCTTGGCGAGAACAAAACCGTATCGCCCACAGACAAGCGACCGGATTCGATACGGCCCACAATAATGCGGCGTTGATCAAACTTGTAGACGTCCTGTACTGGCATGCGGAAAGGCAAGTGAATAGGTGAGACAGGTGTTGGGAACGTATCCAACGACTGGACAATCGTAGGCCCCAGGTACCACGGCATATTGTCCGATGGCTTGGCGATGTTGTCGCCTTCACGCGCGGAAACCGGAATAACAAAAGATGGCGATACACCGATGCTTTCGAGATAGCTGCGAATGTCGCGTTCAATCTCGTCAAAACGCCCCTGGTCGTACTTCACCAGATCCATCTTGTTGACGGCAACAGCAACATTGCGAACGCCCAGGAGGTGCAGCAAATAGCCATGACGGCGGGATTGTTCCTGAATGCCTTCGTCGGCATCCACAATCAGAACAGCGGCATCAGACTGAGCCGCGCCCGTGACCATGTTCTTTAGGAACTCTTTGTGGCCCGGTGCATCAATGATGGTGTAGTCGCGTTTTTCCGTATGAAACCAGATCTGGCTGGTATCAATGGTAATGCCCTGATCTCGCTCAGCCTGCATGGAATCCATGAGGAAGGCCCATTCAAACGGCATACCGCGCTTTTCGCACATGGCCTTGATGGCCTCGAACTTACCCTCTGGCAGGCTACCGGTGTCATGGAACAAGCGTCCCACGAGGGTAGATTTGCCGTGATCCACGTGGCCGACAATCACGATACGGAGTAAATCCCGGTGTGACTGCTGGCGGGTAATCGGTGCGGTAACTTGATTTTTTGACTGATCCATTTGTCCGCCCTCCCCTTACATATATCCATCGGCGCGCAGACGCTCAAAGCTGTCTTCAGCTTCGTGGTCCATAGCGCGACCGGAACGTTCTGAGACGCGAGTTGTCTTCAACTCTTCGATGACTTCCTCAATGGTGGAGGCATTGCTTTCCACGGGGAAGGTAATGTCTTTGTCGCCGAGGGAGCGAAAGCGCTTTCCGTTTTGTGAGAAATAAAGGGAGATCAACGGGATCCCTTCCCGCGCGCTATATTCCCAGATATCCAGCTCTGTCCAATGCAGCAGCGGGTGAATGCGGATATGGGTGCCCGGTGGGAAGTCCGTATTATATTGGTCCCAGAATTCAGGCGGCTGATCGCGGAAATCCCAATTCCCTTCAAGGCCGCGCGGAGAAAAAACACGTTCCTTGGCGCGCAAGGCTTCTTCGTCGCGGCGGATGCCGGTAAAGAGTGCATTGAACTCATGCTTCTTGAGAGCCAGTTTTAGACCTTCGGTCTTACGCGCCGCAGAGCGTGCTGCAGGCGGCAAGCTGTCGTCGGTGTCTTCCAGCGGCGGGCAATCTTCACCGATGAAGTTCAGGTTCCATTCCTTGATGTACTTATCGCGAAACTCGTACATCTCAGGAAACTTGCGGTGGGTGTCGATATGCATGACCGGGAAAGGCACATGGCCATAGAAAGCCTTCTTGGCGAGCCACAACATGACATTGCTGTCTTTGCCCAGGGACCACAACATCGCGATGTTCTCGATGCGATTGAACGCTTCGCGGAAGATGTACATGCTTTGGCTTTCCAGCCGATCCAGCCGATCCATTTTACTGCCCTTTTTACCCGGCCACATTTGGTGGCCCTGTTACTTAGCTGACTATATCAAACGCCGCATCACGAAACACAATGTGTTTCGTTGTTTAATTTATAATACACTACGAGGATGTGTTATATGCCCAATAATGGAGCGATCCCCGTCACTTGCGGCGCTTACATAGCGTTATCAGCGAAAGATGCAAGCCTTAGGCCTCTCGGAAGGCCCTACGGAAGCTTTGGATGAAGGGCTCCAGCAGATATTCGATCGCCGTTCGCTCCCCTGTGACAATGAAAACCTCAGCTGGCATGCCTGGAGAAAGGGTCACTTCTCCGCCCAAATCTGCCAATTGGGCGGGATCCACTTCAATCCGCGCCAGGAAATAGGCGGTGCCGGTGGCCTCATCCACCAACCGGTCTGCCGAAATTGAGCGTACCCGGCCTTCAATCCGAGGCAAACGGCGCTGGGAATAAGCCGACAGGATCACTTGGGCGGTCATTCCCACCTCAACAGCATCGATATCGATGGGCGAGACTTGCGCATCAATGAGCAATTCCTCCTCCTGCGGCACAATGTCCAGTATGGCTTCACCCGGCCGAATAACACCGCCAGTAGTAAAAAATCGACTCTGAACAACAATTCCCGAAATGGGAGCCGTGATGGAAGTCCGGGCGAGAATATCCCGGGTTCTCAGGAGTTCCTGCTCAATGGAGGCCTGTTCAAAGCGAACCTGATTGAGTTCATTGGCGATCTCATCCAACCGATCAGCTTCAAGGTTTATGATTTGAAGCTCGGCCTCTCCCACTGCCTGACGGGCCCTTGAGATCGCCGCCAAGTTCGCTCCGAGGTCTCCCCCGATGTCGGCTTCTTGTCGTTGCAGAGCCAAAAGACGCGCTCTTCGTTCCAAGCCGCGATCGACCAGTTCCTGCACATCCTCAAGTTCGCTGGCAATGAGTTCCAATTGCCGTTCCTGGCTGACCGTTTGGGCATCCATTCCGATGATTTCTTCATTCAGCTGAGCAATGCGCTGTTGCAGGATCGAGGCGCGGGTCCGTTGTGCCAGCGCCCGTGTTTCAAACAATGTTTGCTGTGTTTCGACGATTTCTGCTGTGGAAGCATTGATGGTTTCGCCGCTCAGCCACTCAGGAAAGTCCACTGTTGGGTCCGAATGCTGTTCCGCTTCAAGGCGGGCTTCCATGGCGGCATAGGTGCGGTGTTGAGACAGGATACGCTCATGAGCGGCAAGAGCTTGGGTTTCCTCCAACACAATAAGCGGATCGCCGGCCTGCACTTCAGTGCCTGCGGTTACCAGGATTTGCCGGATGATGCCGCCTTCCAGATGCTGCACAGTGCGGCGGCGCCCATCCGGGCTGACAACGCCGTTGGCGATGGCAGCCCCGGAGATCGGTGCCATCCCTCCCCAGCCCAATCCCACAATGACAAAGAAGGCTATGATTGCCGCGCCGACAAGCACTGCTGGGCGCAGGGAGGTCCAGACTTTTGGTTCTGTGGTTATCTGGCTCATGACGCACCTTCCACACCGGCTTGGGCTCCTTCGGAAACAGCGGCCTGCAGGGCCTGAAGAATTTTGTCGCGGGGTCCGAAGGCTTCCACTTCGCCGTCTTTTAGAAGTAACAATGTATCGACCACTTGCAGGATGGTCCGCCGGTGCGCCACCACAACTATGGTACCGCCGTTTTTCTTGAGCTGCAGGATAGCGGCCAGTAAGGCTCGTTCACCTTCCTCGTCCAAATTCGAGTTTGGCTCATCCAGCACGAACAGTTTCGGGTTGCCATAAAGCGCTCTCGCCAGGCCGATGCGCTGACGCTGACCCGCAGAAAGAGAGCCGCCGCCCGGCCCCACTTCGGTGTCATACCCATTGGGCAGACGAAGGATCATTTCGTGAGCGGCGGCAAGTTTCGCTGCCGCCACAACGTCTTCGTCGGAACCGGAACCCATGCGCGAGATATTGTCCTTTACCGTCCCGGAGAACAGCTCAACATCCTGCGGCAAATATCCAAGGGCATTTGCCAGTTGCTCCCTGTCCCAGTGATCGATTTCTGCGCCATCAAGACGGATGGCTCCTGCCTGAGGTGACCAGACCCCGGTGATGAGGCGACAGAGCAAACTCTTGCCCGCGCCGGAAGGGCCCACAATGCCAAGGACCTGACCCGGGCGGGCTTCGAAGCTGATGCGTTTCAACAAAGGCTTGGTAGTCATTGGCGGGGCAAAGCTGACGGCTTCGACCGTAAGATGGCCGTGAGGCTCCGGTAATGTTGTTCGCTCACCATGGGGCTCATGGGCATCGAAAACCTCAATGAGCCTCTTGTAACTTGTCCGTGCACCAACAAAGGCGCGCCAAGCTCCAATGGCCTGCTCAATAGGAGCGAGTGCGCGGCCCAATATGATAGAACCTGCAATCATGCCGCCTGGGCTCATCTCAGCTTGCAATACAAGCCATGCCCCCAATCCCAGAACGCCAATTTGTACAGCAAGGCGCAGGAACTTGATTGTGCCCAGGATCATTCCCGCCTGGTCCGCAGCACTACGCAGTTCATCCTGGGCCTGATCCAGCGGCGCACCCATGCGGGCGGCAAGCGCTGGCCCCATGTTCAGCGCCTCAATGATTTCTGAGTTTCGCGCGGCCTGCCCCAGCGAGGCCATAACCCCGCCCTGCCCTTTTTGGGCAGCCTCAAGTTTTGCGCGGGTCAGTCGTTCATTAAGGGCAGCAAGGCCTCCCAATACGATGGCTGCCACCAGCGCCAGCACGCCCATCAAAGGATGCAACAGCCACATGACAACAAGAAATACCGGCACCCAGGGCGCGTCAAAAAATGGAGCTATAGAGGGACTGGAGACAAAATTCTGCACTTGAAGATATTCGCGCAGGAGCCCGGCCTGTCCCCTTTCACCAAAACTGCGCATGAGCACTTGGCGAGACAAACGCCGTTCCATCCAGTGTCCAAGGCGTGCCAGAAGGAAGGCCCGGACCCCTTCCAGCGAGCCATAAAGGGCCGTGCCTGCTATGGCGATCATGGTGAGGAACATGAGGGTTTCGGTCCGGCCTGAGGTCAGCACCCGGTCGAAGACCTGAAACATGTACAGCGGCGTGACCAGGATCAGCAGGTTCAGGACAAAACTGAACAGGCCCACAAGGTAAAACGCCAGCCGTGCCTCTCGCATCGCGGTGCGAAGAGGGTTGGATGCGCTCTCGGAATCACTCATGGGTTTTGTCATGGCATTGGTTTAGCCGAATTTGCAGCCATTGTCCGCCCCTGGCGGGACCATGTTTAATTTTCTGATGACGCAAGGCCACTATGGAGCAGCAAAGGTGGCCCTTTGGTCCAGGCTTGCCCCGGCCTCAAGGTCCACGGAGAATTCTACGTCCTCGCCCTGATAGGTGCCAACAACGCGATAGCTGCCAGCGGGCAAAAGGAATGTGGTCGAGCGCCGGATCTCCCGCGCGACAGATCGTGCGCCCTCCTGCCCGGCTGGATAGACAGTCCAGGAGACATGCCGCGCGGTCTCAGATCCGTCTGGCCCGACGCCAGAAACATTCAAGAGCCCGGCATTGAGATCGACAACTTGCTCGGTGACTTCTCCCCCGATGAACTCGATATCAAAGGTCACATCTAGGTCTTCTGAAGAAACCACACCCCGGTACTGTCCAGCCGGAAGGGTGAACGTGGTATCGTCGCCTGCCTCCGTGGCAACGCGGGGCGCACCATCGGCAAGCGGAAAGATATTCCAGCCCAGTATTGCACTGTAAGGCTCCATTCCAGAAGCAAGTCGCGCACTTAAGTGAACAGTGCCGGTGGCGAATATCACATCCACCACAACAGGCTCGTCTTCTGGAACATCGAAGGTGCGGGAGATATCTGTGTCCCCCCGCGCGGCATCGACACGGTAGCTGCCCGGCTCAAGCGCGATCATAAATTCAGGTGCCAGCGCTACATCCACGCGAACAGTTTCTTCTTCTGTCGTGGAATAAATGTTCCAGGCTATGGCATCTTCAACAACAAGGCCCTCTTCATCCAATGCGCGAATGGTGACATTGCGCGGCACCAGAGCTGTTTCAATAACCGCATTGAAGGCCTCAGTAAGCTCGCCTGCCGTATCGGCGGTGTGAAATGTGCCGCCTGTTTCATCGGCAATACAGCGAAGGGAGCTTAAGTCCTCGTCACCTAAATCAAACCCAATGACATGGGCCTGCAGATTAACGCCTGCTGCGCCAAGCTCCCGTGCTGTGGCACATGGGTCGCCGCTGCAGGTCTCCAGACCATCAGTGAGCAAGATGATTGTCCCGGGCGCTTGGGTATAGCCCAGCACCTCAGCACCTTGCCGAAGCGAGGTCGTTAAAGGGGTTTTACCCAAAGGTCGTGTGGACTGGATTGCTCCGTTCAGCACTTCATAATCAAAGGCACCAACGGGCACCAGAGTTTCGATATCGCTGCAGTCACCCTCGCGGCGGTGGCCATAGGCCATGAGGCCCAGTTGATCTGCACTGTCCCATCCGCCCAGAAGCTCAGAGACGACATCTCGGGCAATTTCATACTTGGGAGTGCCGTCGATCTGGCCCCACATGCTGCCGGAGCTATCAAGGATCAGAAGGACACGCTCGGAGCTCTCCAAAGCATCCTCTTCCTGAGCCATAGCGGAATGAATGGGCAG
>JAJFIL010000142.1 GCA_021774965.1 Alphaproteobacteria bacterium
AATGTCCTGTACATTCATCTCACTCTGGTTCCCTACATTAAAACTGCGGGCGAACTCAAAACCAAACCCACCCAGCACAGTGTGCAAAAATTACGCGAGATCGGTATTCAGCCGGATATACTGCTTTGCCGCACCGAGAAAAAACTTTCCAAGGACATCAAAAAGAAGATCTCGCTATTCTGTAACGTGGAAGCGGATTCCGTCATTACGGCAATGGATGTGGAATCCATTTATCAGGTTCCCCTGAGTTTGGACAAAGAGGGAATCTGCAAAATCATCCTGAAAAAATTAGGGTTTCCCGTCACCGAGCCGAATCTCGATCAATGGAAAGAAATCAATCAGAAGATCACCAAGCCCGAGAGCGAAGTCAATATCGGCATTGTCGGAAAATATCTCGATTTGAAAGAGTCTTATAAAAGTATTACCGAAGCCCTGGTGCATGGAGGGGTCGGTAACAACACCAAGGTCAATTTGCATTGGGTGGATGCGGAGGAATTGGAGAGTGACGGCGGATCTGAAAAATTGAAAACTTGTGAAGGCATCCTCGTTCCCGGTGGGTTTGGAGAACGGGGAATCGAGGGGAAAATAAATGCAGCGCATATTGCCAGGGTCAACAAAGTGCCTTATTTCGGGATTTGTCTCGGCATGCATTGCGCGGTGATCGAATTCGCGCGCGGCGTAGCCAACCTTAAAAACGCCAACAGCTCGGAGTTTTCCAGCAAGTCTCCTTACCTAATCATCGACCTGATGCACGACCAGAATGAGCACGGCGACAAAGGCGGAACCATGCGATTGGGAGAATACCCCTGTCAATTGCGTAAGGAATCGCACGCCTACAAAGCTTATGGCAAGCGGGAAATTTATGAGCGGCACCGGCACCGTTATGAATTCAGCAATAAATTCCGCATCCAAATGGAAGAAGCCGGAATGAAGATCAGCGGCATTTCACCCAACGGCAACTTAGTCGAGATCATCGAACTGGAAGACCATCCCTGGTTTCTGGCGGGTCAGTTTCACCCGGAGTTCAAATCTTCTCCCGGATCACCGCATCCCCTGTTCAACAATTTTATCGCCGCATCCCTAGAGTATCGGGAAAGCAATCGGAAACCCTCGGGTTCCTAAGCTTCAGGCCATTCCGCGGATAAGATCGAGTTTGCCGATGACCCCCGCCAGCTTGCCGTCGTCCAGAACCGGGATGGTGTGAACGTCCTTTTCGGCCATGATCGTGGCGATATCACCGAGTTCCGTATCGACGGAAACGGTGACCGCACCGGCGCTGTATATATCTTCCACTTTGTTGGCAGTGAGTTTTTTGATGTCGGATTCGAATTTTTTTTCGCTATCCAGAAATAAGACCGCATCAAACAGGGTGATGACCGTGGGAATGTGCAGGTTTTTGTTTTGCTCGATCAAGTCGCTCTGGGTGACAATGCCGATGACTTTTTCATCATCGTCCACGACGGGCAACCCGTTGACATTGTAACTGATAAACAAATCCGATAATTCACTGATCGGGGTGTCCTTTTTTACGGTGATCACGGTTTTGGTCATGATGTCTTTAGCGGTCTTCATTCCTCACTCCTTGAGATCATCTGCATTTTTTGATCTAAAGATTATAGCTCAAATTGAGCAACGTTCCGGGTTTTTATTATGAGGGGCACGAATGCTTCGTCGGATTGGGTTGTATACGAGGGGCGATCAATGCCGCATCCGTTTTTTCAAAATTCCGGATTCCCTTTGCATGTTATAAGTCAGGTAAATCGCGGGCAGTAAAGCCACGATATTGGGTATCCAGACCGATAAATAAGGGTTGACGGTTCCGAGCATCCCAAGGTTTTGACTGCTGATCAGGCAGAAATAATAGGCAAGGACGATTCCGAGACAAATGGCCAAACCGCCGGATTTCCCGGAGTTTCCGGATTGGATGCCGAGAGGAATGCCGAGCAGTGTGAATACCAGACAGGCAAACGGAATAGAGAATTTTTTGCTCAACTCCACAGCCGGACCAAAAATTTTTAAACCCTGGCTCTTGAAAAACTTTATCCGCGCGATGAGTTCGCCGGGAGACAGCTCCCGGTCTGACACAAAGGCTTTGGCAGACATCCTGGCGGGAGCGGGAAGGTCCACGGTCAGATCGTATCCATCGAAGTTGACGGTTTGGTAATTTCCCGCGCTTTTGCTGACTTCATGGACCGTCCCCTTTTTGAGCTGGAAGCGAATTTTCGAGGCGTCTGGTGATTTGATGAGAAATCCCTCTTCTGCGGAGATGATTTGCGGGGCATTTGGTTTTCTCATATTGGAAATAAAAATTCCCTTGAAATGGGAATCCTTTTCCTTCTCTCTGACGTATAAAGTCAGATCCTTGAGTTCGCGGTTGAAGACATTGGGTTTGATGTCTATTGGGGTGTGGCTGACGGCAAGATCGTGGATTAGATCTTTATAGGATTGGTTGCCCCAGGGAAGCGCGACAAAAATAATAACGCTGGAAAGAAAATAGGCCACGCAGGCAAAAACAACTCCTGGGCCTAGAAGCCTGAGAAAACTCCATTTCCCGACTTTCATCGCCGTCCACTCGTTGGTGGATGAAAAATGATTGAAAACGATCACCGTGGC
>JAJFIL010000143.1 GCA_021774965.1 Alphaproteobacteria bacterium
ACCCCCATCTTTTTGGCCGCCGCCAAGGCCATAAGGTAGGTGGTAATCCGTGCCTTGGTTGACGCAGAGACACACATCTTGAGGGCCGAGGCTTTTCCGTTTTCTGCGCCACAGTCCAGCAGGGCTATCTTTGGTGAGGCCAAAAATCCTAGACTGCCGCGTGCAGGGCCAGAGAGATAAAAATTTGTAGATCGCCCACCCGGCGGCGGCCCCGTGATGGCGCCATCGATGTAGGTAGCCCCTTTGGCTTCCACCAAATCGCCAATCAGCTTGCTAACCGAAGGCGCGATGGCATTGAGATCCACAAACGTCTGTTTGCGCCAACCCAGAAACGGCGCGATCTCTTCTGCCAAGGGCAAAGCCTGGGATGATGGCAGAATACTGAAGATAAAATCAGCTTCCGCTGCAAGGGCTTCAAGAGAGCCAATATCAACCACGCCCGCGCGTTCAGAACGGGCCTTGGTGGCCTCGCTGCGCCCGTTGAGCGACGTGATCACGCGAAAGCCATTGGCGGCAAGATAGGCAGAAACGCCTGCGCCCATGACGCCCTGGCCAATGATTGCAATGATTGGTTTTTGATCTGACACGCGCGGGGGGCCTTGTTTGAGTAGCGGCTTGATTGGGTGATTTTACTCAGTTGGTTGACTTGATCCAACCGCCGCCAAGGACACGGGCACCGGAAGGGTCCTGCTCATAAAACACTGCCGCCTGCCCCGGCGCAACGCCTTCCTCGGCACTATCAAGAATAGCCCACAGAGTATCACCGCGTATCTCCAGTCTTCCTGGAACAGGGGGGCGGGTTGAACGTACTCTTACGCTTACGCCCTGGCCATGGGGTTCTCCATCACCAAGCCAGTTCACTTCGGTGAGTTCGATTTCCGTTGTATCAAGAGCTTCGCGAGGGCCGACGACAACTTGCCGGGTTTCAGCGTTCAGCTTGACCACGTAAAGTGGATCTCCCCCGGAAATGCCTAGCCCGCGCCGTTGACCTACGGTGTAGTGAATGATGCCCGGATGCTGGCCCAGCACTTCGCCCTCCAGGGTGACAATCTCGCCAGGCTCCACAGCGCCGGGACGCAGTTTTGAGATAACGTCCGTATACTTACCAGTTGGCACAAAACAAATGTCCTGGCTGTCTGGCTTGTCCGCCACCTCCAGCGCAAAATGATCTGCAATATTTCGCGTTTCCGTCTTGGGCAGGCCGCCCAAGGGAAAGCGCAGAAACTCCATTTGCTCCGGCGTGGTGGAAAATAAAAAGTAGCTTTGATCCTTTGAAAGGTCTGTCGCCTGGTGCAGCTCGGCGGCCCCTTCTGGTCCCACTTCGCGGCGCACATAGTGGCCAGTGGCCAGACAATCGGCGCCTAAATCCTTTGCCGTGGTCAGAAGATCGCGGAACTTTACCCGTTCGTTGCACCGCACACAGGGAATGGGGGTGGCCCCTGCGAGGTAAGTTTCGACAAAATCGTCGATCACTTCTTCGCGAAAACGGCCCTCATAATCCAGAACATAGTGCGGAATATCCAGATCTGCCGCCACCTTGCGCGCATCGTGAATGTCCTGGCCAGCGCAGCAGGCTCCCTTGCGCCGAATGGCTTCCCCATGGTCATAAAGCTGAAGCGTTATGCCGATTACCTCGTAGCCTTGCTCCTTCAAGAGGGCCGCTGTGACAGAGCTATCCACCCCGCCGGACATGGCCACAACCACGCGGGTTTCCGCCGGTGTTTTGGCAAAACCCAGTGAGTTAACGGCGGGCGCTTCATTTCTCGCGCTGGAAGTGGCAATATCGCTCATGCTGCGGCAATATAGGCAGAAGGGGCATGGATACAAGGCCTGCTGCCATTTGAGGGTACACCATTTAGAGTGCAGCAAGGTCACGGGGGCAAATATGAGAATTTTCTACCGGCTGATGGCGACCTTCCTTTTCCTGGGATTGGCAGCCTGTGTGGGCGGCTATGGCGAGGCTCACCCCAATATCATTGGCAATGTGCACGCTGATGCGTCCTGGGATGAATTTGGCTATTGCGGCGGCTGGGGCTGTTCAGACCCAAGCGATGCTGGATTTACAGCCGAAGAATGGATCCAGGTAGAGGCCGCCTTCTCGCCCCAAGCACAATCGGCAGAAGATGAGCTTCAGCAGATCGCCCAGGCCGTTGGCCTTATGGAAGGCATCATTGGCCCCAAAACCGGCTATGACAGAGACAAAGGCGGCACCGCATCGGGCATGTTCCAGCTCGGCCAGCTGGATTGTTATTCAGAAGCCACGAACACGTCGAACTTTCTACATCTGCTCGACAACTCAAACCTTATGAGATTTCATGCTCCCGCCGATCCGATCATGAGAGGCATGGGGACGTCACGATCCTGGCGGCAAACACATGCAACCGCATCGATCAGAAATCTTGAGACTGGAACGTTGATCGCCATGGACAGCTGGTTCTACGATAACGGCCATGCAGCCGTTTATGTGGAAGCTGATACATGGGCAGACGCCTGGGGGCCAGGCAGTGGTGCGATATTCTAGGCCGCACCTAGTTCAAGAAATCCATCAGGGAAAGCTGATCGAGACTGCCCAATACGCGGGTGGCAGCTTCAACTGCTGTTTGATCTGAATTTAGCCGCGTGATGGCTTCGGCCAGATTGACGTCTTCAATATCTGAAATGAAAGACTTGATCTGAACCTTTGTTGAGTCGTGACGCTCCAATGAACGCTCCACCACCTGCGAATTCAAGCCATTAGCCGCAACGGCTCCGTTTAGGTCCTCAGCCACCTGCGCAAGACCTGCGACCTCTCCTTGTAGGAAGGTGCGTTGCGCTGCTGTCAGGTTCGTTCCGAACGGTGTTGCCGCATCAAAATCTGCAATGCGTTTGATGGCATCGAAAAGATCGGTGGCAACGTCTGAGGCCAGCACGCCATATTCGACGGAAAGATTGTCATCCACCAACATGGAAGGTTTCAGGGTGCTGTTTTCAAACAGGTCCGATGCATTGGTGGCGGCAACAAGGTCAGAAATGTCCGTTGCATTCACGGGCGCTACGTCGGTGCGTGTTCCAGCATATAGATGCCGCCCATCCATCTGGGAGTTCAGCGTATTGAGAGCGCTGGCAAATATGCCTTTCAGAGATTGCATCAGCCCAAGGCTGGATTCGCTTGCAACAGCATCAAGAACCGTTTGCCGCAAGTCCTGGGCCGCCGAGGCTACCCCTTCCAGGTGAACGTTTTGCAAGTCCAGGCGCGAGCTTAGCTCGACCCCTGCCCGAAGAAAGTGGTCGGTCTTGGACTCAATGCTCTTGGCCGACAACAAGACCCCTGCATCCTGCGGAATATCCTTGAAGGTTTGTGCCACCTTGCCCGTGGAGATCTGTTGTTGATGAGAGAACACACGTGATTGCGTACGCATGAGCTCAGCCATCAGGCTTTGGCTCTGGTGAAGGCTTGCAACGCGGGTCATGAAACGTTTCTCCTAAATCTTCTCAACTAGACGAGCCGCAACAGCGCGTCGTACATTTGCTGGGCTGCGGCCATCATGCGGGCCGAGGCATTGTAAGCTTGCTGAAAAATCATCATGTTGGACATCTCTTCATCAAGACTAACGCCTTGAATTTCCAGACGCCGTGAATTGATCTCATCCTTCAAGGTGCTGGAGTCTGCGGCACGCGCATCCGCAAAGGCCGCGCGGTTGCCAGCATCTGCCAACATGGCCGCAGCATAATTGCCCAAGGTGGCAACGGTTGCCCCTTTGCTGCCCGCTTCCCCAAAACTGACCGACATATTAGCCAGCGCCTGAAGGGCTGCGGCGCCGCGGTTGTCGCTTTGCGTCAGGACCAAATCTCCGGCCGTTGTCGCTGCGGTAATATCCAGGCGTGCAAGGCTTAATTGATCCGGGTCCGAACGGATGGCGTCAACAATGGCAAGATTGGAGGCTTGCTCCATCTGTGCGCCTTTGCCCAGGCCGAACAGTTGAGAAAGACCAACGTTGCTGCCAGATCGCAAGGTACCGTCACCGGCAACTTCAAGGCTATAGCCGTTAAATCCAGAACCCGGGGCCACCGTCATGGCACCGTTGGCGTCCAGCGCCAAACTGAAGTAACTGCCAATGCCGGTGGCGGCATTGTTCAGGTCGT
>JAJFIL010000144.1 GCA_021774965.1 Alphaproteobacteria bacterium
GTGACGGACCTTGTGGGTTTTGTCACATTGCTGCTTATCCCGATCCCGATGATTCAGGATCTGGCGGTCATGGCCTCTATCGGTGTGCTGCTGAAAATCCTGACCAATCTGATCATGCTGCCGTTGGTGGTGTCTTACTTCCGGTTCAATGAAAACTATGTGGTGCGGCTGAACAAAGCCCGCGAATTCCGCAAAAAGATCATGACGGTGTTCGGCTATGCCGCTTTCACACCGATTGCGATTTTGTTCTTTATCGGCGGTGTCATTGTTTTCATCAACGCTGTTCAGGGAAGCCAGGATCGCCACATCGGGGACCTGCACGCAGGCTCGCCTGAGCTACGACCTGAGGCGCGATACAATGTGGATAGCCGACAGATTGCGGCGGATTACTCCATCGGGCTTAATCTGTTGACTGTCATTGTCGAGGCCGAACCAGAATCCTGTATCAACTACGACGATATGGCCTTCCTGAACGAGTTTTCCTGGGCCATGACCAATGTGCCAGGCGTTCTGTCTGTGGCGTCCTTGCCGTTTGCTACCAAGCGCTCAAACGCTGGGTGGAATGAAGGTAATCTCAAATGGACGGCCTTGCCGCGGAATACATTCTCTCTGGTGCAGGCGACATCGCCTATTCCAACATCGTCGGGCTTACTCAACGCCAATTGTTCGCTGATGCCGGTGCAGATCTTTACTGAAGACAGCCGCGCGACCACCATCGAGACGGTGGTGCATGCCGTGGAAGAATGGCGTGATGCCAACTCGGTGGAGAACATAAATATCCGCCTTGCATCGGGTAATGTGGGTGTTGCGGCTGCTACCAACCAGACGGTGGAAGAGGCTGAATTGCCCATGCTGCTAGCGGTCTATGCCGTGATCATCATCATGGTGTTTGCCACCTATCGAGATTGGCGGGCGACCATTGCCTGTTGTGTGCCGCTGACCATTGCCACGTTTATTGGCTATTGGTTCATGAGCTATGCCGAGATCGGCCTGAAAGTGTCGACCCTACCGGTGATGGTGCTCGCGGTGGGATTGGGTGTGGATTATGCGTTCTACATATACAATCGAGTGCAGTTCCATCTCTCTGAGGGGATGAACATCACCAAGTCCTATCAGCTGACCATGTATGAAACCGGCATGGCGGTGGTGTTCGTGGCCTTGACCATGGCCATGGGTGTCTCCACCTGGGTCTTCTCGGCGCTGAAATTCCAGGCCGACATGGGACTGTTGCTGTTCGTGATGTTCATGACCAACATGATCATGGCGGTTACGATCTTGCCCGCCATTGCGGTCCTGCTGGATCTGATCTTCCCGCGCAGAAAAGCCGTTCGGGCTCCTGCTGGCGGGCACTAGTGAGACATAGCCTCGGGGCATCGAATTGGATGCTCCGAGGCACTTTCCAAACTTGAATTCCCGTGCCAAGGTCCGGCAACAAAGTTCGGCACCAAGTGACATTGATTTTCAGGCTCTGGGAGGAGCGAGATATGTTCGGCAAACTCTTTGGATGGCTCAAGACCGCAGAACCGGACGCCCCACCGGCTCCGGAAGTGGATTTCTCCCGTAAGGAAATTGCGGCAGCCGCATTGTTGGTAGAAAGCTCCCGTCTGGACACAAATTTCGATGACAAGGAACACGCGGCCATTGAGCGCCTGGTCCGGGAAAAATTTGCATTGAGTGAAACCGATGCTCACGAACTTCTGGAATATGCAGCAAAACGTCAGGGTGAGGTCTACTCAGATTGGGTCTTCACCGAGACCGTGCGCAAGGAGTTTAGCGAGGCAGAACGGGTAGAGATTATCGGCATGTTGTGGGAAGTCGCCTATGCGGACGGCACTTTGCACCGCTTTGAGGCGCATATGATCCACCGGGTGGCGGATGAGCTTGGTGTCGATAAAGCGACCATGGAGCAAAGCCGGAAGGACGCGCTCCAGCGCCTCGGGATGGATGATCCTGCGAAAAGCTAATTTGTTTATCGCAGATCAAGGCCCACAACTTTTTCCAAATCCGTAATGGCCTGAGCGCCGCTGACCACTTTGATGGTGGTCATGCCGAGTGCGCGCGCGGGTTTGCAGTTCACCCCCAGATCATCCAGATAAACGCAAGCCTCGGGTTCAACGTCCAAGGCCTTGCACATCATCTGATAGATGCGCGGGTCCGGCTTTCTGACACCTGCCTTGTAGCTCTCGATGAGATGATCAAATAGGGCAAAGACCGGGGCCATGGTGGCAGCCCTCTTGCCTGCTTCCCAGAACTCGGAACCCTCTTCTGCTGGTTTCACATTATTGGTGATGCAGCCGGTCTTGAACTGGCCTTTGCAGACCTCCAGCGCGCGCACCATGGCGGGGCGCAGATCGCCATGCAGCAGGGCGATGACATCGGCGCCCGGCACATTGTGCCCTTGGGCGCGGGCCTCTGCTGCAAATTCAGTATCAAACTGAGAAGGGGTAATATCGGATCGCTCGAACTGTGCCCAGGCATTGGTATCGGGATTGGCGGCATTGATGGAGCGAATAAAATCCGTCGGCAGGCCGTGCTCAACCTCATAGCGGTTGAATGCCTCAAAGGGGGATGTGGTGAACACCCCGCCAAAATCCCAGATCACCGCCTTGATACTCATCTATCATTCCCTTCTTTGCCCGAACAATCGGGACTCATATCACAATAGAGGAGCGGGGAGCTCCCTTGAAGGTCGAAAACAAATTCTATCTGTAACGTGCCCGGTGCTGGTATCGTCTAACCCACAAATCATAATCGCGGAGATCCATCATGGCGCTTTTTCCTTCCCTGCCCGAAATCCCCCACCTGGGCGATACGTTCAAACGCTTCCCCAAGGGCCTAAAGCCATTGTTGGAATATCATGATGTCTTTCTGCGGGAGGATAACAGTGAGATGACCATTGGACAGCGAGAGCTGATCGCAGCTTTTGTCTCCGGTCTCAACAAGTGCAAGTTTTGCCAGACGGCTCACGATTTGGCCTCTCGCGCCTTCGGCGTGGAGGAAGAGCTTTTGGACCAGCTCCACGAGAATTTTGAAACAGCGCCAGTGGATGAGAAAATGCGTCCGATCCTGGCTTACGTGCGCAAACTGACGGAAGTGCCCATCAAGCTGGTCTCAGCAGACGCACAAGCGGTCTATGATGCAGGGTGGTCGGAAGATGCGCTTTATGATGCGGTCGCCATTTGTGCGCTTTACAATTTCATGAACCGCATTGTCGAGGGGACCGGCGTTATTCCGGGTCAGGAATATCACGAGCCCACGACAGAAGACCTCGCACGCCGGCGCAATGGCACATACATGCAATGGGCGCAGGGTGCGGGTCTCTTGGAAGACTGATTACCGGAACCTAAGCCGCTTGGCTTTGTTCCGCAGCTTCGATCATGATATTGGACAGCAGGGTATAGGCTGCGATCCAGGCTTGGCGGACCTGAGGTGTGAACTCATCACCCAGGCCCTTTTCAAGGGTCCAGATCAAGGCTTCACCAACGGTGCCATAGTGCGTGGCATTGACGCCATATTTGACGTGCTTCACGCCCAGGTCCCGAACGGTTGGCAGGATCGTGTCTGGCAAGGCCAGGCCACTGACCACTGTTGCCAAGGCTGCCATCAGTTTTTTGCGTTGTTCTGTTATGTCCTTGGGAAAAAACGATTCCACAGAGGGATCGATTTCAAACAAGCGACCGTAGAAAAGCTCGGATGCTGTGTCTTTGATCGGCAAAACTTTTTGAAAGCTCAGCTGTACGAGCTCTATTTGTTCCGGTGTCATAGGGGCCTCCCTTAATAGCGTTGCAAGCCATTCTCACAAAATTCCCCTGCAATCCGGTTAAGGGGGTTCACACGACCCCTTCCGCATTCCTTGTTTCTATAAGGGTTTGATGTGAGTGCGGTGCGCAAGAGCCCTCGCGATAGACGTTAGATTTTGTTAGGAAATCATAAGGCGTGCGTCAGTCAAGCTCTTGCGATTGGCGGCAGGCCTTGCCTGTACAGGCCTCTTTGCGGTGTACGTGTTGGCCCAAAATGACCCAAAAGGACTTAGCGCTGTAGAAGGGTCGGTAAATTCATCTGTATGGTGAATAAACCATTACCAAGAAATTTAATAGAATTCCGCCCCGCCAGTTTAACCAGGCAATGTCTCACCCCGGAGTGTGTCAGGCAAATCCAACATCTTTTGACCAGGCGTGGGTGGCCTCCACCATGGCGGAAGTCAGCGCTGCAAGGTCGTCCTTTGAGATCACGTAAGGTGGGGTGGTGTAAATGATGTCTCGGAAGGGCCGAACCCACACGCCTGCTTCCACAAATCTTCGCTTAAGATCATCAAGCTCTCGCATCTCCTCGACCTGAATAACACCGATAGCACCGCGCACACGCACATCTACAACACCAGGAATGTCGCGCGCCGGGGCAAGGCCCGTCTCAAGGCCTCGTCCAATTGCGGAGACTTGCTCCAGACGCGGCTCGCTTTCGAACAAATCAAGCGATGCGTTTGCCGCAGCACAGGCCAGCGCATTGCCCATGTAGGTGGGCCCATGCATGAGGGCTTGGCCCGGATCGTCTGTGTAGAATGCATCGAACACATGTTCCCGAGCGATAGTCGCCGCCAGCGGAAGGGTGCCTCCCGTAAGTGCCTTGGAAAGGGTCATGATATCCGGCACGACTCCTGCCTGCTCGCAGGCGAACATTGTTCCCAGACGGCCAAAGCCCACGAAGATCTCATCCAGGATCAGCAATATATTGTGCGCGTCGCACGCTTTGCGAATGCGGGCCAGTGTGTCGGCGGAGTGAAATACCATGCCGCCCGCGCCTTGTACCAATGGCTCCATCACCACAGCGGCAATCTCATGTCCGTAGCGCGTCAGAGTGTCTTCGAAAGATTTGATACTGGCCTCGTCTTGAGGCAGGTCCACCACCAATTGATCCGGCACAACACCGGTGAAAAGCGAATGCATGCCCTCTTCGGGATCGCACACGGACATGGTCATAAATGTGTCGCCGTGATAACCGCCCTTGAACGAGAGAAAGCGTGTACGGCGCGTCCCCTTGTTGAGCCAATATTGGGTTGCCATTTTCATGGCAATCTCTACCGAGACTGATCCGCTTTCGGAATAAAATACGCGAGAGAGATCGCCCGGGCACATGGCTGCCAGCCGCGTGGCAAGGCGATAGGCCTGCTCATGGGCCAAGCCGCCCAGCATCACATGGGGAATGGTTTCGATCTGCGCCTTAACTGCGGCCTCAATGTGCGGATGGCAGTATCCATGTACCGTGGTCCACCAGCTGGAGACCCCATCAATGAGGCGACGTCCATCCTCAAGTGTTAGATGCACACCGGAAGCACTCCTCACGCCAATGGGCGCGGGCACCGTTTTCATCTGAGTATAAGGCAGCCAGATGTGTTTCAGGCCTTGGCTCAACCAGGGTGCATCATTGCTCATTCCGCCGCCTGAACACGCCCGTCACTCCCGCGCGAGGGCTTTTCAGAAGGGTTGGCGTGCGCGGGCATGGAACGAATGCCCAGCCGCTCCATCAACGCTTCGTCATGATCCTTGCCCGGATTGGCAGTGGTCAGAAGCTTGTCGCCTACAAAGATAGAGTTCGCGCCTGCCAGGAAACACAAAGCCTGCATCTCATCGCTCATGTTCTCCCGGCCTGCCGAAAGCCGCACCACGGATTTTGGCATCATGATCCGTGCCACGGCGATCATGCGGACAAACTCGATGGGGTTGAGCGCATCAGAGCTGCCCAGCGGTGTGCCGGTCGTCGGCATCAACGCATTAATGGGCACCGACTGGGGGTGTTCCGGCAAATTGGCCAGCGCCATGAGCATGCCGGCACGGTCGCTGTCGGCTTCGCCCATGCCGACAATGCCGCCGGAACAAACATTGATACCCGCTTCGCGTACGCGGGCAAGCGTATCCAATCTGTCCTGAAACGTCCGTGTGGTGATGACCTGGTCGTAATATTCAGGGGACGTATCAATATTGTGATTGTAATAGTCCAGTCCTGCATCGCCCAGGCGCTCGGTCTGTTCTGTCGATAACATGCCAAGGGTCATGCAGGTTTCCATGCCAAGGGCTTTGACCCCGCGCACCATGGCCTCAACGGTTGCCATGTCGCGATCCTTGGGCTCGCGCCAGGCGGCCCCCATGCAAAAGCGTGTGGCGCCGCCTTCTTTGGCGCGGGCGGCCTCATCGATGACTTTTTGAACTTCCATCAGTTTGGAAGCGGGCAGGCCGGTATCGAACTTGGAGGATTGGTTGCAATAGCCACAATCCTCCGGGCAGCCCCCCGTTTTGATTGAACAAAGCTGGGAGAATTGCACTTCATTGGCGTCAAAATTCTTTCGGTGCGCAGTCTGCGCCGCAAAGGTCAAGTCCGCGAAAGGCAGAGCGAAAAGGGCCTCCACCTCCTCACGCGCCCAATTATGCCGGGGCTCAGCCTCCAAGGCGTCTGCGGGCAAATGCTGTTCGGTCAAAGGGGCCATGAGGCGAATTTCCTGCGGGCTAGGGGGAAGGGATGATGATGCGGCGGGGATTTTCTGCCCCTCCGGCCACGGGGTCAAGGGGCGGGATTAACGGGATAAAACGCCTGAACCAGCACCTCCCGGCCAATGTGGCACCCTGTGACCATTCTGTCCTTGATTTTAAGCCGGTTCCGGTTGAAGCTTCGGCCCTATTCCCTGGGGGAAACACCCCGGGGGCAGGGGCTCAACTAAGTTTTTGGGGAACTAACAATGGCTCGACTTTTCTTGCGTGCAGCAAGCCTTGCTGCTGCTGTGGTATTTTCATTTTTCAGCACTTCCGCACTTGCCCAGACGTCGCTTCCTGTAGAGGCATATTTCAGCGCTATGGGTGATCTGGAGCTTTCTCCTGATGGTCGTTACATCAGCATGATCCAACCGAGAGAGGGGCGTACCGCACTTGTCGTGTATCCCATTGGGGGCGGCGAGCCAAATCTGATCGAGCCTGGGAACCGGGGGACAACCGAACATCTGGAAGTGTCGAACCATTTCTGGTCGGGTGATCGGATTATTATATCCGTGAACTGGAATGACCACTACAGGTCCACCCGCGCCAATTTCCGTTTGGAGCAAACGCGACTTCTTTCTGTTTTACCCGATGGCCGAGATGCGCAGGTGTTGTTTGAGTCACGACAGGATCTTGAATCTGGGATATCCCAAGAAAGCGATATTGTTGATACGCTCCCAGATGAAGAGGAACACATACTCGTTGCTCTGCGCGACTGCCAGACGGCGATTTGCATCCGAACAGTTCACAAGGTGAATATTAATACCGGGCGCTCCGTCATCGTAGCACGTGGCGGCGAGGATACATTTGGCTGGGCGACAGATTCAGACGGGCAGGTTCTTGCTCGGATTGATAATGACGATGGAACCTACCGCATTTTTACGCGTGAACAGGGCTCGGTAAATTGGCGCGAAATCATGTCCCGCCCATCATTTGGTGGTCATGGTCAAACCACTCTTGGCTTGATTGATGTCGTGGAGGGGATGCTGTATCTGCGCTCCAACCATGAAGGTCGTGTGGGCATATATCGCACTAGCGCTGTGTCTGGTGGAGAAATGGAGCGGCTCTTTCTCCACGATACCTTTGATGCTGGATCATTAGACATCGATTACGACGAAGACACTGTGACATCCGTGAGTTATATGGGGCATACCTTGCAGCAGGAGTTTTATGACGAAGAGGCTGAGGCGGACCACAATCGTTACAACAGATTTGTTCCTGGCGAATACGTCAATGTTATTGAGGAAAATGATGATGAAAATCTTCGCATCCTGGCTGGCTACGGGCCAGGCGATCCAACAATTTACTACTTAATGGATGATGAGGCCGGTACAATTAATGAAATTGGCCAGCAATTTCCTCAGCTACACCCAGGAAATGTGTCGTCTCCAATCCTTATGACCTATAATGCGCGTGACGGACTGGAGATTCCGGGCTATCTGTTCTTACCACCTGGGCAAACTGTCGAAGACGGACCTTTCCCCCTCGTACTTTATCCGCACGGCGGTCCCAATGCCCGTGACAATATGATGTTTGGTGGAACTCTACGTCAGTATTTGGCAGGCCAAGGCTACGCAGTTTTTCAACCCCAGTTTCGGGGGTCTCGCGGGTTCGGGAATGAATTTATGCGTGCAGGCTTTGAAGAATGGGGCGGAGCCATGCAGGATGATCTGACAGACGGGGTCCAGTTTCTAATTGATCAAGGCATCGCCGATTCTGAGCATATGTGTATTGTGGGATGGAGTTATTCCGCCTACGCAGCAGTTATGGGAGCGATAAAGACGCCCAACTTATTCAACTGTGCTGCAGGCATAAATGGTGTTTATGACCTTCCTGCCCTTCGCGGGGAATTGACCACTAGCCGAGCATGGGCGTCATTGCGATTTTGGGGGAATACGATGGGTGAGAATGAGGCAGAATTGGCGCGCGTATCTCCTGCGCGTCGAGCTGATGAAATTCAAATCCCGGTGCTGATTCTGGCCAGCGAAGAAGATCAAACGGCCCCCTATGAGGAAAGCCAGCGAATGATCCAAGCGTTGCGCCAAGCGGATCGGGATTTTGACAGTCACATTTATGAGTATGGAAATCACTCACTTGATTATAGACCAAGCCGAATTGATGCCTATGAGCGCATGGTGCGGTTTTTAGAAGAGCATATGTAAGGCTCTGAACTCTGTCTCAAATAAGCATCAACGCCCGCCTCATGAATGTGAGGCGGGCGTTTTTGTTCTCGCGGGGAGGTTGAAATTGCTGACGAGTACGGTAAACTAGAGGCACGTCAGGCTGGCAATCTTTGGGGGGTGTCATGGTGAGGTCTTGGGTTCGCGTGTTGGGGGCGATGTTCATCGGTCTTTGTATGATTGGCAGCGCCAATTCAACCCCTCCGACTGCGGAAGATTTCATTCCTGAGTTTTTCAACGTGCAACTCTCTCCCGACGGTGCGCATGTTGCGACTGTGCGACCCTTTGATGGGCGCAATGCCGTCGTTATCTATCGCTTTGATGAGACGCCTGCCAGCGGGGCCCAACCTGTTGCCGTAATTCCATCTGGCGCGGACGTAGATATTGTTGGATACCGATGGGCCAACAACAGCCGGCTCTTGATTTATGTCGGCTGGGCGTTCCAGAACGTCAACCAATGGTATGACCTGGAATACGAAAACTCCGGTGGCCGCATGGTTTCTATAGATCTGGATGGCACGGACGTTCATTTGATTGGAGACATTAGCTTTGGCAACGTTGTTTCGATGCTGCCAAATGAGAGCGATTCGATCCTCGTTCAGCGTCTCGAAAATGGTCGCATCCGAGTTCATAGATACAATATTTACACCGGCGATTCTGAGATCGTCCGTACAGGGCGTAGTGGAGATGGCCTCTATATAGCGGATCAAGACGGAGATATCCGGGCACTGCTAAATTGGGGATGGCACGTGGATTTGAGTGTCTATTGGCGCAATCCAAACAGTCGATCATGGCGGCGAGTTCTGCGATACAATTTTGAAGAGGGGCGCGGCTTGTCACTTTTGGGGTTTGGCGACAATGGCAATGAGCTCTACTTTTCTTCAAACCACGAAGGTCGATACGGTATCTATCAACTGAGGCCAGACCGAAATCTGGAGCTTGAGCGCCTTTACCTTCACGGCGAAGTAGATGTGAGCGGGTACGGTGGAAGTAGTGAGAGCGGGGACCCACTCTATGTGTCCTTTGTTGACGACCTTGTTACGCGCGACTACCTGGATGAAGAGTTTGAAGCTCTTGATCGGAAGTTTGGCCGGGAACTACCGGGTGAAATCGATATTTCCGTCCAATCAACCCGAGATGGAATGCGTCACGTTATTTGGAGTGGTGGCGCAGGAACCCCAGCAACATTCTATCTTTATAGTGCAGAACAGGACGCCTATTCCCTGTTTGCACCGGCCTATCCCGAACTGAGGGCAGACCAACTCGCCAACGTACGGCGCGTGGATTATGAGGCCCGGGATGGTCTGAGTATCCGGTCCTATCTTGCAGTACCACCTGGCGCAAATGAGGGGCCTATGCCCTTGGTGGTCATGCCCCACGGCGGACCCTTTGCGCAGGATACACAGCACTTCGATGCGTTGCGGCAGTTCATTGCGTCTCGGGGGTATGCAGTGTTCACCCCAAACTACAGGGGCTCTACCGGCTTGGGAAATGAGTTCCATGAAACCGGGTGGGGCGAATGGGGCATGGGGATGCAGGATGATGTAACGGATGGTGTCCTGCACCTTATCTCGGAAGGTATTGCAGACCCTAGCCGGATTTGCATCCTCGGTTGGTCCTATGGAGCCTATGCCGCCCTGCATGGGGCTGTGACAACGCCAAACCTCTTCCAATGTGCTGTTGGCATAAATGGGGTTTATGACGTGTCAGTAACAAGAGCACCAAGACAGTTTCGATATTTCGGAGCCGGTTCGTATGCAGGTATAGAGCAATGGGATCACTTCATTGGCAATGCACAGTTCAGCAGAGAGGACATGCAGGCTCTTTCTCCTCGGCACAATGCAAATAGAGTACAAATTCCGGTTTTGCTCATTGCATCCAGCCAAGACCCTATTGCCCGAATTGCTCAGTCCGAAGATATGGCCCGAGCACTTCGCCGGGCAGATGTGGATCTTGGGACACTTTTCTTTTCTCAGGGCAACCACTCCATGACGTATGGCCCCTCCCGAATTTCAACGTACCAAAGAATTGAGGGTTTCCTCGCGCAGCATTTAAGATGAGGTTGGGGGGTATCATGATAAAAATTTGGGTTCGTGTGGCGTGGTTGATGACCATTGGCCTTTGTATGATTGGCGCGGCCAATTCAACTCCTCCGACTGCGGAAGATTTTATTCCACAGTTCTCACAGTTCACTATTTCCCCTAACGGCGAATACATCGCTGTTCTTCGGCCTGTTGATGGGCGCAATGCGTTGATGGTTCAGAGCCTTGATAACCCACATGATATCACGACCATTCCCTCCGGTCCGGACACTTACATCCTTGACTATCGTTGGTACAATGATGAATTACTGTTGATGAATGTAGGTTGGGGAACCAGTCTGCGACGCACAGCCAGGCCAGAAGACGTGAATGGATTGCGCGCACTATCGATACGTCTTACGGAAACCTCTGTTATGATCCAGGATTTGGGGACCTGGTTCCTCGGCGCTATCACCGATGACCTTTCCAATGATCGCAGTCGCGTCCTTGTCAACTACGTCGATTACCAATCGGCCAACTATGTTTCTCATGCCGCAGAACTCAATGTTTATACTGGCGGGACGCGAAGAGTAAGCCGGGGACGATCCGGTTGGAATGGGCACTTCGTCACAGATACGCGAGGCCGCGTTCGTGTCTTGGTGGATGGCGATCAGGATACTGACAGAGTGTGGATGCAAAATCTGGGTTCGGTGGATTGGAATCTGGTCCACGAATCTCCACGCCGATCCGCTGCAGCCATGAACCCATGGAAAGTATTGGAGAATGGGCGGTTCCTCTATCTATTCTCAGCGCACGAGGGGCGAGTTGGTCTTTACAAGATGGATATGGAGGCTCCAGGGACATTGGAACGGGTCTATCTTCATGACGAATATGATCTGACCAATTTTGTATGGAGTGACCAAGGAGGCCGTCCCCTCTATGTAACCTTTGTGGCTGATACTCTTGAGTATCACTTCTTCGATGATGGCGCGCGGAGCCGTCACGAGCGGATTAACCGCCTTCTGCCGGGGGGAAATGAGTATGTCGTCAGCTCTGACGATGCGAACAATCGTCATATTGTCTATAGCTCAGGTCCGGGTGAGGCCCCGGTTTACTACCTCCTTGATGAGGAAGCCCATTCGATCAATGAACTTGCCATTGGGTACCCCCAGCTCCCACAAGAAGAGATGGCGCACGTTGAAGCTTTTAGCTATCACGCGCGAGATGGCTTAGAAATCCCGGCCTATCTGGCTGTGCCGCCGCACATTGGCGAGGCACCCTATCCCCTGATTGTTTGGCCACATGGGGGGCCTCATTATGTTCGAGAAAGTCAGGAATTCGACGGCCTTCGGCAATTTCTGGCGACGCGGGGTTATGCCGTTTTCGCGCCAAACTTCCGCGGGTCGTGGGGGTATGGGAACGAGTTTGCATCCGCTGGTCTGCGTGAATGGGGCGGTGCCATGCAGGACGACATAACCGATGGTGTCCAACATCTTATTGATCAAGGCACGGTTGATCCCTCTCGTATCTGTATTGTGGGATGGTCATATGGAGCCTACGCCTCAATGATCGGCCTGGTGCAGACACCAGAACTTTACCAATGCGGGATTGCCATAAACGGGGTTTATGACCTCCGGGCGGTGCAAAGAGAACTCGGGCGGAATTTCCAATATGGATTGCAAGACTGGTGGCGCTATTCTATGGGGCGGGACGCCGATGACTTGGCGCGCGTCTCTCCGGCACGGCATGCCGATCGAATTCACGCACCCGTGCTCATCCTCCATTCCGAAGAAGACCGCACCATTCCTGAGGGACAACACGATCTTATGGTGGATGCCATGCGCCATGCCGGGGTTGAGTATCAGGAACACGTGTTTGAGGAGGGTGATCACTCCATGAATTTTGGCCCCTCCATGATCGAAACTTACCAGTTGGTCGAGGAGTTTCTGGCGGAGCACCTGCAATAGCGGCCAATCCCCCTTGGACTCAAAGCCCGGGCTCGGCTAAAACCCTCTGATGATCAATACCCCTACTACATTTGCGGTGGCCAAGTTGGCGGAGCTGGAACAGCGCCATCAACGCCGCCGGCTTGCCCCAACGGATCGGCATGACACGATCCGCATTATGCGCCCTACCGCAACCGGTGCTCGGACGTTGATTTCCTTTTGCTGCAACGACTATCTCAATCTCACAGGCGATGCGCGCCTTAAGGCCGCTGCGAAAAACGCCATTGATCGATATGGGGTTGGCGCGGGCGCGTCGCGGTTGATTACCGGAGATCACCCTTTGCTGGGGGAACTTGAAGCCAGCCTGGCCGCGCTCAAAGGCACAGAGGACGCGGTGGTCTTTGGCTCGGGCTATCTTGCCAACCTTGGAATTATTCCCACCCTCGCAGGGCCTGGTGACTTGATCCTTGCCGATGAGCTTAGCCACGCCTGCCTTATGGCCGGGGGGCAACTATCTGGCGCCAAGCTGATCCGGTTTGCTCACAATGATATGGCGGACCTTGAAGCCCATCTCTCTGCACACAGAGCAAATCATAGGCACTGCCTCATTCTTACTGATGGGGTTTTCAGCATGGATGGGGATCTGGCACCGCTCACTGAATTGACTGACCTTGCCGATAAACACAATGCCTGGCTGATGAGTGATGACGCCCATGGTATTGGCGTTCTGGCGCAAGGGCGCGGTTCAACCTTTGCTCATGGTGCCGCGGTCAATGTGCCTCTGCAAATGGGAACGCTTTCAAAGGCAATTGGATCGTATGGCGGTTATCTTTGCGCGGATAAGGCGGTGTGTGATCTGATCAAGACCCGCGCCCGCACGCTTGTATATTCCACGGGCCTGCCGCCTGCGTCGGCTGCTGCCGCACTCGCCGCTCTTGAGATCATCAAGGCCGAGCCGGAGTTTTGTGCAGCACCCATCATCAAGGCAAAGCGGTTTTGTAAGGCGCTAGGCCTGCCCGAACCACAAAGTCCTATCGTGCCTCTGTTATTGGGTGACGAAGCCTCAGCCCTTGCCGCGTCTGCGAAACTGGAAGGGGCAGGCTTCCTCGTTACTCCCATTCGCCCACCAACAGTGCCTGCAGGAACCGCACGGCTCAGGTTTACATTTACTGCGGGTCATGCGGATGCGGACATTGACCAGCTGGTTGAGCATGTGCGCGATCTTGTGCAGCCCGCAGCGGCGGCAGAGTGATGGGGTCGCAAGATGACTAAAACTTTCTTCATCACCTCTTCGGGCACGGAAATTGGCAAGACGTTCATAACCGCCGCACTGATCCATCAGATGAAGGCGGCTGGCAAATCTATTGCGGCGTTCAAGCCATTGCTTTCGGGCTTTGATGAAGATGCGGTGGCGGAAACCGACACCGGCATCTTGCTCAAGGCTTTGGGGCGCAAGATAACGCAGAACACCATCAATGAAATGACCCCCTGGCGGTATAAGGCAGCTCTTTCCCCGGATATGGCTGCGGCCCGCGAAGGCAAGACTATCGAGTTTGATGCGCTCATCGAGTTTACGGAGGCTGCCCTTCGGGGTGGCGATGATTTCACCCTTCTCGAAGGAGTGGGCGGGGTCATGGCTCCCATCGGCCAGGCTCATACGGTACTTGATTGGATCGGCGCGGCGCAATGTCCGGCGATCCTTGTGGTGGGCGGATATCTTGGCACTATCAGTCATACGCTTACCGCAGCAAAAACATTAGAGGCAGCGCAAGTGCCTCTGGCCGGTGTTGTGATTTCTGCGCGTGGGGAATTACCGGTCAGCCCAGAGGAGACTGCGGCAGCAATTTCGCGTTTTTTACCGGATGTACCTGTGGCTCATTTACCCGATTGCGGCAGCCAAGACACAGCCTGGCGCAATGCTCCCGATCTTCTGGGGGATTTGTGCCTTTTGCACGCCTGAAAGCCGTCACAAAACTGCTGAAATGAGGCATCATCCTATCCGAAATGGACGCTGGCGAGATCTGGAAAGATCTGGCCGGACTTAACGGAGGGTCGATCCATGTTCCGGAACATTGCCATCATTCTTATCATTCTGGGGGCTGCGGCCTTCGCCTATTTCAATTGGCAAGGTGTGCCGGGCGACGATCAAGTGGCGGTGGAGGCAACATCTTCCGGCGAAGGCTCGGAGGTCAGCGAGGGCGTCGTTGCAGACAGCATCATCGCCGATGACATCATGGCGTTCATGCGCCTTGAAGTGAGCGTGGCCAGCGACACACCGGAAGCCTGTCTTGTTTTCTCTCAGGATCTGGATGAAAGCGGCGAGACCCGGTACGAGGATTATCTGCGTCTTGAACCTGCGGCCAAGCCTGCCTTGCGTATTGCCGGGCGTTTGCTGTGCCTGGGCGGGCTTTCGTTCAATCAAACCTATCAGGTGACTTTGCGCGAAGGGCTGCCAAGTGCCTCGGCGGCAATGACGGCCTATGATGAGCTGGTGCCTGTTGAACTACGCGACCGGCCTGCCGCCGTGGCGTTTGGTGGCGGTATCATCCTGCCGCGCGATTCGGGTGGCAGTGTTCCCCTGACGACCATGAACGTTGATACACTTTCTCTCCGTGTGCTGAGGGTAGGAGACAGGTTGCTTGCCCGCCTGCGGCAGGGCCTGCTCGATCAAAGCCAGCTCTATCGCTATGACGCCAATGAGATCGAGAATGAGCAAGGCTCGCTCATCTGGGAAGGAGAGATGGATGTGGCGCGCGTGGCCAATCAGGCGGTTACCACACGCTTTCCCATCTCTGAAGTCTTAGAGGGCCAGGGCCCCGGCGCTTATCTAATTTTGGCGCAGGATGGTGCGGATGCCGCCACTTCCACCAATTATTGGCAAGGCCAAGCCTCCCAGTGGGTGATTGAGACGGACCTGGGGCTGACAACCTTTATGGGCGATGACGGCTTGCGCGTCTTCGTGCGCTCTTTAGAGAATGCAACATCCGTTTCCAGCGCAGAGATCACACTGATTGCGCGGAACAATGAAATTCTCGGCACCCGTCGTACTGGCAACAATGGCGCAGTGCGCTTTGAAGAAGGCCTTGTGCGCGGGCTTGGCGGGCAGGAACCGGTGGCGGTCATGGCCTATGGCCGGGGTGGAGATTTCACTTTTCTTGATTTGCGCCGGGGAGCATTTGACTTCTCTGATCGCGGTGTCTCCGGGCGCAATGTTGCGGGGCCTATTGATGCTTATCTCTACACAGATCGCGGGGTTTATCGCCCGGGCGAGGTGGTGCAACTGGCCAGCCTTATGCGCGACAACCATGCTATAGCGCTTGAGGATGTACCTCTAACCCTGATCGTCCGCCGCCCTGACGGGATGGAGGTTTCTCGCTTCACCACAAGTGAAAGCGACGCTGGCGCGGTTCACCATCCCATAACGCTTTCTGCCACGTCCCCTTTGGGCATGTGGCGCGTGTCTGCATATGTGGACACGGATGCAGCACCGGTGGGCACAGCGCGATTCGAAGTTCAAAACTTCGTCCCCGAACGGCTGGAAGTAATCGCAACCCCTGCTCAAGACGTATTGCACGAAGGCGATGATGTACGCATCGATGTCAGCGCGCGGTTTCTTTATGGCGCTCCGGCAAGGGGTCTTCGTGGTGAGGCGGAACTGCGCCTTGAGCGTGATACTGCCCCCTTTGAAGGCTATGAGGAATATTCCTTTGGTCGGATAGAAGAAGCTCTGGATGCGGAGCTTTGGCCGCTTAGCCTTGCCACAACAGATGCAACCGGGATGACCACCGCAACAGGATCATTGCGCGGCTTGCCGCCTACCACCTGGCCTTTGCGGGCTCGGGCGCGCATCGCCATCTTCGAGCCCGGCGGTCGCGCAACACAAGCCCTGGCCGAGATGGCTGTGCGCACCGGCACCAGTTACATAGGCATTCGCCCGGCGTTTGAGGGGCGTTATGTGCGGCAAAACACGGCGGCAGCCTTCGAGGTGATCTCCGTCGACAATGCTGGCACCCGCACCGCATCTGAGACCTTGAGCTGGCAGATCATTCGCGAGGTGGTGAATTATCAATGGTATCAGCTCAACGGCGAATGGCGCTTTGAACGCGTCGTCACAGATCGCCCCGTGGCGGCAGGGCATCTGGATACGACAACAGACAGCCTGGCCGAAATCTCCGAAACCCTTGCCTGGGGCACCTATCGGGTGATCGTAAGCGAAGCAGATGGGGAGGCGACTTCCTCACAACGCTTCTATGTGGGCTGGTGGGGGGCTTCTTCTGCAGATAGGCCGGATCAGCTGGTGGTCACCTCAGCGGCAGAAAGTTATGTGCCGGGGACGGTGGCAGAAATTACCATTCGTCCAGTTCAGGCGGGCCCCGCGCTGGTGGTGGTCGCCAATGATCGCGTTCTGGAATCCCGGCAGATCGATGTGCCCGAAGATGGCGCGGTGATCAGCCTTGATGTTACCGAAGAATGGGGCGCAGGCGCTTATGTGCTTGTCACACACTATCGACCACTCTCAGAGGGCGACGCGCGGGCGCCTGTGCGTTCTGTGGGTCTGACCTGGGTTGATGTGGATCATCAGGCCCGCGTGTTGGAAATTACCCTTGATGCACCAGAGGTCGTCGCGCCAGAACAACAGATCACCATCCCTGTTCAGGTCACCGGCATGGAAGGGGAAGCAGCTTATCTGACCCTGGCCGCGGTTGATCAAGGCATTGTGCAGCTCACTCAGTTTGAACCTCCGAACCCGGATGATTATTATTTCGGCAAGCGGCGTTTGGGCGTGGACATGCGTGATGATTACGGTCGCCTTATCCAAAGCTCCGGCGGTGCCTTGGGTGTAATCCGCTCTGGCGGGGACAGTGCCTTTGGCGGTGCGGGGCTCACTGTAGTGCCCACACGAACCGTGGCGCTGTTCTCGGGTTTGGTAGAGCTGGATACAGAAGGTCGCGCTGAGGTGACGCTGGACATTCCAGATTTCGCAGGAGAGTTGCGTCTGATGGCGGTGGCGGTCTCTGCCACCAAAGTCGGGCAGACGGATCAGCGGCTGACCGTGCGCGATGTTCTGGTGGGGGAGCTTTCCCTGCCGCGGTTCCTTGCGCCAAGTGACAGAGCACAAGCCACCCTCTCTGTCCACAATGTAGAAGGCCCTGCAGGCACCTATCAGGCGGCGGTAACCACTTTCGGAACTGTGGAGGCGGTCAGTATACAGACTTATGCGCTGGATCTGGAGCCCGGTCAGCGACAGGAAGTCCCCATCATCCTTACGGGTACGGGCATCGGTATTGGCACTGTTCAACTTGAGTTGACGGGCCCCGCGGACATCTCCCGCACCCGAAGCTGGCCCATAGAAGTGCGTGCTGCGCAGCGGGTAGAGACCCGAGAAGTGGTGGAGATCATGGAAACAGGCACCAGCTACACCGTGCCAACTAACACCACGGTCGGGTTCGTTCCCTCTACAGCAAACGTGTCCCTTTCGCTTTCCACTACACGAGGGCTTGATACGGGCGGGCTGTTGCGCGCGCTGGATCGGTACCCGTTTGGCTGTCTGGAACAGACTGTGAGCCGTGCATTCCCGCTGCTCTATTTTGCAGACCTGGCAACGCAAGCTGGCCTTGATGCGGAAGATGGCCTGGTGGTGCGTCAGCAAAATGCCATCAACCGGGTGTTGGATATGCAGCGCGGCAATGGCGCCTTTGGCATGTGGGGGTATCAAAGCGGGGAGGCAGATGCCTGGATCTCGCTTTATGCGCTTGAATTTCTCTTTGCCGCCGATGCCCAAGGTTTTGTGGTGCCGGATGAAGCATTGCGACGGGGGCTGGATTGGGCAGCGAACCTTTCCTCTCAAGCCTGGCGCGATGTGCAGCCTCGGGCCTATGCGTTCTACATTCTGGCCAGTCAGGGCCGGGTGGTGCCGGGGGACCTGCGGTATTTCCATGATACTTCGCGGGCGAGTATCACCGATGCCATGGCCCTTGCGCATTTGGGGGCTGCGCTGGATGCCATGGGAGATCGCGCCCGTGCCGCCGCAAGTTTTGATCAGGCGGTGCGCATTGTGGAACAAGCCAATCCTGCAAGGTATGCCGCCTATCGCTACGGCTCTTTGACCCGGGATACAGCAGGCGTGACGGCTCTTGCTGCGCGCAGCGGACGCATGACCTTGTTGCCGGGTCTCTTTGACCGGATTGGTGAGCTCTACTCGCAGGTCCAATACACCACGACGCAGGAGAAAGCCTCCCTGCTGTTTGCAGCCTATGCCTTGAGCCTGTCGGGGGCAGAACTTGAAGTGACAGTGGAAAATGCTGCTGTGGTCAGCGGGGAGGATCCTGTTTTCATCGCTCCAACTGCATCTGAACTCGCCCAAGGGGTCAGTGTGCTCAATGAGGGCGGTGATATCTGGCGTGTCCTGACAAGCGTTGGCGTGCCTGCGGCACCTCAGGAAGCAACGTCGTCCGGCTTCTCTCTTACCCGAACCTATCACCGTCCCGATGGCACGCCCGCAGATCTCAGTGCGGTCAGGCAAAACGATCGTATCGTGGTTCTCATCCAGGGGCAGATGGAAAACAACATCTACCGCGAGATGGCAGTGATGGATCTCTTGCCTGCAGGTTTTGAGATCGAAACCGTTCTTTCCAGTCGCATACATGACTGGTTGCCAGAGCTGACTTCAACGCGAGCAGCCGAGGCACGGGATGATCGTTTTGTGGCGGCCTTTGATCGGGGCAACCGCTATCGCCCCCATGTAACGGACAGCGAGGGCCGCGTGATCCGGCCAAGCTTTGCTGTGGCTTACGTGGCAAGGGCCATAACGCCGGGCACCTTCGTTCAGCCGCCAGCCTATGCGGAGGATATGTATGCGCCACGGATCAGCGGGCGCACAGCTATGGGCACGGTCACCATCACGGCACAGGACTAGGTGTGATGCGGCGGTGGCTCACATATGTGCCGGTGCTTTTGGCGGGGGCCGCAATTGGCCTTGCCAGTTTAGCGCTGGCCGATTACAGCCTGCCGCCGGATCTTTCCCGCTATGAGGAACGCTCCGCTGTGGTGTTGGATGCAGATGGCAACATCCTGCGGGCCTTTACGACGTCCGATGGCATGTGGCGCCTGGCAAGCGATGTGGACCACGTGGATGCCAACTATATCGATGCCCTGATCGCTTATGAGGATCAGCGTTTCTACCGCCATCACGGAGTGGATATTCTCGCTGTGCTGCGCGCAAGTGCGCAATGGGCAAGGGCCGGGCGCATTGTCTCCGGGGCCTCGACCCTGACCATGCAGACCGTGCGTTTGTTGGAGCCGCGTCCACGCACCCTTGGCAACAAGGCCATTGAGATGCTGCGGGCGGTACAGCTTGAACATCGCTATTCCAAAGAAGAAATCCTTGGCATATATCTTACTCTTGCTCCCTTTGGCGGAAATCTGGAAGGAGTGCGCGCGGCGTCTCTTGCCTATTTTGGAAAGGCCCCGGCAGAATTGTCGGTCTCCCAGGCGGCCCTTCTTGTGGGTCTGCCCCAGTCACCAGAACGATTGCGTCCGGATCGTCATGGGGCGGCAGCCGAAGAAGCCCGCGCTCGGGTGCTGCAAACTCTTGTCCGGCGCGGTGCGCTCAGCACACAGATCGCCGAAGAGGCATTGGAAGACCCCATTCCCAACGCACGGGCAGCCCTGCCATTTCATGCCCCTCGTCTGGCGCGGCGCCTTCACAGGCAGCATCCGGAATTAAGCCGTATACGGACCTATGTCGACCTGGAACTTCAAACCTACATAGAGGCGCTGAGCCTTGCTCATGCCGCCACCATGGATGATGGGGCAAGCCTCGCCATCGTCGTGATGGAAAATGTAGGCGCCCGTGTGGTGGCCTATTCCGGGGGCGCAGATTTTTGGGCCCCGGAAGGCCAAGTGGATCTGGCGCGCGCTTTGCGCTCTCCGGGCTCTGCCCTCAAGCCCTTTATCTATGGCATGGGGTTCGAGGACCTGGCACTCCATCCCGATACCGTGATAGATGATGCCGCCAGCACCTTTGGGGCCTATGCGCCGCAAAACTTTGATCGGGAGTTCTTGGGTGAGGTGACCGTGCGGGATGCACTTCGCCAGTCCTTGAACGTGCCGGCCGTGATGGTGCTCGATGGGGTTGGCCCCATGCGGCTGGCAGCCCGTCTTCGGCAGTCCGGCGCTCGGCTTGAATTTGGCAATCTGGGGGCAGCCCCCTCCTTGCCATTGGCTTTGGGCGGTGTTGGAATTTCCTTGAGTGATCTGACCATGCTCTACGGTGGGCTGGCTCACAACGGGCAAGTCCGCCCACTGATCTTTTCGGAAACCGATAATCCCAATGCACCCCCTCGGCGCTTGATGGGGGAGACGGCAAGCTGGTACCTCGAAGATATTCTGCAAGGCTCACCTTTGCCGGATGGTCGCGCGCAGGGTCAGGGCGACATTCGAGATCACGCCATCGCCTTTAAGACCGGCACATCCTATGGTTATCGTGACGCCTGGGCCGTGGGCTATAGCGCCACCCACACGGTTGGCATTTGGGTGGGCCGGGCCGACGGCTCCCCTCGGCCAGGAAGCTACGGGCGCAATACGGCAGCACCTCTCTTGTTTGATGTGTTCGATCAGCTCCCGGCGAGCAATGCTCCTTTGCGTGCGCCCGAAGGTGTGCTGCAGGTAACTCACCGGGACCAACTCCCTCTTGCCATGCAGCGTTACGTGCCGCCTCATGCTGAGGCTTTTTCTCACGAAGATATCGATGCGCCGCGTATCGCTTTTCCTCCTGCAGGGGCTATGATGTCTGGTGGCGATCAAGCCCTTGCTCTGCGCGCCCTTGGGGGCGAAGCGCCCTTGCGCTGGATGGTCAATGGCTCGCTCTTACCTGCCAGCGAAAGTTTTGCGCCTACTCTATGGCAGCCCGACGGGCCGGGGTTTGCGGAGATTGCGGTGATTGATGCGTTGGGCCGTGTTGATCGCGCGCGTATTCAAGTTGGGGAAACGGCCACCAACTAAAAAGAAACCCCGCCGATACGCAGGCGGGGCGTTGGTATTGATACAACTCCCCGGAATGGGGTTTGCGACTTCTTTTCGTGTGATACCCATGCAACTTGTGAGGACATCGAACAGATGCGAACTCAACAAGCGGCACGAACTGTGCGCCGACCATCACTCGAAAACCACTGGGCGGGATTTGCCGCACCGGGTAGAAACTACCCAGGCCCAGGCGGCAGACTATTCCGTAAAGTTTGAAGTACAATTAATCCGTATTCGAATTAAACTTGCATTAACCCAACTTTCCAAGGTGTTACCAATACTTGTTTGGTTAAGGCGGCGTTCACCATGAGAATTCCAAACCAGATCAAAAATGGCCTGCGGTTTGCGATGCCTCAACACATCCGCACAAAGCGGGGCTGAATTATCTCGAAAGGTGAGAAGAATGGATTTTGTATATATTATGGCTTCGGTCGGTTTCTCTATTGCTGTTCTCCTGGATGGAAACCTGCCCTTCTAGGAATTTATTTGAATTTTCTGCCAGGCGGACCCCAGGTGTCGTTGCCCCTTCCTATCCCAACGGCGCACCGCCTTCAAAGTCGGGCCGGTCTTTCCCATCCCCCAGCAAGACCGGCCCGCATTTTCCCTGAGCCACATCTCCCTGAGCCCGTACTTCCCTGAGAAGGGATACTTGCATCAATCTCCCGTTTACTATTTAGTCACCACGTCCATGACGGTCTTCCGCAAGGAAGTGAAAAGGGAATGCAGTGCACATCGGAATTTTAGATGTGAAGCTGCAGCTGTTCCCGCAACTGTAACCGGCAAGTTCGCCCGCACTAAGCCACTGAGGCAAATGCCTTGGGAAGGCGCGGGATCTTTCGAACGTCAGAGCCGGAAGCCAGGAGACCTGCCGTCATTGTCGCCCAACCTGTGGCCGGGATTTGCCAGAGGTACGGTCTTCCGTCGCGGCGACGCTTGTTAGTGAGCTGGCAGATCGGAGGGCCTCTTCCCCCTTATGGGGGCGCCCGAGGCGCTTTCTCTGACATGCATGTTGATTGATCGCCGGAAAGAACCGGTGTGCTTTGGCGCGTGATCAGAGGCATGTGATGAAAGATGACGTGTCTGCCCGCTTATCAAGTCGTGTTAAGTGGGAGAATGGCAAATGAAAGCCTCAAAATATGTATCTTGTGCCCAAGTTTTGGCCTTGGCTATAGGTCTGGGAAGTAGCTTTGGTGTTGCGTTTGCAAATGATTTTGCAGAAGACATTGATAGTGCAGACGAAACCTTCGTGATCTCGGCCACGCGTCAGGCCACGCCTTTGCGTCAGGTCGGCTCAAGCGTTTCCGTTGTCACCAGTGAGGAGCTGACCGCTCAGGGTGTTCTTTACGTGGAACAAGCCCTGCGGCGCTTGCCCGGCGTTGCTGTTTCGGCCAGTGGGGGTCCCGGCGGTCAGGTGGCGGTGCGTCTGCGGGGGGAGGAATCCTACCGCACGTTGGTCTTGCTGGATGGCATTCGCATATCTGATCCAGCCTTGCCTCAATCGGCGGTCAATTTTTCCAACATGACGGTCTTTGCTATCGAACGCATTGAGGTTCTGCGCGGGCCGCAAGCCTTGCTCTATGGCGCAGATGCCATTGGCGGGGTGATCAACGTGGTCACGCGCCGGGGGGGCGATACTGCCGTGGCGCTTTCTGCGGAAGCGGGAAGTTTTGGAACTCAAACTGTACGCGCCTATGTAGGCAGTAGTTCTGGCCCTGCCGACTTCGCCTTGAGCGGCACATGGACCCGCAGCGACGGGTTCTCCGCCAAGGAAGGTGACTCGACGCTGGGCGACGATGATGGCTATGAAAACCTCACCGTACATGGGGTCGCAGGCCTTGCCCTGACGCCCGGCACACGGCTGGAGGCTGTTGGTCATTATGTGGATGCGGAAGCAGAATTTGATGGCTTTCCCTTTGATCCGGACCGGCAGCTGCTCACCACAGAAACCGCCGCAAGACTGAGTATTGCAACGAATGAATTGGGTGCAGGCTTTGAGCATACGCTAGCCTATAATTTTTTCCGTACACGGCGAGAAGATCTTGATGGCGGATTGCCCACAGCTGATTGGCTTGGCGCGCCGATCTCGCGTTTTGATGGGGATCGCCATGAGGTGGAATATCTCGGGTCATACTCTCCGGCGAACAATCACGGGCTGACATTCGGCGCGGAATACGAAGTTGAGGAAGTCACCACGGATGCTCTCAATGACACAACAGAAACCTTTGCGGCCTTTGCCGAATGGCAGGCCGAGTGGACGACAAACTTCTTCACCACTGTCGGTGTGCGGTACGACAACCCTGAAGGCTTTGACGATCACGCCAGCCTGCGCGCAACCGCGGCCTATCTTGTCTCGCTTGGCGGGGCTGAAGAAACAAAGTTTCGCGCCAGCGCAGGCACAGGCTTCCGTGCTCCAAGCGCGTTCGAGCGGGCTCGAAACGAGACCTTCGGGCTGCCTGTCTTGAGCGAAGAAACAGCAATCGGGTTTGACGTGGGCGTGGACCACCCTTTTGCCGGAGGGCGTGCGGAAATTTCCGTCACCTATTTTGATCAGCGTATCGAAGATGAAATACGTTTCGACAATGTTGGCTTTTCCGGATACTTCCAGGCCGCAGGTACCACTGAGTCCAAAGGTGTAGAAGTTGGGCTGCGGGCAGACCTGGGATACGGGTTCAGCCTCTCCAGCTCTTATACGTACACGGATGCTACGGTGAACTCGCCTGATCCGGAAGATGGCTTGCCGCGGGTGCGGCGTCCCCAGCACATCACCTCCACTGATCTGAACTATGAGGGCATGGAAGGTCGTTTGCGATTAAACCTCAATTTGCGGAGCGCGGCAGAAGCCGAAGACGGCTTCCGCGAATTCCGCGTACCTCTAGATGATTACGCCACTGTTAATGGATCGGCCTCGTTTCAGGTGCATCCAGGCTTTGAGATCATCGCGCGGGCGAATAACCTCACAAATGAACAATACCAGGAAGTCTCAGGCTTTGCTTCGGCAGATCTGTCCGGCTTTATCGGTGTGCGAGTGAGGTTTTAGATGAAACTGCGCGGGGCGATTTTGGGTCTGTCTCTCGTGACTGCGCTCAGCGTGGCTCACGCAGAGCCTGCGCCTGAGCTTTTGCCTCGCGCAGCATCCGTATCTGTGTGTACGGATCAATTCCTGCTTTCTCTTGTAGGTCCTGATCAAGTGGCGGCGGTATCCTGGCAGGCAACCTCGCTGCGATCCCCCGTGCGCCATCTGGCAACAGAGCATCCAGTGATCCGAGGAGCCGCCGAAGAGTTGCTGGCAGTTGAAGCAGACCTTGTGATCTTTGATCCCTATGGGCACCCGCATACGGCAAGCCGCCTGGAGGAGCTTGGCACTCAAGTGGTGCGTCTTGGTCCTATTGCTGGGTTTGAGGACGTGGAAAACGAGGTTCTCAGCATTTCCAGTGCCCTTGGGCGCACCGAGCAGGGCGCTAATCTGGTGGAGCAATTGCGCGCCCGGCGAAACCGCTTGCAGCAATGGTCCGATGACCTGGCAGATCGCCCGCGCGCCTTATACGTAATCCCCGGCGGTGGCGGTGCAGGATCCGGTACCTTTATTGACGAAGTGCTCCGTCTTGCGGGCTTTGAAAATGTGCAGGCCGAATTGGGCATGGTGGGCTGGGGCCGGGTGCCTCTGGAGCAATTGGTGATACGCCCACCGGATGTGCTTGTTCTTAGTTTCTTTGAGGATACAAATCCTTCATTGCTGGATGGCTTTGGGCGGCATCCCTTGTTTCGGGAACTACTGGAAGCGTCACCGGTGATTAGAGTTCCCGCCGCGCCGTGGGCTTGTGCAGGTCCTTATTTGCTAGATGCAGCAGAATATCTGGCGCAAGAGCGTACGCGACTTTTTCCTGAAACCTCAGTTGATGTGACCACAATAGAGGGAGATGGTTCGTGAAGATCGCTTTCTCCCTCAGCATGATGTGCATCGTCCTGGTCTTGGGGTCCTTAGTGATCGGCTATGCGGACATCTCCACCGGCGAAGTCTTGTTCGGTCTAATGGGCCAAGGTGACGCGAGCCATATTGTCATTGCTCAGGAGTTGCGCCTGCCGCGCGCTGTCTTGGCCGCGGTGATCGGGGCGGCCTTGGGCCTTTGCGGTGCGGCCTTGCAAGGTTTATTGCGCAATCCTTTGGCTGAACCCGGCAATATCGGCGTGACCTCCGGGGCAGCGCTCGGGGCCATCGTTGCGCTTTATTTTGGATTTGCCAATCTGTCGCCATGGGCTTTGCCCCTTACGGCAATGGTGGGGGCGGGACTGGTGGTTGTTCTGATATTCATGCTGGCGTCCATGGAAGGCAGTACCACGGCCTTGATCCTTGCCGGTGTCGCAGTGGGCTCTATCGCAACAGCCCTCGCCGCGCTGGCCATGAACCTCTCGCCCAATCCTTGGGCTTTAAGCGAGATCGTATTCTGGCTCATGGGCTCGTTACGAGATCGCAGCATGGCGGACGTTACTTTGAGCCTGCCTTTTATTCTCGTGGGCATGGGATTGATTTTGACCACAGCGCGGGGGCTTGATGCGCTTGTGCTTGGCGAAGAAACCGCCCACTCTCTTGGTATAAATCTTACATCGGTCCGTATCCGGATTATCATTGGCACTGCCATGGCCGTTGGTGCGGGTGTTGCTGTGGCGGGCTCCATTGGATTTATTGGATTGGTGGTGCCGCATTTGCTGCGCCCCTTTACAGGCTATGTGCCCAGCAAACTATTGCTGCCAAGCGCCCTGGGCGGTGCTGCGCTGTTATTGGTGGCTGACATCGGTGTGCGTCTTCTGGCCAATGTTGCAGGCACGGAATTGTATCTGGGCGTTCTGACCGCGCTTATTGGCGGGCCGTTCTTTGTCTATCTGATCTTCAAGATACGTCGGGGGGATTTATGAGCACCCTTGAGGCGAAGAACATCGAGCTCAGCTTAAAAGGCCGGAAAATCCTGGATGACATCAGTCTTGATCTTGGTCCCGGATTAGTAGGCCTGATCGGGCCCAATGGTGCGGGTAAATCCAGTCTCTTGCGGGTTCTCGGTGGTATCTGGCGCAGCGATGCGGGCTCGGTGGATCTCAACGGGGCGGCAATTGGCTCCATGGACCCTGCTGCCCGGGCACGGCAGCTGGCGTTCCTTCCGCCCGAACGGGATATGCACTGGCCTTTGCCAGTATCTCACGTGGTGTCGCTTGGGCGTATGCCTCATCGTGGACCCTTTGCGCCATGGACCGAGGAAGACGAAGCCGCAGTAACAACAGCTCTCAAAGCGGTGGACGCAAACCACCTGGCAAACCGCCCTGTGTCCGAGATATCAAACGGAGAGCGCGCGCGGGTTCTTCTTGCCCGGGCTTTGGCCGTGGACGCCCCCAGCTTGCTGGTGGATGAAGCCATTGCCGCGCTGGACCCTGCTCACCAATTGCAGGTTATGGATGTCTTGCGCGGCGAGGCTGACAAGGGGCGTCTTGTTCTGGCCGTGCTTCATGATCTGGGCTTGGCGCAGCGTTATTGTGATGATGTGGTGTTGCTGGATCAGGGCCGCCTCCATCATCGCGGGCCCGCGGATGAGGTGCTAACGCCCGATAATCTGCGCGAGGTTTACGGCATCGAAGTGGAAGTGGGCCGGATCCATGATCAGCCCTTTATTCTTCCCACGCGCCGGATCGACGAAAGTCGAGACTAAAACCCTAAAGCCCGGGGACCCAACGACGCCAACCCGTTTGGCGGGGTTCTTCTTCCTCGTCCTCTTCGGCTTCTTCCTCGGTGGCTTCAGCTTCTGCCCGTCTGGCTGCTTCTGCAGCAGCCTCCTCTGCAGCGGCTTCTCGGGCTGCGGCGACAGATTCGGCATGGGCCTGAGCAGCCAATTCTGCGGATGATGTGCGGCCGAGCTCATAAGCGGCGTTCAGTTCGCCGCCGCTGGCGGCGCTTCCTTCACGAAAATGAATAAAGGCGACGGAGAACATCACCCGGCGGCGAGGTGCACGGAGGTAGGATTGGCCCAGGTATTCGGCAATCTCCATATCTGTCTGACCCCCGTTGCGGGCCTCGTTGATCATGCTGCTGACTTCAGCCTGATTATTGGCCGTAATGAATGTGGCCACCAGGGTTTCCTGGTCCGCAATCGGTGTGTTGGGTGATGCGGCCACGGGGGCTTCTTGTTCGACGGCGGCGCCACCACCACAGGCAGCCAGGCTCAGCCCCAGAACGGCTGCAACAAAAACAAGACGGAAGGAAACAACCATAACACTCTCACTGCTAGTAAAACCACTGCCGCCGTTATAGGTGTCTAAGGCCCTGTATTCAACGGGTTTTTCCCAATCTGATGAACCCACAGGCATTTTTGGCAGTAATCGCAAATTGAGCTATGGTTACGTTGGGGCAGGAAATGAGGGAGAGCATGTCCATGCGTATGTCTGCAGGGCTATTTATTCTATTGGCAAGTCTGGTTTTTGGCGCAAATTCTGCCTTGGCGGAAAATGAGCTTCGTATCGGTCAGCGAGGGGATGCACTGACCCTTGACCCCTATGCTCAGGCCGAAGGGCCAACCTTTTCACTGCTCAGCCAAATGTATGAAACCCTTGTGGCGTTCGATCAGGACCTGCAATTGGAGCCTGCGCTGGCCACGGATTGGGAGGTGGCGGAACCCACCCGCTGGCGCTTTACCTTGCGCCACAGTGTCCGCTTCCATGACGGCACGCCATTTGCGGCCTCCGATGTGGTATTCAGCATTCTTCGCGCTCAACAGGAACATTCCGACTACAGGCCATTTGTAAGTCACATCACAGAAGCCATCGCGGTTGATGCGCATACGGTGGAACTGGTAACAGACGTGCCGCTGCCTCTTTTGCCTCAGGACCTCACAAATATCCTGATCATGTCTCAGACCTGGCTGGAAGAGCACAACGCGGTGGCGGTGCAGAACTTTTCCGCAGGAGATGAGAACTATGCGGTCCGGCACTCAAATGGCACCGGGCCATTTGAACTGGAGTTACGGGAGCAGGATATTCGCACCATCATGGTGCGCAACGAAGACTGGTGGGGCCTTGGTGAACCCGATCCGCATAATCTGGACCGGGCGATTTTTATCGCCATATCCAATGATTCAACACGCATTGCTGCCTTGTTGTCGGGGGAGATTGATCTGGTCACGGAACCACCGCTTCAGGATTTGCGCCGCATTGAACGGACCCCGGGGTTCAAACTGGAAGAGATTGCCCAAGTGCGCACAATTTTCCTGGGCATGGACCAGGCAAGCGCTGAATTGCAGACCTCGAATATTGAAGGCCGCAATCCGCTCGCCGATGTGCGGGTGCGCCAGGCGATGTATCAAGCGTTGGATATGGACGCCATTCAAAGCCGCATCATGCGTGGGCGCTCAGCTCCCGCAGGTATGTTAATCGCACCGGGCATTAATGGCTATGACGCGGGTCTTGATGCACGGCTGCCATATGACCCCGACCAATCACGCGCGCTTTTGGCGGAGGCTGGTTATGCAGACGGTTTCTCAATTCGTCTTGATTGTCCCAACAATCGTTATGTCAATGATGAGGCCGTGTGTCAGGCCATTGTCGGCATGTTGGCGCGGGTGGGCATTGACGTCTCCCTGGAAGCCATCCCCAAGACTTTGCATTTTCCAAAACTGGAAAGACGAGAATCTGATTTCTATATGCTTGGCTGGGGCCCGGGCACATTGGATAGCCAGGACGTCTTTACCTATCTCTATGCAACGGGCGGGCTGTGGAATGTAGGGGAATATTCAAACCCTGCCATGGATGCGTTGATCGAAGCAGGCACCTCAGAATTTGATGTGGAGCTGCGCAACGATCTCTTGCGTCAGGTCTGGGAGATCGCCGTTGAAGAAGTGGTCTACCTTCCGCTTCATCATCAGGTACTGGTCTGGGCCATGCGCGACCACGTGAACACCCCCATCACTGCCAACAACAATATTCAACTGCGCTGGATGCATATGGACGAAGACTAGGCGTGCAGATTGGCTTCGCTCGGGAAATCATATTCCCGGTCGGCCAGGCGGCCTTCGCCAATACTGTCGTCGACGGGGCGGGCCAAAAAGCAGCCGAGGATTTTCATCTCACCGGATGAGGCCTTGCCTTCGCCCTTCAGGCCTTCGAATTTTGCGCGCTTTTCAACTTGCGCCAGAACACTGTTCAGCCCGCCACCGCCCAGTCCATGGCTCTGATTGGCCTTGCCTTTGGCATCTTTCTTGGGCGGAAAAGCTGCCCCCCGCACCTCAATGATGGCCCCCTCGCCCTTTCCCACTTGTGAGGCAGGCAGTATCTGTATCATTTCAATAGGAAAGCGTGAGTTGCTGGTCAGGGGCTGTAAGACCTGGTGAATGGATTTGTCTTTGTTAGAGCTCCGTACAAAGACAAAAGTACGATAGGCGCTAAGCGGCTGCTTGCGAGATTTCACAGACGTGTTGTGTTTGTCACCTGCGCGCAGTTTTAGTTCCCGCCGGGCGGCAAGGAACTCCTCGCGCCGCTGGTTGCGGTCCATATCATCAAAGGGCCCCGCTGCCTTGAGCCGCGGCTTAAAGACCCGAGCCACTGGATTGTGATTTTCCTCAAACCCGGGCTGCTTCAGTAATTTGAGAACCTTAGCAAGATCGGCAAAGCCCGTGTGTTTGCGAAACTCTGGCGGAACCCCGTTTTTGGTCAGCAAGAAGACCTTGGCGGCAAGCTTATAACCTCCATCCTCGTCCAAGATACGCTCCCGCCCCTCAATTGCCTTAACCTCAGGCCTGTCTGCAAGCTCGGAAAGTTCCCGAAGCTGGCGCAGTTGATCATCGTCGGCGGGGCGCTGCTCGCCTTCTTCACCTTCACCGAAGGTGGTAGCAAAAAGTTGCCGGTCGTGGTCTTGTGTTACCGCCTTTTCATCTCTGGGCGATTTTTCCATGACCAGATACCGGGTGATATTGTCACCTTCATAATCCTGAACATTGCGCTCAATGATGATGAGGTCATACATGTTTGCGCAGAAGGCACCGGCGATGGCGGCAACAGCCTCCCCAAAGGGCGGGTTTTCAATTTCCTGCGCCAGCTCATCTGCTTCGGTCTTGATGCTTTTGGCGGCAGTGGCGGTGCACAGCATGGTAATGGGCCGCGCCCGAGGTAAATTCCTTGCAATATAATCCCGGCACTGACGAAGCCCTTGTTCATCCGAGCGCACTTCCTCAACGGCAGAAAGAATGGCGGCCCGTTTGGCATCCGTCACGTCAGATTGCTGATGAACCCCAAACCGTGTCGCCAGCGCGCGGGTCACCATCAACGAGTGATTGATCTGGTGGTAAAGCTCATCCACAACGCCAAAGCCATATTGCGCCAGAAGGGATAGAGGCTCGATCACGTTGCCGGTACGGGAATTATGGACGGCCACCACGGCCCTATTGGCACGCCCGTCATTGAGAAGCTCGAAAACCTCCTCATAGGTCGGCTGGGGGGCGGGCTGGAAATGGTCCTGCACGAAACTGGCACGCCGCGTAACATTATGCCCGCACGCGCCTTTTTCGCCTTGGCAGGCAATCCAGCTGGTGTGGTGTTTTGGCGCCGTCATAAGGCCCCTCGGTATCTGAGAGTTCACAGATTATACATGCAAGCCACCCAAAGCCCCAGGATCGCTTGCTACCAGCATATAATGTGAATCGGGCATTTGGTCCAGAAACGCGAATGCACATATGTGATGAGATGAACTCACCACAAAACGGTTTCGTGACTTTCTAACAATCGGGATGTGGCACCGCCCTAAAGTACAAACTTAGCCCGTGCTCCCTAAAGCACAAACTTAGCCCGTGCTCCCTAGAGCACAAACTTAGAAAGATCCGCGTTCTTGGCCAGCTCGCCGATGTGTTCTTCCACAAAATCTCCATCAATGATGACGGTCTCGCCGGAACGATCGGTGGCGGTAAAGCTGATTTCGTCCAGCACCCGCTCGAGCACAGTATGTAGCCTACGCGCGCCGATGTTTTCCACTGAGGTGTTTACGTCCGCAGCAATAGTGGCAAGGGCCTCGATACCATCTGTAGTGAAATCCAGGGTCAAGCCTTCAGTTTCCATGAGGGCGCAATATTGCTTGATCAAGCTGGCTTCGGGCTCGGTCAAAATGCGGATGAAATCCTCGCGGGTCAGCGCGGTCAGCTCCACACGGATGGGCAAGCGCCCTTGAAGCTCCGGCAGCAAGTCCGAAGGCTTGGCCAGATGGAACGCGCCAGAGGCCACAAACAAAATATGGTCGGTCTTTACCGGTCCATGTTTGGTGGCTACTGTGGTCCCTTCGATGAGTGGCAGCAGATCGCGCTGCACCCCTTCGCGGGAGACATCCCCTCCCCGTGCATCGGACCGCGCAGTGATTTTGTCGATCTCATCTAAGAACACAATGCCATCGTTTTCAGCAGCAGAGATGGCCTCGCGCACGATCAGCTCATCATCCAACAGCTTGTCAGATTCCTCTGCGACCAGGGGCTCATAGGCATCAATGACCTTCATGCGGCGGGTCTTGGTGCGCGCGCCCATGCCCTTGCCCAGAATATCGCCCAGATTGATCATGCCCATTTGTGCGCCCGGCATGCCGGGGATTTCAAAGCCGCCCATGGGACTGGAGGTATCAGTCACTTCCAGGTCAATCTCTTTGTCATTCAGCAAACCATCGCGCAGCTTGGCGCGGAAACTATCGCGGGTGGCCGCACCTGAATCCTTACCTACAAGGGCATCTACCACGCGCTCCTCGGCGGCGGAATAGGCGGCAGCTTGCACCTCTTTGCGCTTTTTCTCGCGGGTGAGAGATATGGAAATTTCAATCAGATCACGGATGATCTGTTCCACGTCGCGGCCCACATAGCCTACTTCGGTAAACTTGGTGGCTTCAATTTTGAGGAATGGCGCGCCCGCCAATCGTGCCAGGCGGCGAGAGATCTCTGTCTTGCCCACGCCGGTGGGGCCAATCATCAAGATGTTCTTGGGCAGCACTTCTTCTTTTAAGTCATCAGAAAGCTGCTGGCGCCGCCATCTGTTCCGAAGGGCAATGGCAACGGCGCGTTTGGCGTCCGCCTGGCCAACGATGAAACGATCAAGTTCAGAAACAATCTCTCGGGGAGTAAAGGCAGTGGATGTTGTCATTACGCACTCAGTTTTTCGATGGTGAGGTTTTCATTGGTGTAAACGCAGATCTCGGCAGCGATGGACATGGCCTTGCGCGCAATGGCTTCGGCGTCCATGTCCGTGTCGATCAGGGCCCGGGCTGCGGCCAGCGCAAAGGTGCCGCCCGAGCCGATACCCGCGATATTGTTTTCCGGCTCCAAAACATCCCCCGTGCCGGTGAGCACCAGAGAGGTTTTTGCGTCCGCTACAATCATCATGGCTTCCAGGCGGCGGAGGTATCTGTCCGTGCGCCAGTCCTTGGCCAATTCTACAGAGGCGCGCAACAGCTGATCAGGATATTGCTCCAGCTTGGCTTCCAGGCGCTCAAACAGGGTGAAGGCATCGGCCGTGGCCCCGGCAAAGCCGCCAATCACTTTGTTGCCTTTTGGGCCCCCCGCGCCAAGCTGGCGAACCTTGCGGGCGCTGGCCTTGATCACAGTGGAGCCGAGGGTGACCTGCCCGTCGCCCGCCACGACAACCTCGTTACCCTTGCGCACGGTCAGGATGGTGGTGCCGTGCATGATCACGCTGTCACTCATAAGGGATGCCTTTTTTGGAAGCCTTGAAGGGACCTCTCATGTGGCCATGAGGGGGCATCCGTCAAGGGGGGCGTCACCTATTTGGGGCGTCAGAAGGCCCCCTCCCCCCAACTCTCGGTTGATTCGACGAATGGCCCTAAGGGGGCTAAGCTGTTCCTGCAATTACAGCGAAACGCCTTGGGTGGGGACCTAAGGTGTGGGGAAAGCTGGCCGTGTGCGCAACTGCGTGAATTTGGGCGCGGCAGGGGTCAGCGAATGGGGGAATAAATGACTTTGATCATCAATGGTGCGCGGGCCCTTGCGGGCGCGGCGCTCATCGCATCTTTTGCCTGGGCACCATCAGCTGCGGCTGAAGACGGCGGCCACCTCTCAAACATTTACCTCGGTATTGGCGGCAGCGCTGTTTTTGGCGATGGCTGTGAGGATGTGAATTGCTCTGACAGTTTCAATGACTGGACGGTTGGGGTGCGCGGCACAGCGGGATATCAATTCAATGACTGGATAGCAGCCGAGCTGGGCGCTCACTATCTGGGCACGATCGATGATCCTGACATAAGTGACACCGATGACTTTACCGGCCAGGCCTTGAGCCTTTCCCTGTTGGCCCAAACCACCCCGCGCAACGACATCAGCCTTTTTGGCCGCATCGGCGGAGCCTATGGCCGTATCGAGGAAACCGATGGCGACCCGGCCATTGCGGATGAAAGCGATTCAGGCGGTGCCTTTCTTGTGGGTGCAGGCTTTAACCTGGACCTGGGCGGCAGCGCCCGGCTGCGCGGCGAAGTGGAATACATGGGCGGCCTGGGCGAGGACGAGCCTGCCGGTGAAGTGGACTACCTCATGTTCTCCGTCTCGGTCCTGTTTGGGCTTTAACGGCCACTTCGCTTCCCGGCCCTATACCGCAGTGCAAAAATCCGCTATGGGAGGTCTCTGAGGAACGGAGAGCTTTCATGGCCAATGCCGCGCGACAAGCCACAGCATCTCGCAAAACCCGCGAGACGGACATCACCGTCACCGTCAATCTGGACGGCACGGGCACCAGCACGATTGCCACCGGCATCGGGTTTCTCGACCATATGCTCGAAGCATTCTCCAAACATTCCCTCATCGACCTGAATGTTGCCGCAACAGGCGATCTTCACATCGATGGCCATCACACCACTGAGGACGTAGGCCTGGTCATGGGTCAGGCAATTAGAGAGGCGCTTGGAGACAGAGCAGGTATCCGTCGTTTCGGGTCCGCAACAATTCCTATGGACGAGGCGTGTGCCCGCGCTGCGGTGGATATTTCGGGGCGTCCGTACCTTGTGTGGAAAGTGGAGTTTAGCCAAGACCGCCTGGGAGAGATGGACACCGAATTGTTCAAGGAATGGTTCGCCGCCTTCGCCCAGATGGCAGGGCTCACCCTTCATGTGGAAGTGCTCTACGGTGCGAACAATCACCACAAGATCGAGGCAAGCTTTAAGGCGCTGGCCCGTGCCTTGCGCCAGGCCATAGAGATGGATCCGCGCAGCCCGGGCATTCCCTCGACCAAAGGCAGCCTCTAAAATACAAACTTTAAGACATAAAGGCATTTGAAGGACTTATGCCCTCTAACCCGCCCATTACCGCGATTATCAACTATGGCTCCGGCAATCTGCGTTCCGCCCAAAAGGCGCTTGAGCGTGCCGCATTGGAGGGCAAGACCAGCACCAAGGTGGTGATTACATCGCAAGCCGATGAGATTGCAAAAGCAGACCGCATCGTGCTGCCTGGGGTCGGCGCATTTGGCGACTGCATGGAGGGGCTCAAGGGCCTGGACGGGATGGTGGAGGCGCTGGAGGAAAGCGTGCTCAAGCGTGGCACGCCCTTTTTGGGCATCTGTGTGGGCATGCAGCTTTTGGCCACTGTGGGGCGGGAGCATGGAGACCATAAGGGGCTCGGCTGGATCTCCGGCGAGGTAGTGCCGTTAGAGCCTTCAGATCCGGCCCTCAAAATCCCCCACATGGGTTGGAATGAGCTGATTGTTTCGCAACCGGAACATCCCTGCATGGCAGGCATTAACAGCGGCGACCACGCTTATTTCGTCCATAGCTTTCAGATGAAGCCCGGCGAGGCCGCCGTGGAAACAGCTCATGTAGAATATGGTGGACCCATCTGCGCCGCCGTCGCGACGGCCAATATTTTCGGCACCCAGTTTCACCCGGAAAAAAGCCAGGCGACGGGGCTTAGGCTTTTGGCTAACTTCCTTGCCTGGAAACCCTAAGAGACATCACCCATGATCATCTATCCCGCCATTGACCTGAAAGACGGCGAAGCCGTGCGCCTCAAAGAAGGCGACATGTCCCGGGTCACCGTGTTCAACAAGAACCCGGCAGCTCAGGCCCGCGCCTTTGAGGAGGCAGGCTTTGAGTGGTTGCACCTGGTAGATCTCAATGGCGCCTTTGCGGGCGAGCCGGTGAATGTGGATGCGGTTAAAGCCATCCTTGAGGCGGTCACTGTGCCGGTTCAGTTGGGCGGCGGGATTCGTAACAAGATGATGGTTGACATATGGTTTGCCGCCGGGATCTCGCGCGTCATCCTGGGCACCGCTGCTGTCCGAGACCCGGACCTGGTGCGGGAGGCAGCTCGTGCCTATCCCGGCCAAATCGCGGTGGGTATTGATGCCCGCAATGGCCGTGTCGCCGTGGAAGGCTGGGCCGAGGCCTCCGAGCTGGAAGTCATTGAGATGGCCAAACGCTTTGAAGGGGCCGGGATCGCCGCTATCATCTACACAGATATTGGCCGCGACGGACTTCTGACCGGCATCAATGTGGACGCCACGGCAGAGCTGGCTGGCGCCGTCTCCATCCCGGTGATCGCCAGCGGGGGTCTGAGCGATATCCGCGATATCCACGCTCTGAAAAAGCACGTCAATATCGAAGGCGTCATCGCCGGTCGCGCCCTCTATGACGGGCGCCTGGATGTGGTCGAAGCGCTAGCGCTTGCCCAGGAAGCGAAAAGCCGATGACCCTGAAACTTCGCATTATCCCCTGTCTCGACGTCAAGGATGGGCGCGTGGTCAAGGGGGTCAATTTTGTGGGCTTGCGAGATGCGGGCGATCCGGTGGAACAGGCGCGGCTCTATGATGCCGCGGGGGCCGATGAGCTCTGTTTTCTTGATATCACCGCCAGTTCCGACAATCGCAGCATTCTACTAGATGTTGTTCAACATACGGCGGAAGAATGTTTCATGCCCCTCACCGTGGGGGGCGGGGTGCGCACTCTGGATGACATCCGCGCGCTTCTGGCAGCGGGGGCTGACAAGGTGGCGATCAATACAGCTGCAGTAAAGAACCCGGATTTTGTGCGCAAAGCTGCGGAGAAATTCGGTGGCCAATGTGTGGTGGTCGCTATTGACGCAAAGTCGGTAAGCCCCGGTAAGTGGGAAATTTTCACCCACGGCGGGCGCACGGCCACGGGGCTGGATGCCCTGGAATTCGCAACCCTCATGGCGGAAAAGGGCGCAGGGGAGCTGCTTGTGACCTCCATGGATCGCGATGGCACCAAGGATGGTTATGACCTTGCCCTGACCCGCGCCATTACCGACGCTGTGACTGTGCCTGTGATTGCTTCGGGCGGGGTAGGGACCCTTGATCATCTGGCGGACGGTGCCGAGATCGGCGGCGCCACCGGGCTGCTGGCGGCATCAATCTTTCACTTCGGAGAGCATTCAGTGGCGGAGGCCAAAGCGCATCTGGCCGCCAGGGGCTTGCCGGTAAGGGGGTAGCGATAGGGTATGTTATATATCATATTGTATCTTGTGACAGATCCTCTGGGTGATCGGCTGAATGGGTAAGTTGCCGCACTTGAACTCCTTTGCGAACAGTGGGAAGCCAGATGCAGCAAGGAGTATGCGCCATGACCCACATTCTCGATCGCCTGGCTGCCACCATTGATGCCCGCAAGGGCTCGGACCCCGGAACAAGCTATACGGCAAGTGTGCTGGCCCGCGGCACCGACGGTGCGGCGGCAAAATTCAGGGAAGAATCTGCAGAATTCATAGCAGCCGTGCTCAATGAGACCCCAGACCGCATCGCGGCGGAGGCCTCAGACGTCATCTATCACTTGCTGGTGGCTATGGCCGCAGCAGATGTGCCCGCCGCCAATCTATGGGCCGAGCTTGAGGCCCGCGAAGGCATCTCCGGGCATGCGGAAAAATCCTCGCGGGGCAAGAAGAAAAAGAAGGGCTAAGCGCCAATAACGCTCCTCTTAGCCAGCCAGCAAACCAGCCTCTGACGCCAGTGCCTTGAGGTCTGCTTCAGGCCGTGCGCCGAAGTGACTGATAATTTCTGCCGCAGCTAGCGAGCCCAAATGTCCGCAGGTTTTTGCGTCGCGTCCGTGGGCCAGGCCAAAGAGGAAGCCCGCGGCATATAGATCGCCTGCGCCAGTGGTATCCACCACCTTGTCCACAGGGGCAGCGGAGATCACGTGAACCTCATCCCCCCACAAAACGACTGATCCGTGTTCGGAGCGGGTTAGCCCCGCCACCGGGCAATGGTTCCTAAGGGCCTGAAGGCCATCATCAAAGCTGTCGGTCTGATAAAGCGCCTTCAGCTCGTCCTCATTGGCGAAAAGCACATCAACTTGCGTTTCCACCAGGTGTAGGAACTCCTCGCGATATCGATCCACGCAGAATGAATCTGACAGGGTCAGCGCCACCCGGCGACCGGCGGCATGGGCCGCGTCCGCTGCCTTGTAAAAAGCCTCTTTCGCAGGCGCAGGATCAAACAGATAGCCCTCAAGATAGGTCACCGCAGCGCTGGCAATATGTCCCGGGTCCACATCTTCTGGACTTAAAGTGGCCGAGGCGCCCAAAAATGTATTCATGGAACGCTGAGCATCCGGGGTGACCATAATCAGGCAACGCGCTGTGGGCTCACCTTCCACGGCCTTGGCCGTATCGAACGAGACCCCTGCCGCGCCAATGTCATGGGCAAAGACAGCGCCCAGCTGATCATCGCGCACTTTGCCGATATAGGCAGCCGCACCGCCCAGGCCCGCAACTCCCACCATGGTGTTGGCCGCCGAGCCGCCGGAGATTTCTATCGCTGGGGCCATGAGGCTATAAAGCTCGTCCGCGCGGGCCGTGTCGATCAGGCTCATGGAGCCTTTCTCAATGCCATTGGTGGTCAGGAAGGCGTCATCGGAATGGGCCAATACATCAACAATGGCATTGCCGATGCCAAGCACATCGATACTTGCGTCGCTCATGGAGGGAACCTCGAAGATAGGGGTGTTCGGAGAAGTGATTTGGTACCGCGGGAGTATAGGCAAAGGTCTCGCGGCAGCAATGGCTGGTTTTAGAGACATATTCACTGGGTCTAAGGGAGGGTCTTTACCCTCTGCAACTATTGGTTACAATGTGGTGGGTTTTGGTGAAAGCGAGTTCTCATGAAAAATTTGTTCAAAACAATCATTGCCGCGGGTTTGGCCATCTCCCTGGCTGGATGCGGGGCAACCTCCATCAATCGTATTGGCTCAGGCGCAAGTCTTGAAGCTGGCGGGGGGACTGGCGTTGTCGTTTTTTCTACCCAAAAGGATGGAACGGAAGGGTACCGCAATCGCACAACGGCGATGACCGCCCGCCTTTATGACCCGGCAACGGGCTGCACCCGCGATATACCAAACGAAGAACGCGATATCATGGCCATCGGCAATTTAGATATCAATCAAGGTATGAATTATAGCAGCACCGAACGAAACTGGCATGTCTACGAGCTTGTGCCTGGCGACTATGTTGTAACGCAGATCACGCGTTTCCGAAATTCTTACCCACAGTCCACCGTTGAAAACATCCAGGTAGTAGGTGCTGGGCCGGTATTTAGTGTCCGTGAAGACCGGGTAACTTACGCGGGTGATTTCAGTGTTTCATCAAATCACAATCGGCTTTTCCGGTTCCTTGGCCACTCGGAAGAAGAAGCCCAGGCGCATCTGTCCACCTATTCAAATTTGCCCCAAGAGATCGAAGTTGTCCCCTCAAGGATTGTGCCTCTGTTGTGCGGCATAGGGCCGGGTGCCTACCCATCAATCCGACGGAGCCCGTTTCCTTCCAATGCACCACCAAAACCGAAATCAGATGAAGTCGACGGAACATAATTGAGCTATAGTCTCCTCGGAAAAGGGGAGGATCTGCCGTGCTGAACCACATCACCCGCGCGCTGGCGCAGTTTACCATTCCCGGCACCTGGGGCGTCGTTCTGAAGGCGATAGCCCTTACGGTGTTGGTGTTTGCCGGGCTCTTTATGGGCGCCCAATGGAGCTTTGGCCTGATCCCTGAGGTGACCTGGAGCCTGTGGGGCATGGGCTTTGGCTGGGTCAACAATGTGGTGGCCTTCATCGGCGGGCTTGGGGTCATCGTCGCGCTCATCTTCTTGCTTTTGCCGGTTTCCGCGTTGGTGTTGGGCTTTTTTGTGGAAGAGCTTGCCAACAAGGTGGAAGAACGCTGGTACAATGGTACCGGCAGGCTACGCGAGCCCAGCATTGCTGAGATGATATCCGTGCTGACGCGGTTTTTCCTCAGCGTGATTTTTCTCAATATTCTGTTTTTGCCGTTCTATTTTCTGCCGGGCTTTAACGTGGTCATCTATCTGGTTCTCAACGGTTTTCTTGTGGGGCGGGAGTTCTTTGAAATGGTGGCCCTGCGGCACAAGACGCCCAAGGAAGTCAAGAAATTGCGCCGGAAAAACGGGTTTACGATTTTTCTAGGAGGTGTTGTTACAACACTTGCGCTCTCTATCCCGGTGGTCAATTTTGTGGCGCCTGTGTTCGGGGCGGCACTGATGGTTCATATCTACAAGGAGTTGGCGGCGAATGAGCGGCATTAGGTGGGGGCGTGTTTTGGGGAGAGCTTTTGGGGGCTTGGCTTTGTGTTTGAGTTTGGCGGCCTGCACGACAACAAGCTTGAGTGACTACATTCCGCGCTACTCCAAAGCTCCTGCTGAAACTCAAATGGGCGAAACGGTGAGCGCCCCTCGCGCCAACTTACAAGCAAGCATCGCGCGCGAGCATGTTGAGCCAGACTATATTCCCTCAACAAATGAATTGATGGGTACAGACGCAGTTCAGGTAGAAAGCTATTTCGGCAGTCCCAGCCTGCGCCGCGCGGAACAAGCATCAGAGGTTTGGCAGTATGCGACCGATGCCTGTGTGCTGTTTGTCTTCTTCTATCCAGATGAGGCGGGAGAGACGCGCGTTTCCTACGTTACCTCCAGCGGTTCGCACCAGAACCAGGCAACGCCCGGAGACCAAGCTTGCGTGGAAGCGGTCACCCGTGCGGCAGCCAATGCGCCGGTGGGGAGTTAACCTTCACTCTTCTTCTAGAGGTGCTTTTTCCGGAAATAGACAAAATCTGTAGACGGAACATTTTCCGCACTCTGGCTTGCGCGCTTTACAGATATAGCGCCCGTGCAGGATCAGCCAGTGGTGCGCGTGCAATTTAAATGCATCTGGCACCACCTTTTCCAAAGCTAGCTCCACCGCCAGCACATCCTTGCCCGGGGCAAGCCGCGTCCGGTTGGAAACGCGGAAGATATGCGTGTCCACAGCGATGGTGGGCTCGCCATAAGCAACATTCAAAACCACATTGGCGGTCTTGCGCCCCACGCCGGGCAGGCTTTCCAGATCTTCGCGGGTGCGCGGCACCTCGCTGCCAAACTCATTGATCAAGCGCTGGGAAAGCGCAATGACGTTCTTGGCCTTGTTGCGAAAAAGACCGATGGTTTTGATATAGTCGCGGACTTTCTCCTCGCCCAGGGCCACCATCTTTTCTGGCGTATCGGCGGCTTTGAACAACGCCTCGGTTGCCCGGTTCACGCCCTTGTCTGTGGCCTGGGCTGAAAGCGCCACCGCCACCACCAATGTAAATGGCGAGGTGTAGTTCAGCTCGGTTTGAGGTTCCGGCACCCCTTCGGAGATCGCTTCGAAGAACGGCGTGACCCAATCCTTGGGCATGCGTTTAGGGCGGCGTTTTGGCTTGGAGAGTTCTTGTGTTGTCATGGGCGGGGAAGCTAGCCGTCAATTTGCGCGACCGCAAGCCACACCGAAAAGGCGGACAGCAAGAAAAGCGGACCGCAAGCCACTCCGCGAATGCGGACAGCAAGTAATGGGTGGCGCGATCATTCCGGCCTGATAGGTTTGCACCATGAACACCGTGGACCCAAAATCATTTGAGAATGCCTTCGGACCTCAGGCTGCCGATTATGCGCGCATGGCCGAGGCGATATCGTTCCTGGATGAAAACCAGATGGCTCAGCCGCGACTGGAAGATGTGGCAGACGCCATGGGGCTTTCGGCTTTTCATGCTCAGAAGGTGTTCTCTCGCTGGGCGGGAGTTTCCCCAAAAAGATTGCTGGCCTTGCTCACCCATGCTCAGGCCCGCAAGGGGTTGGACGAGGGCTTGCCCCTGTTGGATGCGGCCTATGATGTTGGGTTGTCCGGGCCCGGACGGCTTCACGATCTGTTCGTTACCATGGAAGCCATGACCCCTGGCGAAGTGAAGAAGAAAGGTGAGGGCCTGGAGATCCGTTATGGATGGCACGACACGCCTTTCGGCGCAGGGCTCTATATGACCACGCCTCGCGGGCTGTGCGGGCTGGCCTTTGCAGATCCGGGCACCGAGACCGCTGCATTGGAAGACATGTGCGCGCGCTGGGCCAACGCAACCTTTGTCCATGACCCTGCAGCGACCGCACCCTTTGCGGCGCGTGTGTTCTCACGGGATGCGGCGGATGAGCCCTTAAAAGTTCTACTCGGCGGCACGCCCTTTCAATTGCAGGTCTGGCGCGCGCTTTTGGAAATTCCCTCAGGGGAGATTTGTTCCTATACGGATATTGCCAAGAAGGTTTGCACGGAAAAGGCCGTGCGCGCCGTGGGCTCCGCTGTAGGGCGCAACCCCATTTCCTACCTGATCCCTTGCCACCGGGTTTTGCGCCAGACCAAAGCGCTGGGCGGATATCACTGGGGGCTCACGCGCAAGAAGGCATTGCTGGCCTGGGAGGCGGCGGGCGCTGAGCGAAGTGCAGAAGACTAAAAAGTCACGGCTTGCCATTTTGTCTGACATCCCCCGGCTTGACCGGGGGATCCAATTCTCAGCAGGCATGGACACCCCGGTTAAACCGGGGTGGGTCAACAAAACGAAAGATCAATTTAACCCCAACACATCCTTCATGGAATAGAGCCCCGGCGATTGATCCCGTGCCCATAGGGCTGCGTGCAATGCGCCATCGGCAAAGAGGTTGCGATCAGAGGCGATGTGCTTAAGCTCAATCCGTTCTGTCGCCCCGCCAAAGCTCACTGTATGCTCGCCGATCACTTCGCCTGTGCGCTGGGATGAGAACCCGATGGCCCCGAGCTTGCGCGCACCGGCGATGCCGTCCCGACCGCGCTCCGACATTTTGTCCAACACGATCCCGCGTGCTTCGGCGGCGGCCTCGCCCAACATCAGGGCTGTGCCGGATGGGGCATCCACCTTGTGACGATGATGGGTCTCAGAAATCTCGATATCGTATTCAGGACCCAAGGCGCTGGCCGCTTGGGAAGTCAGCTCCACCAGCAAATTGACCCCGAGGGAAAAGTTTCCGGCCTTTACCGCGTGTGCGCCTTTGAGCGCCGATGTCAATTCATTTTCCTGAGCGGCATCAAACCCGGTGGTACCAATGATGTGGACCAGGCCTGCCGCGGCGGTGAGTTTTGCAAAGGCCAAGCTCGCCCCAGGGGCGGTGAAATCCAATAAACCGTCTGCATCGACCAAGGCTGCTGCCGCATCATCGCCAATGGTGACGCCTTCAACAGTGGTGCCGACTGCATCGGAGCCCGCCTGATCAAACGCCCCATGCAATGCGCATTTATCGTGCGCCGCGACAACCTGCATCAGCAGGTGCCCCATGCGTCCACCTGCACCGGCAACAACAAGTTTTAAAGGCTCGGCCATGGCCAAGGTAACCTTTCGTTTAGAATCGATTGGCTGACTGTACCTCGCGCCATGGGAATGTCTAAAGGCGCATTTGTTTTATGTCGAATGCCTGCTCGGGAGCGAATCAGCTCCCGGGGAAACAGGCATGATTCGGCTTGAGTTTGGTTAACGGGCGTCTACGTCCCTTACAGATTTGTGAGGGATTCCAGCATCTTGTTACGGGGTGGGGACCTTTGATTCGACTCAAAGGGCGCTTTCGTGTTTGGAGTCAAAGGCTAGTGATACGGGGCTCGGGAAAGCCTCCACCGCCTAAATCGGGGAATTGGTCATGCAGCATGATGTCGTTCATTTCAAAACGCGGGGCGGAAAGATGGTGCCGTTTACACGGTTTCCCATCACAACGACGCTGCTCACGGGCGGTGCGGTTTACATTCTTCTCTCGGAGGTAGCTCCGCGCGCTTTTGAAGTGATCTCCATTCATCAGACAGCGAACATCGGCGGGGAGGACGTGAAAGACACCTCCACCCGTGCCATCTTCTCGGACAAAGGCAGCCACATCTGCGTTCACTTTGAGAATGATCCTGATGTGGCCCGCGCGCTGAAGGAAGGCATCGCCTATCATTACTTTGGCGATATCGAACCCGTGTTCTCGGAGTTAGCTGCGAACTAACTATTCGTCCTTTTTTGCTCGTGCAAATGCAATGCCGACAACGATCATCGCGACCGTGATGGAAAACCCAAAGATCAGCTCTTCCATATCCCATCCGGCTTCCGGGATCAGCCCTGCCATTTGAGCGATCTCGGCCGCTAGCGCGACCCCAAGCACAAGGCTGGCCCCTAGCATAGATACACGGATTATCGAATGGGTTGCGGCGGCATCACCATGGTTGCGCATGCGCCCCCCAAAAATCTTGATCAAAACCCATGCGGTGGGAAGAAATCCTGCTGCAATGGCCGCGGCCCAAGCACGATCTGGCGCGTTCAGAGCCATGACAGCGGCAAGGGCAGCAACCGTAAACATGGACAATAAAACCAGAGGCGAAGCAATCTTGTTCGAGGACATGTGTCCCTCCTTCATCAGTATGGAAAGTAAGCTGTTGTCTACACGCTCAATCGCGTAAAGGCGCGGCGCCCCATGATCAGGACGGTGGCAAGAAGCACCAAGCCGCTTGCCACGACATTCGCCGGCGTCGCGGGCAAGACCATCCAGGCAAGGGCATAACCAATGCCCGCCGACACAAAGGCCCAGCCTGCGAAACGTTGCAACATCTGCACTTTTACAGGGTCATACTTGGTCTCGTCCAAGGGCTGCAATTGTTTGGGAATGTAATTGCCCATAAAGATCAATACCCCGCCCATCAGGATGCCATAGGAACGATTGGCCCAGGTCCTCCCATCGGTGTCGAGCAGTTCGAGGGATGAAGCTGCGGCAAAGCCCAAGGAAAAGATCAACACCAGTGATGCGAATAGAATAGCCCTGCGGATCTCGTTGGATGGTTTCTTCCCCCGGCGCAGCATTGATAGCGCAGCCCATGCTGTAGGCAGCATGATCGCAACGCCGGCCCAGATCACGGCCTCTTCAGGCTCCAGATACCAGCAATAGGCCGCCAGTCCGGCAACAACAAGAACCGCGGTAAAGGGGTAGGCAGCAGGCATGGTTCGAGTTGTCATGACTTAGTCCTCATTATTCGCATGGGCGGCTGGTTCTTGCCGGGCATTACGTTGGAGCCGTGCACCAATGATCTCAGGGAAAACAAGAATTGCGCCAATGAGGATGATCATGATGGGCTCATAAGCGAGGGGGCTATCCTCTCCGACCAGTCCCAAAGTTTCGATAATTGACATTCCCAAGGTTGCGATGAGCAACGCGCCAGCTGCAACGAGGCTCGCCCGAAGCCCGCCACTCGATTTTGAAGTCTCCCGATTGCGATCTATCACTCGCCGGAAAACACGTACGCCCACGATGGCGAATGGCAGAAAAAACATGGCCACCAACCAGGTAAATGCCTTCTCAGGTTCGAGAGCCATCATTGCGCCCGCCAGTGCGGCGACAAGGATCATGGTGCCCACAACAAGTGGAGTTGCGATACGTGCAGTACTCATAGCGGGTCCTCCCTATTTTCATTTGTAGACTGAGCATCGCCAGCTTCCACTTTCATGCCGAAAACTTGCGCAAAGCCCAGCAGTGCGTCTTCCAGCACGGACAGCTTCAGCCGATAGATGATCGCCTTGCCCTCGCGGGTGGCGTCCACCAGGTCCGCTTCCTTCAGCACGGCAAAATGCGCCGACATGGTGGGCTTGGAGACGTTGAATTCCGCTGCCAGCTCACCGGCCGTTTTGGGGCCCTTACGAAGGAGCTCCAGTACCTTGCGGCGGGTGGGATCGGACAGGGCTTTGAAGACGTTGCTCATAAATAGACAGTTAGCTAATTATCTAATTGATGTCAAGACATGAGGTGAAAAGAAATAAAAAATGGCGGAATTCTGGGGTTTGGAGGGGAATGTAGAGGTATCGAGATCAACTATTGGCCACACCTACCTTGGAAGCATCCGGTTTTCTTGTGGGGTGTGAATCCGAATCTGTGTTGCTAGGAAAGTGACTTCTAGCGTCGCCGTCTATTTTTACGACGGTCGCCCCGGTCTACTGGAGTTGGATAAACTTGATGCTCCGGATCCCACCATAGTAGATGAAAGACATTTCCAATCTTCCTCGCCCACGCTCGGGGCTTGCCACTAAATCTAAAGGACATTAGTTCATCCAGATCATCTTGGTCGATCTCTCTTAGGCGACGACGTGCTGCAGATTCTAATTGGGAAACTTTTATTGGGTGGCTACCAGTATCTTTGAGCGCCTCCCAATTTTTGTCTTCGAACTCACCGAGCCTCAAGAGAATGGCAGGTAGCTCAGTGTTTAAGTTATGATGGTCCCATGCAAAAGGACCCCTAGAATCGACACTTCCAAATCGCCATGAAAAACCTTCCGATGTTTTGGAGACAGATTGGCTCTTGGGAACCTTTTCCGGATGAGGACTAAATTTAGATATTGGGGTTTTGCGTCCGGTCTTCCTGGCCATTAAAGCGACCCGTAGTACTCGGCCATCATCGACAGAGTGATCTCGCTGTTTCCACGCTGCCCGTCCGCCAATCCACGCCGAGCTTGCTGCCAAGGCTTTTCGCGATGAGTCAAATCACTCAACCATTGGGAAGACTTGTCACCATAGTGGCCAAGTACAGCGTCGATGGTCTCACTCTGATCGACTGTAAGGTTTCCTGCATCACCCTCAGAAATCGAAGCAATGCCAAAGTGACCACGATGTAGCTGATACAGGGCAGGTGTTACAGGCCCATTTGCCCAGGCTTCAATGCGATCTTGATACATCGGCGCGTCATCCCAAACCAAAGACCAAGCTTGAGAATAGTATGCTAGCTTCTGCAATTTCATCGCGGTCATTTCGCCTTGTTTGGCGAGAATGTATGCCGCGACGTCAAACACCGTTGTCATTACACACCCTTACGATTCGGCCTAATGAGTCACAAACTATATGGTGAGTCAACAAAGATTTACAACCAGTTGATATTGATAAGGTTTTATTACTCAGCGTCGCGTTTCAAAAAACCATCCAGGCGTTTTTTGAATTTGGCAAACTCAGGGAAAGCCTTTTCGCCGTCGGCGTCTTGGAATTCCTTCAGGGCCTTTTTTTGTTTGCCATTGAGCTTGGTGGGCACTTCCACCACCACTTCCACCATCATGTCGCCAAAGCGATTGGTGCGCAGAACCGGCATGCCTTTGCCGCGCAGGCGGAACTGACGACCTGTCTGTGTGCCTTCGGGGATTGATACGCGCGCCTTGCCGCCATCCATAGTGGCGACTTCCACATGACCGCCCAAGGCTGCCGTGGTGAAAGGCACCGGCATCTGCAGGAACAGGTGCGGGCCTTCGCGATCAAAAATCTCGTGCGGGCGCAGGGAGAGGAAAATGTAAAGATCCCCAGCAGGCCCTCCGTGCATACCGGCCTGGCCTTTGCCGCCGAGCCTGATGCGCGTGCCATCTTCCACCCCGGCTGGAATGTTGACCGCCAGGTTTTGTTCTTTTTCGCGCCGTCCTGCGCCGCCACAATCCTTACACGGATTTTTCACCATGCGGCCGGTGCCGCCACAATGAGGACAGGTGCGCTCAATCGTAAAGAAGCCTTGAGACGCGCGCACTTTGCCCGAGCCCTGACACGACCCGCAGCTTTCCGGTTCCGTGCCCGGTTCTGCCCCTGAAGAGCCGCAACGTTCGCAGTCCACAGTGGTGGGGATACGGATTTCCGTGTCCTTGCCCTTGAAGGCATCTTCCAGGGTGATTTCCATATTGTAGCGAAGATCAGCACCGCGAGAGCGCCCGCCGCCACGGCGACCACCTCTGCCGCCCATAACGTCGCCAAACAGATCGTCGAAAATATCGGAGAATGCATTGCCGAAATCAGGACCAAATCCGCCAGCGCCACCGGGCCCACGGCCCCCTTCAAAGGCCTGGTGGCCAAAGCGGTCATAGGCAGCGCGCTTGTCTTTGTCCTTCAGGACTTCATAGGCCTCGCCCAGTTCCTTGAACTTGGCTTCAGCTTCAGGGTTGTCCTGATTGCGGTCGGGGTGATGGTCCATGGCAAGCTTACGGAAGGCGGTTTTCATTTCCGCATCCGTAGCCGTCTTGGCAACGCCTAGAACTTCATAATAGTCGCGCTTGCTCATGAAATGAGGGCCCGTCCCTTTGTCATTGGCAGGGCTCGAGGCGCGACACTAATGTCCCGCGCCCCTAACCCGTAAGCTTTGGGCCGTTAGCCTTGAGCCGACTTGTCATCGTCGCCATCGTTTTCGCTGACTTCTTCAAAGTCGGCGTCCACGACGTTGTCGTCTGCGGCGTCATCATTCGTGCCTTCAGCAGCAGCGTCTGCAGCGGCAGCCGCTTCGCCTTCTTCCTGCTGTGCCTTGTACATGGCCTCGCCCAGCTTCATGGAGCTTTGCGCAAGAGATGCGACCTTGGCTTCGATGTCGTCCTTGCTGGCGTCTTCCTGGCCAAGCACTTCTTTAAGCGCTGCAATGTCCGTATCGATGGCAGCCCGATCATCCGGCTCCAAGGCATCGCCATGCTCACCCAGGGACTGTTCCGTTGAATGCGCAAGAGCTTCGCCCTTGTTACGCGCTTCCACGGTTTCCTTGCGCTCGGCGTCTTCTGCTTTGTGCTCTTCAGCATCCTTGACCATGTTCTGGATCTCATCATCGGTGAGACCGCCAGAGGCCTGAATGCGAATGGTCTGTTCCTTGTTGGTGGCTTTGTCCTTCGCACTTACGTTCACGATGCCGTTAGCATCAATGTCGAAGGTCACTTCCACTTGCGGAACGCCGCGCGGTGCAGGGGGGATGCCCACCAGATCAAACTGACCCAGGTTCTTGTTGTCCGCTGCCATTTCCCGCTCGCCCTGTGCCACACGAATGGTCACGGCGTTCTGGCTATCTTCTGCCGTTGAGAAGATCTGGCTTTTCTTCGTTGGGATCGTTGTGTTGCGATCAATCAGACGCGTGAATACACCGCCAAGGGTTTCAATGCCCAGGGACAATGGCGTGACATCCAACAGCAGCACGTCTTTGACGTCGCCCTGCAACACACCGGCCTGAATGGCAGCGCCCATGGCCACCACTTCGTCCGGGTTCACACCCTTGTGCGGCTCTTTGCCGAAGAGGTTCTGAACAATTTCCTGAACCTTAGGCATGCGGGTCATGCCGCCCACCAGGATCACTTCGTCAATGTCAGCAGCCGACAAGCCAGCGTCTTTCAACGCTGCCTTACATGGGCCTTCGGTGCGCTTGATCAGGTCGCCGACAAGGCTTTCCAATTTGGCGCGAGACAGCTTCATGGTCAGGTGCTTTGGACCGGACGCATCTGCCGTAATAAATGGCAGGTTGATTTCCGTTTGCGCAGCAGAGGACAATTCGATCTTGGCCTTTTCCGCAGCCTCTTTCAGGCGCTGAAGGGCAAGCCGATCGTTCGTCAGATCAATGCCTTGCTCTTTCTTGAATTCCTTGGCGAGGTATTCAACAATTTTCATGTCGAAGTCTTCACCGCCCAGGAACGTGTCCCCGTTGGTGGATTTCACTTCAAACACACCGTCGCCAATTTCAAGAACGGAAACGTCGAAGGTGCCGCCGCCCAGGTCATAGACCACGATGGTGCCAGCCTGTTGCTTGTCCATGCCATAGGCAAGGGCCGCAGCAGTAGGCTCGTTGATAATGCGCAGCACTTCCAGACCGGCAATCTTGCCTGCATCCTTGGTTGCCTGACGCTGAGCGTCATTAAAGTAGGCAGGAACCGTGATCACCGCTTGGGTGACGTCCTGGCCGAGGTAGCCCTCAGCGGTTTCCTTCATTTTCTGCAAGATGTAGGCAGAAACCTGGGAGGGGGAGAGCTTTTCATTGTCGCGGCCCTCAACCCATGCATCCCCATTGTCTGCCTTGATGATCTTGTAAGGGACCATCCCGATGTCTTTTTGCGTGGTGGGATCGTCAAAGGGGCGCCCGATCAGACGCTTGATGGCAAAGAATGTGTGCTCCGGATTGGTCACAGCCTGGCGCTTGGCCGGCATGCCCATCAGGCGTTCGCCCTCTTCGGTAAACGCCACCATGGACGGCGTCGTGCGCGCGCCCTCAGCGTTTTCAATCACCTTCGGCGTTGAGCCGTCCATAACCGAGACACACGAGTTCGTGGTGCCGAGGTCAATACCAATGACTTTACTCATGAAAAGCTCCCATTTACGGCGGATTTCTGCGGATCCTGACGAGCAGCGATCCTCAAATCCCCGTGGAAATTAGATGTCCAAACCAGTTGTGCGGGGGGGCGGCCTCTTGAGAGGACCGATTACATCGCACAAGTACCCGGCGGATATAGGGTGCTAATCCCCGCTTCGCAACAGGTAATTGGGTCTCGGACCCGCCCCAAGCCCCGCCGGGCAGCGCTTTTGGAGGGTTTAATGGGGCAGATTAGCGCAGGTGGGTGGGATGGGGTGAAGGGAAAGGGGGGTGGAGCCGGGATTTCAGGGCGGACCCCACACGCAAGACGAGCTGCCACACAAGATGGGAGCGCCCAGCGCCCCCTCTCCCCCTCGTGGGAGAGGGCCGGGGTGAGGGGGTGAATCACAAAGACTCTTCGGTTTCGGCTCACGGCTTCGATATCTTGTGCGTTGAGCGCCGGAAGCTGAAAAGCCACGCTTGCTTTTAGGGTTGGTGCTCGGTTTTTCAGGCCGTCTGCCAGCTTAGTGAGAGTGCTTTGAGGGAAATCCATTTTCGGTGCGTTGAGACCGCAAGCTGAAGAGCCAGGATCGCTCTTAGGGTTTGTGCCCGATTCTCTTTGGTTGCCCGCCCGCTCAGTAGAGTGCTTTGCAGGTCACGGAGAGGGAACAGAGAGTGTGCGAGCAGAAATATTGATCCTGAATGTCAGGAGTAGAATTGAAATTGATTGCTGAGACAAATGGTCGATCTGAAAGCATGGAAATGAAACGCGATATTGTATTGAGATTGAGTTATGGTGGCGGCGGATCTGCAGTTGTTGTTTTTGAACTCCTGAGTGTGCCTCCCGGACTGGCGCAAGTTACCACTGTTGGCGTTACCGTAACAATGCTCCTTTGTGGCCCGACTTTTAAGGATTTGGTCTCTCAGTATGTTAAGGGCCATTGGAGGAAGGTTGCACACAAAGAGCTATTAGAGACCCTAAGTCAGGTGGAGATGAGGCCGCAAAGCTCTCCAAGTCATGTCAAGCTACTTCGTCAAAATGTTGAGAAACTAGAGGAAGAAGAAAGTTACCAAGCATTGGAACGGGCCGGCCTAAAGGGCCGCAAAAGTAAGAAATCTAAGCCGCCTCAATAGGCCGTACGACTTTCTCAATTGCAACCCCACTCATCGCCCGGGCGCGGCGGAGATCATATTCTGCCTGAAGGGTCATCCACATTTCAGCGCTGGTGCCGAAATAGGCCGCAAACCGAAGCGCCGTATCCGCCGTGATGGTGCGTTTGCCGTGGACGATTTCAGAAACCCGGCTCACCGGGATGTCGATATCGCGGGAGAGCTTGTTCTGGCTCACCCCCAGGGGCTCCATGAACTCTTCCAGCAAAATCTCGCCGGGGGCGATAGGGTCTAGTTGTCTGGCCATCATTCAAAATCCTCAGTGGTAGTCCACTATCTCAACATCATGAGCCCCGCCGTTTTTCCCGCGGAAGCAGATGCGCCATTGGCCATTGATGCGTATGCTGTGCTGGCCCTTACGGTTGCCTTTCAGCGCTTCCAGGCGATTGCCCGGTGGCACACGTAAATCCTCCAGCCCATGGGCCGCATTGAGCAATTGCAATTTGCGCCGGGCGGGCCGTTCAAACGCATTGAAGCGGCGGATGAATTCATCCGCGAACAGTTTTTCCGTATCTTTGCAAGCAAAGCTCTGTATCACGGAAGGCAATCTATACTGTTATAAGTATTCTGTCAAGTAGAACAGTCAGGTTGGAGCGCTGCCCCCTCACCCGTCGCTCCAAGATGCTCTTGGTGCGCCACCCTCTCCCACGAGGGGAGAGGGGAATTCGCGGTGCCCTCGGCGCTTTCCCCATCACGCCACTCCGGCTTCGGAGCCGGCTATGGGGTCAGGGCCAGCCAACCTTTGTAGGCCACGATCAGCCCAAACACAGGGGCCTTGATGGTGACGTCGAACCAGAAGGTGCCGTCTGTCTCGCGCTCGAAACTGTCACCACCGGGGAGCAGGAATTTGGGCAGGGGGATGCCGCCCATGTTCCATCTTTGCGGCACGAGATACATGGCGCGGTTCCGCATCTCCAGCGTCATGGCAACAGAGATGATGCCAAAGCGCTCGACCAGCAATCCCTTGTTCCGGCCTGTGCCCGGGGTTTGAAAGCTGTTGAACGTGCTTGCTGATGGGGCAGTGCCAAAGACCCGCGTCCACCGCTCGCCGCCGTTGTGCGGTTCCATTTTAACGGTAACGGGGGTTCTGTCCCCGGCGGGGGGAAAACCCATCAGTGCCGCAATAAGGCGCGCCAAGGGATTTGCGCCGCGAGTGACTTTCGCTGTGCCTTGCCACACGTGGCCCTGACCAATTTTGTGGATGGCTTGCATCTGTGTCGGCAGATCCGCATACCTGTCTCCTAAAACCTGTTCGTGTACGGAGCGCGTCATGTGATCAGTCGCTTTTTAATCTCAGGGTCCGGCAACCCGCAAAGGTCTGTCTTGCCGCCCAGGCGATATCGGTTTCGGGCCACCACGCCATAAAGATAATCCTGCAGCGGCCTTGGCAGGATTTTGAGAATGACCAGCCCTTTCCAGACCCCACCCAAGCGCAGACCCACCCGGATGATGGCGTCCAGAGACGAGTAGGCTTTGCCGTCTTCCAGATAGAGCCATGACAAAGGGTCCGCCGGGTCCATGCCATAGTGGCGCATCAGCGCTATGCCTAGGTCAGATTGAATGGGGATGATGCCAAATTCCGCTTTGCTGTCATTGTGGGCGATCCACATCGCCCCTCGGGCGCATAAGGAACAATGCGCATCCATCACGGTCCGCGGGCCTGTGTCGGAAAAAGCAGGCACGGCGGGATTGTCTTTGTACGAGGGGGTGGAACTGTTCAGTTTCATCATGGCCAACAACTTATTCTGAGAGCCATAGTGGCATGCAATCGTGGGGGTAAGAAAGGGCCTTGCTGCCGCGCCACTCTGGCATCGGAGCGCCCCGGCATCGCGCCATTCATGCCACTCCGGCTACGGAGCGCCCGCCCCGGCGTCGGGGCCCTTAACTGTTCATTCACCACGTCCCCATTTTCCCGCAGCGCTTTAAGGAGGTTTAGAGGGGCTCACGGTTAACGTCGCCTGGTTGGGACAGACGGGAGTGGTGGGGCAATGACCCTCGATATTTATCATAGTGGCGATGGCAGCACGGTCAGCACGGGCTGGGACCATGAGCTGATTGTGGATTGCTTTGACCGCATTCTGGGGCGGCCGTTCGAGCGTGAAGCGCTGGAGCGGGATGATTGTTGGGTGCGTTATAAGGTGCATTCTCATGACGAGATCATCAACGCCAACCTGATCCTTGATTATGGCAACGAAGATGAGACCGGCGACTGGATGGCCACGTCTCGCGATGGTGCGCGCTATCTTGCGTTCACCTTTGCCTGCCAGCTTTGGCTGGATTATCCCACACCACTTGAGATCAAGACCCATGTGGAAACCGGTCTGGTGCATCTTTCAGCGCAGCTGGAAAAGGGCGAGAACGGCCTGATCGAAGACACGGTCGCCGAAGGCCGCCGCAAAATCTATTTCGAACGCGAAGGCGTCTTTGACCTGCGGGCTGATCCTGCTGCGGTAGAACGCGAAGCCGTTGCCTGGGCAGAGATGGCCCTGGCAGACGTCGCCGTTGCCGCTCAGCACATCATTTATCCGGATGTGGACTAGGGCAATTGCCCCGGCGCAGCTGATAAGTTTTTACTCTTCTCAATGTCATTCCCGGACTTGATCCACTACTGTCCGGTTTAGATTCCAATGGTTCCCGGGAAACTCCAAATGCCTCCGGCATCCCCCATCCTGACCTTCCCCCACGCTGGGGGGAAGGAACGAAACCCGCATGATTACACCAATAATTACCTCCCCCTTGTGGATGGGGGAGGTCCGAACGAAGTGAGGGGTGGGGGTGGCAGACCATCGTTGGGCACAAATGAAAACAGAGTCTCAAATATTGAAATCGGTATCGATCCCAACAAGATGCTGCAGTTGAAGCGCAACCTGATGAGTTAAACCGGACAGTAGTGG
>JAJFIL010000145.1 GCA_021774965.1 Alphaproteobacteria bacterium
TTGGGTGCGCCGGGCCACGGTTATGCGTGCGCTGCCTGGCCGGGTCCATGTGATCATTGAAGAACAAGAGCCTTATGCCCTGTGGCAAAATCAAGGTCTGATGCAGGTGGTCAGCCTTGAGGGCAATGTGATCACCAGCGCCGCTGTAGAGCGCTTTGGGCACTTGCCGCACGTGGTGGGGCAGGGGGCAGAGGCTGGCGCAGCAGAGCTGTTTGCGGCCATTGAGAGCATTCCGACCATGGCTGCCCGCGTGCGCTATGCGGTGCGGGTCAGCGACCGCCGTTGGGATTTGCATTTTGACAGCGGCGTTGTGGTGCAGCTTCCAGAACAAGATATGACAGGTGCCCTGAGCGCCCTGGCCGAGTACGAGACTGAATATCGTCTGCTGGCGCGTGCCATCTCCACGGTGGATTTGCGCCTGGGGGACCGCATTGTCGTCCGTCCACGGAGCGATACGCCAAGCCAAAGCCCGGTCTTCTCTCTTCCTTCAGCTGAGAGGGAGACGTAAGACCTCATGTCTCTTCTCTCTCAAGCCAGAGGTGCCGCCGGTCGCCAGTCCATCACGGCGGCGCTGGATATTGGCACCACCAAGATCACCTGCCTGATTGCCAAGGTCACCGACACCCATGATGATGTGCAGCCGGAAATCCGCGTCCTTGGCATTGGCCACCAAGGCGCACGCGGTATCCGCGCCGGGGTCGTTGTGGATATGGAGGCGGCAGAAGACGCCATTCGCGCTGCGGTGGCTCAGGCCGAAACCATGGCAGGTGTTACCATTCGTCATGTTTGGCTTAATGTTTCCAACCCATCGCTTGAGGGCCGCATCCTCAGCGAAAGTGTGATGCTGCATTCCGGTGAAGTGGAAGTGCGGGACCTGCGCAAGGTTCTGCGCGAAGCCCGCTCCCGCGCCTATGCCAGCGCGCGGGAGACCATCCACGCGGTGCCCATCGGCTTTTCGGTGGATCACTCCAAAGGCATCAAGGACCCTGAAGGCATGCAGGGCGAAGCTCTGTCCGTGAACATGCACGAAATCACCACAGATCCCGGCCCCCTTAGGAATCTGGCTTTATGTGTGGAACGCTGCCATCTGGAACCCGAAGGCCCGATATTTTCGGCCTATGCCTCAGCCCTTGCTGCGGTGGTAGACGATGAGATGGAACTGGGCGTTACCGTGATAGAACTTGGCGGGGGTACCACGTCCATCGCTTCGTTTTTTGAAGGGCGCATCGTTTTTGCCAAGACCCTTGGCGTGGGCGGACTTCATGTCACCCAAGATATCGCGCGCGGGCTTTCCACCCCCATGGCGGACGCCGAGCGCATGAAGACCATGTATGGCTCAACGCTGGCCAGCCCCAACGATGATCGGGAAATGATCGACGTGCCGCCTATTGGCGAGGAAGCAAATTCTGTGGCCAATCACGTGCCGCGCTCCATGCTGGTGGGCATCATCCAGCCGCGCATTGAAGAGACATTGGAATTGGTACGAGACGCCATCGCCGCGGGCGGGGCAACGCGCATCGCCGGGCACCGCATCGTGCTCACCGGCGGGGCAAGCCAGCTCACAGGCTTACGCGAACTGGCCGGACGTATCTTTGACGCTCATGTGCGCATCGGAACCCCGCGCGGGCTTACCGGCCTGCCGGACGGGGCCAGCGGTCCATCGTTCACCACTGCCGCCGGTCTTCTGACCTACAACTACCGCGCCCCCATGGAAGCGCCTCAGCCTTCAAGAGCTAGTGCTGGTCTGGGTGGTCTTTTACGTAGCCTATTGGGTTTCTTTGGACTGGGCCGAGGCCCAAAGGCCGTGACGCGTTAGGTCGTCTTGCACTAAGCTTTTGGTGGTACTGAAGTGAAAGCACAATCATATATGGCTAAGCTCACGCGCTCATGCTAGGCAATGTAACCGCGACGGCCCGTTGTTAGGAGGAGTTTCCATGAGTATTGAGGCGCTGCAGAGCAGACTAAGCGAATACCGAGCCACGTATTTTCCGAATGAAGCAGAGAGCCTTCAATGTAGTCGGCCATATGACATCAACAAAGAGTTCCGCGAGGAATATCCGAACAGTTCGAAACCAGGCGTATATGCCATTTTTGATGCTGAGATGAGGTTACTTTACGTCGGAAAATCCAACTGCCTCGGTAAACGTCTTTCAAATTACTTCCAGTGGGAAGACCGTAAAGCTGGTACGGTGAAGATTGTAGATTCTGATGAGAGTTGGGGGGACACACGTCCTGCATTTCTTGCCACGATTGCTGTCGAAAAGGATTGGGAAGCGTCTTCTCTAGAGGAGTTTTTGATTTTTCATCTCAAGCCTCCTGCTAACAAAACTGGCAACACTAAGTAAGCTATGTCTCGCGCGTAGGGCTGGTTTCAATCGGTGCGCGATGTTCTATCCTGCTGCCAGCCACCCCCTCCTTGATCCTCCCTCCTCAAGGAGGAGGGGACGATGGTTGGGCGATGGGGCCTTTTATACCTCCACCTTGATGGGGGAGGTCGGCGAGCGGAGCGAGACGGGTGGGGGTGAAGGGATGTTCCTGCGAGCTGTTGCCGCTGATATTGGTCTCTTACTGCAAAGCCCCCCCCTCCCTAACCCTCCCCCACGTTGGGGGGAGGGGATGAACCCAAGCACTCGCCACTCACTCCAAAACCCGCCCCTCACGCCCCCGCAGTCCTAATCAAATTATGAAGACGTCCCCTCGGCGTTAAGAATCGAGTAACCCTCTTCCTGTTAACTATTTCAATACGTTTGAATTGGGGGCCTTTTCGGCCAAAAGCCGCTTGGCGTGGCGCTTTGGAACCGGATGGCATGGTCATTTGCCAGCAAAATCGCTGGTCTTGGGCCAGAATGGGAGAATCTCATGAGTTTGAATCTGCGCATGCCGGAAGTCACTGAACTAAAACCAAAAATTGCGGTTTTTGGCGTCGGGGGCGCTGGCGGCAATGCGGTCAACAATATGATCGCGTCTGAACTTGAAGGTATTGAGTTCGTTGTAGCCAACACGGACAGCCAATCACTGAGCCAGTCCTTGTGCGAACGGCGTCTTCAGATCGGGGCGGATATTACCCAAGGCCTCGGTGCAGGCTCGCGGCCAGAAGTTGGCGCTGCAGCAGCAGAAGAAACTCTCGAAGAAATCACAGAGCAGCTCACCGGCTGTCATATGACCTTCATTACCGCCGGTATGGGCGGGGGAACGGGGACAGGGGCTGCGCCGGTTATCGCGCGCGCCTCACGCGACCAGGGCATTTTGACCGTGGGCGTTGTCACCAAGCCGTTCCAGTTTGAAGGCCAGCGCCGCATGCGCATTGCCGAAGCCGGCATTGAAGAGCTTCAGAAATATGTCGATACGCTGATCATTATCCCGAATCAAAACCTCTTCCGCGTGGCCAATGAAAAGACCACGTTCGCGGATGCCTTCGCCATGGCCGATGAAGTGCTTCATTCCGGCGTGCGCGGCATTACGGACCTGATGATTATGCCGGGTCTGATCAATCTTGACTTTGCCGACGTTCGCACTGTGATGAACGAGATGGGCAAGGCCATGATGGGCACCGGCGAAAGCATCGGTGAAGCCCGGGCGCTGGAAGCTGCCGAGGCTGCCATCAACAATCCGCTGCTGGACGAAGTTTCCATGAAGGGCGCCCGCGGCGTTCTCATCAACATCACCGGCGGCGATGATCTGACCCTGTTTGAAGTGGACGAAGCAGCCAACCGCATCCGTTCCGAAGTTGATCCAGAGGCCAACATCATTGTGGGTTCCACCTTCTCAGGTGAGCTGGAAGGGGCCATGCGGGTTTCCATCGTGGCAACCGGCATCGAAGCGGAAACTTCCGCAGCGCCTCGTCCATTGCCTGTGCGTGCGTCACAACAAGCTCACGCTGCATTGCAGGCCCAGGCCGCTCTGCGCGTATCTGAGGAAGAGGCGAGCCCGGAAATTCCGGCTGATGAGCCTTGGCAGGCGGCAGAGGCTGCGGTCATTCCCGAGGAAGCCTCTCTTGAGGTCGTGGAAGACGAAATCACTGAAGAACCTGTTGCGGCACGCGACCAGGGCACCTTGCTGCTGGACAATTCGCTGGAGCTGACAGCGGGGGGCGAAGTCGTGGAACAAGAATCTCCGCGTCTACGCCTCAGGATCGAAGATGATGCAGTGGCCGCTTCGGGTCCTGCCAAAGGGCCTGCCCCTGTGGTCGATGTGCCGCGTAAGCCAAGCCTTCTTGAGCGCATGACCGGCAAGCGGAAAGCTAAAAAGCAAGTCCGCGAGCGCAAGGAACCTGCGCCGACCCCTGTTGTTCGCCAGCAAGAGCCGGATGCCTTGTTCCCGGCCTCCGCTGAGGAGAGCGATCTCGACATCCCGGCCTTCCTGCGTCGGCAAGCCAACTAAGCTGGTCCGTCTCAGGGCCGCTTTAAACTTCTCGCGTTGAGTTGCGTTTAGCGTATCCAGTTTGCGTATCTAGAGGGCTCCGTTTCAAAGCGGGGCCCTCTGCTTATTTTTGGGGGCATTTGGGGGCAGCGTTTGTGGCTCGGGGCTTGCATTCGGAGGCTCCTGGAGAGCCTTGTGCGGCCTTGGAGCGCCTTGGCCGTAACATTGCGTAACAAAGCTTTATTTGAGGCTGGTGGGCCTCACCGTTACAAGGAAAGGGCGGGGGATTTCCGCCATTTTCGGAGCGCGTTCGGGCAAGTGCCCGGACCCAGGCGTATTTTGGGCAAACCATGCCGCAGCTGATCGATCAAGAGCGGCAAAGGCGAGCATGGGCGAAACGAAGGGGTTTATACCGGTGAGCAACATTAGACCGGCAGTATTTCAGACGACGCTAGGCGATTCTATTTCCTGCACGGGCGTCGGCCTTCATTCAGGCTCTGAAGTTTCCATGACTCTGTGCCCCGCTCCCGCCAATACAGGTATTCAATTCCGCCGCACAGATGTGGACGTGGACGATATTGTCTCGGCCCGTTTTGATTCGGTCGTGGACACGCAACTTGGCACCACTGTTGCCAATGAGGCAGGCGTTCGGGTTTTGACCATCGAACACCTCATGGCCGCTTTTGCCGGTTGCGGCATTGACAATGCCATTGTCGAGCTGAACGCAGAAGAAGTGCCCATCATGGATGGCAGCGCAGCACCGTTTGTTTTCCTTATTGAATGTGCCGGCTCTCGGGAGCTTGGCACCCCGCGCCGGGTCCTGCGGATCAAGCGCCCGGTTCGGGTAGGCGACACTAATCGTTATGCCACCCTGACCCCGGCTGATGAGTTCCACGTGGATCTGGTCATCGATTTTCCGTCTGCTGTCATTGGGCGTCAGCATCACGAAGTGCGCCTGGTCAATGGTGCCTTTAAAAGTGAGCTGGCCCGGGCACGGACCTTTGGTTTCCTAAAAGATGTTGAAACGCTGCAGGCCATGGGCCTTGCGCGGGGCGGCTCACTGGACAATTCCATCGTTGTGGATGGTGATATGGTTCTCAACGATGACGGCTTGCGCTGTGACGATGAATTCGTGCGTCACAAATTGCTGGACGTGGTTGGGGATTTGGCAACGGCAGGCTGGTTCATTGAAGGGCACTTTGAAGGCGCGCTGACGGGGCATGCCCTGAATAATGAATTGCTGCAGGCGGTATTTTCTGATCCGGACAATTACGAGATCACCGAGGCCCGTCTTCCTGAGGCAGGCTTTAAGGCTGCCGCAAGCGCCGCTCAGTAAGTTATTTTCGATTTCAATGGATAGGCTAGGGCGACTTAGCTGCCGTTTCCCTTGCCTCGGCGTTCATTCAAGCTCCGCACAAGGCTGGATACCGCGTTCCGAATAACCGGGTCATCGATTTCAGAGAAATTTCGAACGAGCTCGATCGTTGTCCGATTGCGACCGCCATGAGGCATTTGCTCGGATGTGGAGCCTGGCTCCAGCCCGTCAAAGAAAAAGGACACTTCGGCGTCCAGTTCCTTGGCGATCTCAAACAACCGCCCGGCACTGACCCGGTTTGCACCGGTCTCATATTTCTGGACCTGCTGGTAGGAAATATCCAACGCAGCCGCCAACTGTTCCTGGGTCAGGCCCAGCAAAGTGCGCCGTTGGCGAATGCGTTCGCCAACGTGCTGATCAACACGCTTTGCCAAACGTGCTCTGCCACTGCCGTCTTCGCCTGATTTACCTGCAGGCGAAGTATCTGGTGCTTGGCTCAATTCTGTCTCCTCCCAGACACTTTTTCCCCAAATGGATATACACTTAAATCCACTCCACCTCAGGTACATGTATCAAATTTAGTGTAAGACAATGGTTAAAAGCAATAAAAGTGCATTTTTCTCCTCAAAATGGTATTTTGAACAAAAATGGGGGAGATTTGGGCCCCTTGCTTGGTGGAGGCCAGGAGAGCCAGGATACGGGCCGATTGCCCTCACAAAATCATTTGAACCGGTTCGGAGCCCCTTTTCACCCCTTTTCCTTGGCTTCAGGGGCGGAGAATGCTATTCGCAAGGGAGGATCGGTGTTCTCCCCCAACGATGGTTTTTACGTCTCCATGATTAGAAATATTGTCAGAAGCGTCATCTTTTCCGCGCTTGCCCTGAGCCTTGTTGCCTGTGCCAACGAACCCGACGAGCTGGATTACGTCGAAACCCCTGTTGAGGAGCTCTACAACAATGCTGTAGATGCTCTGGAGGACAGGCGCTGGACCGAAGCCAGTCTGCGGTTTGATGAGGTGGAGCGTCAGCATCCCTATTCAGTATGGGCGCGGCGGTCGATGCTCATGTCTTCTTTTACGCACTATCAGGCGAATGAATACGACCAGTCGATTCTGGCCGCTCAGCGCTTTATCTCGCTCCATCCAGGTCACCGGGACGTGGCCTACGCCTATTATCTGGTGGGGATTTGCTATTACGAGCAGATTCGCGATGTGGGCCGGGACCAGCAACTGACCCAGCAAGCCATGGGCGCATTGGGCGAAGTCGTCCGCCGTTTTCCAGCAAGTGAATATGCCCGGGACGCGCGCCTGAAAATCGATCTCACCCAGGATCACCTGGCTGGCAAGGAAATGGAAGTTGGCCGCTGGTATCAGAGCCGAGACGAGCTTAATGCTGCGATAAACCGCTTCCGCCTTGTGATTTCTGATTTCCAGACCACCAGCCATGTGCCGGAGGCCCTGCACCGGCTTGTGGAGAGCTATCTCTCCCTGGGTCTGGAGGATGAAGCCATCGCAACCGCTGCGGTGCTCGGCTACAACTATCCCGGAGATCGCTGGTATCAGGATAGCTACACCTTGCTGCAAACTCGCGATCTTGAGCCTCAGGACACCGAAGGCAGCTGGATTAGCCGTGTCTGGAACCCGGTTTCTCAGGTATTCTAAATCGCGAGGGAATCATTGGCGCTTCGCCTAAGAAGAGCTAATCTTTTCGCTTCCGACACAGAATACTTGGCAAGGATACCAGGGCAGGCATGCTCGCATCACTTTCCATTCGAGACATTGTACTAATCGACCGGTTGGACCTTGACCTGTCGCGGGGGCTCTGTGTGCTCACAGGCGAGACCGGGGCAGGCAAATCCATCCTTCTCGATGCATTAGGGCTGGCAACGGGCAGTCGCGCGGATAAGGGCCTTGTGCGCCACGGCACAGTAGAGGGCAGCGCCACGGCCGTATTCGAAGCTCCCTTGAGCCACCCCGCCCTTGATCGATTGATCGAGGCTGATCTGATGGAAGAGGGGGAGACCAGCGTTATCCTCCGACGCGCTCAGCGGGCTGATGGGCCTAGCCGCGCCTTTATCAATGACCGCCCGGTCAGCGTTGGCCTGCTCCAGGAAATTGGCGGGCTCTTGTTGGAGGTACACGGACAAAATGATGCGCGCGGGCTTCTGGATACCTCTGGCCACCGCGCTTTGTTGGATGCATTCGGTGGGCTCAGCCGCGATGTTGCGAAAGTCAGAGACGCTTTTACCGCTCTGGAAGTTGCACGAACGGCCCTTGAAGATCAAAAGGCGCGCATCGACAAGGATGCGGCGGACACGGAGTATCTGGCCCACATCATTGGCGAGCTGGAGCAGCTTGATCCTGAGCCCGGCGAAGAAGACGCTCTTGCGGCGGACCGCACCACGGCGATGAATGCCGAGAAGATCGCTGATGATCTCAAAGAAGCAGAAAAGGCCTTAAGTGCCGGTGGCGGGTTGGAAGCGCGCGCGGGCAAAGCCTTGCGCCGCCTGGAACGTATTCAGGATCAGGCAGGCGGCATCCTCAGCCCCGTGATCGAATCTCTCTCGCGCATGCTGGATGAGGCAGCAGATGCAACGCGCCATCTGGACAGCGCGGTGGCAAGTCTTTCGTTTGATCAAGGGGAGCTGGATGATCTGGAAGAGCGGCTGTTTGCGCTTCGGGCCGCCGCGCGAAAACATCAATGCCGCGTGGAACAATTACCCGAAGTGCTGGAGGACGCGCGCGCGCGATTAGAAGCGGTCTCCAACGCCACTCATAAATTGGCAGAACTGGAAACTGCTGCGAGCGAAGCCCAGACAAAGTTCGAGAAAGCCGCCAACGCGCTTAGCGCCAAGAGAAGAGCCGCCGCCGCAAAACTGGACAAGTCCGTGGCAAGTGAGCTGGTGCCGCTCAAGCTGGAAAAAGCGCGCTTCCAAACCGCCCTCGAAGAAATTCCGGCAGGTCCCTCGGGGTCTGACCGCGTGGTCTTTACAGTCTCCACCAATCCCGGCGCGCCCTTTGGGGCGTTGACACAAGTAGCCTCGGGCGGGGAGATGTCGCGCTTTGTGCTGGCACTGAAAGTTGCTCTGGCCGCCGTGGGAACTGCACCGACTTTGATCTTTGATGAGATTGACCAAGGCGTGGGCGGTGCCGTTGCGGGCGCTATCGGAGATCGCCTGGGACAATTGGCCAAGGCCTCCGGTGCGCAGGTTATTGTGGTCACGCACTCTCCGCAAATTGCTGCGCGGGGAGAATGCCACTGGCGTATTTCCAAATCCGTCAAAGATGGACAGGCATTAACCCGGGTGGAAACACTTGCGGATATGGAGCGGCGGGAAGAGATCGCGCGAATGCTCTCCGCCGCTGACATTACTGACGAAGCGCGCGCCGCGGCGGATACTTTGCTAAGCCCATCAGGCAAACTGGTTGGCGCATGAGCGCGAAGCCCAAATCGTGGGATCTTGCGCCTGAAGCTCTGAGCAAGGCTCAAGCCAAGGGGGAGCTGATGCGCCTTGCCATGGAAATCGGCGAGCACGATAAGCACTATCATCAGGATGATGCGCCGATCATATCAGATGCCGACTATGATGCCTTGCGGCAGCGTAATGAAGCCATCGAGGCGTTATTCCCGGAATTAGTGCAACAGGACGGCCCCTCAGGTCGTGTTGGTGCGGCGCCGTCTGAAAAATTTGAAAAGGTCAAACACGCGCAGGCCATGCTTTCGCTTGGCAATGCCTTTGATGATGAGGACGTGGCTGATTTTCGCACCCGCATCGCCAAGTTTCTCAATCTCAAAGAAGACGAGGTGTTGGAGCTGACGGCTGAGCCCAAAATCGATGGGCTTTCCGCCAGTCTGCGCTATGAGCGCGGCGAGTTGGTTCTGGCCGCAACGCGCGGGGATGGTACTACGGGGGAAAATATCACCCGCAACATCAGGACCATCGATGAAATCCCTCAACAGCTGAATATGGATAATCCACCACCCGTCTTTGAAGTGCGTGGGGAGGTCTATATGGACCACGGGGACTTTGCCGCCCTCAATGAACGTCAGCAGACGGATGATAAACCGCCCTTTGCCAATCCACGGAACGCAGCGGCGGGTTCCTTGCGTCAGCTTGACCCAAATGTCACGGCGCAGCGCCCCTTGAAGTTCTTTGCCTATGGTTGGGGAGAGGTCAGCGCTTTGCCCGCCGATACCCAAGAAGGCGTGCTCAAGGCCTTGTCGGACTGGGGTTTTCAGATCAATCCGTTGATGAGTAATGATGACAGCCTTGAGAAAACCATTCGCACGTACAAGACCATTGGCGATCAGCGTGTCGAGCTTGGCTATGACATCGATGGGGTGGTCTACAAGGTCAATCGTCTGGATTGGCAGGAACGATTGGGCTTTGTCTCCCGCGCCCCGCGTTGGGCCATTGCGCATAAGTTTCCGCCGGAACAGGCGCAAACTCTTCTCGAAGATATCGATATTCAGGTCGGGCGCACGGGCGCGCTGACACCCGTCGCCAAGCTCAAGCCCATTACTGTGGGTGGTGTCGTGGTCTCCAACGCGACCTTGCACAATGCCGATGAGATTACCCGCAAGGATGTGCGCATCGGCGACACGGTTATCATCCAGCGAGCAGGGGACGTGATCCCGCAAGTGGTCTCCGCCGTGATGGACAAGCGCCCCAAGGATGCGGTGCCGTTCGAGTTTCCAACCCGCTGTCCGGTGTGCGACAGCCACGCGGTGCGGGAGATCAATCCTACCACGGGCAAGGAAGATGTGGTGGCGCGCTGTACGGGCGGGCTGATCTGTGCTGCGCAAGCCATGGAGCGGCTCAAACATTTCGTCTCGCGCAATGCGCTCGACATCGAAGGGCTGGGCAACAAACAAGTAGAGCTGTTCTGGGAAAAGGGCGCGGTGCGCACCCCGGCTGATATTTTCAATCTCGCAGACAAAATTAAAACCGTAGATCTGGAACCATTGGAGACATGGGAAGGCTTTGGCGAAACTTCTGCGGAAAATCTGTTCGCGGCGATAGATGAGCGGCGCTCAATCGAGTTTGATCGATTGTTGTTCGGGCTCGGTATTCGCCATGTGGGCCAGACCACGGCCAAGCTTCTGGCCCGCACTTATGGAGATTGGGCATCGTTTCGGACAGCTATGCGAGCGGCAGGAGATATGGAGAGCGAGGCCTATGCCGATCTTGTGGCCATCGATGGCATTGGCCCTGTTGTGGCCGCCGCCATGGCAGACTTTTTCTCCGAGCCTCACAACGAAGAAGTATTGCTCGCGCTGGAAACAGCGCTTCGGGAAATCAAGGATGCCGAGCAACCTGCGTCGGAGAGCCCCGTGACCGGCAAGACGGTGGTCTTTACCGGCACGTTAGAGCGCATGACACGATCCGAAGCCAAAGCTCGGGCCGAAAGCTTGGGAGCGAAAGTCTCTGGCTCTGTTTCTGCCAAGACCGACATTCTTGTGGCGGGCCCCGGCGCAGGCTCCAAGCTGAAGAAAGCAACAGAGCTGGGCGTTACCGTGATGGACGAAGATGCCTGGCTGGAGTTGATTGCGGGATCGTGATCCTTCGGTAGATCGCCCCCTCACCCGACGCGTCTCGCGCCACCCTCTCCGCAAGGAGAGGGCAATGCGGCGCACCCTTTCTTTCTCCCTCTCCTTGGGGAGAGGGCAGGGGTGAGGGGAGGCGTTGCATGACGAACTAAATCGCCCGGGTTGCCTCAGACATCCAGGCGCGGGTTTCCTCATCGACCTCAGGTCCGACCGTTGCCAGCACGCGAGCATGATAGTCATTGAGCCACGACACTTCAGCATCCGTCAGCAGTGACTTCTCCACCAGGTTCAAATCGATGGGCGCAAGCGTGATGGTCTCAAAGCTAAACATTGGGCGCTCACCGCCTTCTATGGCTTCGGCAGGTTTGACGATGATCAGGTTTTCAATGCGAATGCCGTACTCGCCTTCTTTGTAAAAGCCCGGCTCGTTGGAACAGATCATGCCTTCGCGTAAGGCCACATCCACAAGGCCTTTGGAGATGTTTTGCGGACCTTCATGAACGCTCAAATAGGCTCCAACCCCGTGACCGGTGCCGTGGTCATAATCAAGGCCAGCTTCCCAAAGCGGCTTGCGCGCCAGAATATCCAGATGCACGCCCTTGGTGCCTTCAGGGAAACGCGCGGTGGCAAGGGCGATGTGGCCTTTGAGCACGCGGGTAAAGCGATCGCGCATCTCTGCCGTTGGGGTTCCCACGGCGATGGTGCGGGTGATGTCTGTGGTTCCGTCCGGGTACTGACCACCTGAATCCACCAAGTATAATGTACCCTTTTTGATGGGCAGGTTGGTATCCGTGTTGACGCGATAGTGACAGAAGGCCCCGTTTGAGCCCGCGCCGGAGATCGTATCGAAACTGAGATCTTTCAGCGCACCGGTATCGGTACGGAAGCCTTCGAGCTTTTTGGCAGCAGAAATCTCGTCCAGCTCTTCCTTGGCAGCCTCCACAGCCATGTAACTGAGGAAGTTGCTCACCGCCGCCCCATCGCGAATATGAGCGTTGCGCATGCCGTTAAGCTCGGCGGGGTTCTTACACGCCTTGGGCAGCAAGCAAGGGTCCTGAGCCGCATTGATGCGTGCGCCAGCATCTTTCAAGGTGGCATGGATGCTTTCGGCTACCGTGTTGGGGTCCATGCGCACCAGCTTGCCTTTAAGGTCGGCCAGCTTTGCGGTGAAATCTTCTTGGGCATGAATGCTCACCGCATTGCCCAGATGCGCTTTGGTCTCGGCGCTTAGTTTGCGTTCATCCACGAACAGGTCCACTTGGCCATCTTTGTGCAGGATGGTGAAGGACAGCGGAAACGGCGTGTGCGGCAAATCCGATCCGCGAATGTTCAAGACCCAGGCGATGGAGTCCGGCAGGGTCAAAACCGCTGCGTCTTCGCCCTTGCTTACCAGCTCTTCACCGACCTGCAGGCGTTTTTCTTCGGACGAACGCCCGGCAATAGACGAAGGGTGCGGCACGATAGGGCCGATGGGCGCATCGGGTTGATCGTCCCACACGGCATCAATGGGGTTGCTTTCCACGGCAACCAGTTCCGCGCCGCCTTTATCAGAAAGCGCTTTGCGGATTTGCTTGATCTGGTTAGCGGTATGCAGCCAGGGGTCAAAGCCGATGCGGTCGCCTTCCTTGGCATTGTCTGCGAGCCATGTGTGAGCCGGATTGTCGGTCATGCTTTCTGGCTGAAAGGCCTTCACATCTACTTGCTGGCGCAC
>JAJFIL010000146.1 GCA_021774965.1 Alphaproteobacteria bacterium
ATTGAGACGCGAAATACTGAGCTCTTTCAGTCTATGGAAGGGCCATTTTTCGGAGAATGCCGCATACGCTAGACCTCGCTCGCGTCGACCTTAAACCTTTGATCAATGGCCGACGCAGACGTTGACAGAAATGCAGATGTCTCGAGATTTGGGCATGTCCAGACACTAGCATTCGATCTGTAGTCCGGGCTATTGCCGCTCCACCGAAATCCAGAAAGAGCGCATTGGCGCGAGCCTGGGTGAGGTTTATGGGGGCTGATTGCCGCAGACACCGTTTCTTGAGCCCCCCGCTTGTTCGCACCCGCACAATACTGTTAAGACTGTTTCCGCAATTTTCTTATCGGGGAGACGATAATGTTGGGTCTAATGCAAGACTGGCCGCTTCTGGTCAGCAAGATTCTTGATCACGCCGCCATCAATCACGGCAATCGCGAGATCGTCACGCGCACCACGGAAGGTCCCATTGTCCGCAGTACTTACGCGGATCTTCATGCCCGCTCCCGCCAGGTGGCAAAGCGGCTGCAAATGGCTGGCGTTAAGCTGGGCGACCGCATTGCGACCCTTGCCTGGAACAATACCCGGCACATGGAAGTCTGGTACGGGGTCATGGGCATCGGGGCCGTCTGTCATACGGTGAACCCGCGTCTGTTCCCTGAGCAGATTGATTACATCATCAATCACGCTGAAGATTCATACGTCTTCCTCGACACTACTTTCCTGCCTCTCATGGAAGCGCTTGGGGACAAGCTGCCGACGGTCAAAGGCTTTGTGTTGATGACCGACGCCGCTCACATGCCAGAGACGAAACTGCGCGATGTGATCTGCTATGAGGACTGGCTTGCCGAAGCGGACAGTGATTTCATCTGGCCCACGTTCGATGAAAACACTGCTGCGGCGCTTTGCTATACCTCCGGTACGACAGGCAACCCAAAGGGCGTTCTTTATTCGCATCGGTCGAACGTGCTTCATGCCATGCTGGCCAATCAGGCCGACACGCTTTCCATGACCAGCACCGATGTAATGCTGCCGGTGGTGCCTATGTTCCACGCCAATGCCTGGGCTGTTGCCTTTGCAGCTCCTGCTGCGGGCGCAAAACTGGTGATGCCGGGGCCAAAGATGGACGGCGAGAGTATCTTTGAATTGCTGGACGGCGAGAAAGTCTCAGTGACGGCAGCAGTGCCCACGGTTTGGCTGATGCTGCTCAATTATCTCGAAGAGAACAACAAGGAACTGCCGCACCTTAATCAGGTGGTCATTGGGGGCTCGGCTTGTCCGCCCAGCATGATCGAAACCTTCGAGGAAAAGTACGGCGTTGAGGTTTTCCATGCCTGGGGCATGACAGAAATGAGCCCGATCGGAACTTTGGGCCGCATGAACGCTTATACCTCCAGCCTGCCGCGGGCTGAACAGCTTGCCTATAAGGCGAAGCAGGGACGTGCACCATTTACGGTGGAAATGAAAATCACTGACGACGATGGCAAGGAGTTGCCGCGCGATGGTGCTGCCTTCGGTCACCTGATGGTGCGGGGTCCCGCGATTTCCAAATCCTATCTCAAAGGCGAAGGCGGCGATATTCTGGACGCGGATGGCTGGTTCGATACCGGAGACGTAGCCACTATCGACAGTGAAGGCTATATGCAGATCACCGACCGTTCCAAGGATGTGATCAAATACGGTGGCGAGTGGATTTCCTCCCTCGAGCTGGAAAACGTCGCCGTGGGTCACCCGGAAGTGGCCGAAGCTGCCGTCATCGGCATTGCGCATCCCAAGTGGGATGAACGCCCCTTGTTGATCATCATCCGCAAGGAAGGCACGAACGTGAGCAAGGAAGACATCCTTGGCTACATGGAAGGCAAGATCGCCAAATGGTGGACACCGGACGATGTGACCTTCGTGGATGAGATCCCGCACACAGCTACCGGAAAAATCCAGAAACTGGCTTTGCGGGCGACCTTTAAGGACTATGTCCTTCCAACGGCGTAAATTGTAACGACAATAAAACCAAAGGCGGGGAAGCATGAAAATGGTTGAAGGATTTGCACGGGCGGCGCCGTGGCTGGCAATGGTAGCGCTTATTCTGGCGGCTTCCCCGGGGCCGGGCTACAAGTTCGGCGGATTTCCCTTAAGCCTCATGGTGCCGTTCTTGATGGGCGGGCTGCTGGTGGCCTTTGTTGCGGGGTTGGCGTCCGCGACGGGCTTTGGCCTTCGGGTGTTCGCGGGCTCTGGCAGCATGGGGGCCAGCGTCATCGCTCTGCTGATGGCCGGGGCCGTGATCTTCTATGTGGGTAGTTTTGTAAAAGCGGCACAAGGCGTTCCGGCTATCCATGACGTCACTACGGACACGGAAAATCCACCGCAATTTGTTGCCGTTCTCGCTATGCGAGAAGGCGCTGCAAACCCGGCGGAATATGAGGGAGATGATCCTGAACCCGGTGACACAGGCCGCACGGTGCGAGAGGCGCAGCTTGCTCATTACACGGATCTTGCGCCGCTATTTCTGGATACGGAATATAGCTTTGCCTTTACCGCCGCGATTGCCGCAGTGGAAGAGTTGGGTTGGGAGCTGGTGGAAGCCAATTCAGATGAGGGCCGCATCGAAGCGATCGAATCCACATTCTGGTATGGCTTCAAGGATGATGTGGTGATCCGCATCCAGGCTCAGTCCGATAACACAACGCGGGTGGACGTGCGTTCCAAATCTCGCGTGGGCATCAGCGACGTCGGTGCCAACGCAGCACGCATACAAAGGTTCTTGGATGCCTTGGCAGCGCAAACTGGCGGTTAACTCCAAGCCCCGCTAGGATAACAATGCGTATTCACCGCCAAGCGTATCGCCACTGACTAGCGATACGCGATCCGTCTCGACCATATGAATAAGATGCGCCTGCACAGACCGGGACGCAGGGCCATGGAGACGTGGATCCACGTCCTTGTACATCTCTGCGACCATGTCCTTGATGTTCGTTTGCCCAGCTTTGAGACAAGCCAGAATCTGATCCTCCCGCGCGCGGCGGTGGGTGATGAAGCTTTGCACAAAAGTTTTGGGGTCTGTGATCGCAGGCCCATGAGTGGGCCAGTAAATTTCATCATCGCGAGCAAGAAGTTTTTCAAGGCTTGCGAAGTACGCCTTCATGTCGCCATCCGGGGGCACGATCACGCTTGTAGACCAGCCCATGACGTGATCGCCGCTGAACAACGCCTTTTCTTCCCGTAGCGCAAAACACATATGGTTGGAGAGGTGCCCCGGGGTGTGAACCGCTTCGATGGTCCATCCTTCGCCCTTGCAGATTTCTCCATCTTTCAGGCGCACGTCGGGCTCAAAGTCATAGTCCGCACCGCCTTCTGCGGCGGCCCCTTCACCCTTGCCGGTGCCGTGAGGCCCGAAGGCGTATGTCTTCGCCCCGGTGGCTTCTTTCAGCTCCCGCGCAAGCGGGGAGTGATCATTGTGCGTATGCGTCACAAAAATATGCGTGACCTCTTCACCCGTCAGGGCCGCCGTTAATGCGGCAAGGTGTTCTTCATTGCGAGGGCCGGGGTCGATGACGGCGACCTTGCCTTTGCCAATAATATAGGTGCCGCTGCCGGTGTAGGTGAAAGGGCCAGGGTTGTTGGCAATCACACGCCTGATGAGCGGTGAGACCTGATCGCAAGCGCCATAGTCGAACTTAATCTCGTGGACGAAATTGATCCCGGCCATCAGGCAGTCATCCTCTGGAGCATGTTGACGAAGGCATGGCCAAGACGCGAACAAGCTTCGATCTTTTTCTTAAGGGTCAACGGCACGGGAGGGCCCATGTCGGTTTTGTTCACGTCCACCACAAAGATCTTACCGCAATTGCGATCCCGCAAAACATCCAGGCCACCGAAATCGAGACCCATTCCCTTGGAAAAGCGGATCAGTTGATCAACTTCGCCTTGGGAGAGGGCCTCGCCAGTTTCAATCATCTCACAGCTTGAGTTTTCATTGGCAAAGCGCTCACTGATGCAGCGCCGCTTGAGATACACAAAGGGTATTTCATCGCCAACGATGGGAACGCGAATGTCCTCCACCATCTTGCCGTCATAGCAGTTTTCAACAAAACGCTGATAGACGTATCCGTTCTTTCGGGTGGTGATGGGGCAGGTAATGATCCGGCCATCATGTTTGGCATTCTCATCGGACTTTTCAACCACATCCCCTTCAAAGGTCAGCGGATCAACGCCGAGGGCATAGCCAAAAACTTCTTCAAAAACTGATTGAACTTTTTCCTTGCCGATATCGATGCAGTATCCGTTCAGGACTTTCTTGTTCGATTGATTTACCAGCTCTTCGTTTAGCTCAGCGTGCGTTGTGTCCTCGAAATAAAACAGTACGTCGCAATCGCTAAAATTATTTGAATAGTGCAGCCCCATCCACTTGGTGACGTTCCACAATTTGTACCAGGGCTTGGGTTTATTGGGGTAAAAGCCGATTTTGTAGGGCGCGCGCCGAAATGTCAGAACCCGTCCCCAGAATGTGGCAGTGACCAGACTAAATAAAACCATCTGACGGGACAGGGCGCGGAGGACATCGGCGCTCAAAGGAATGCGGGTATCCGTGCTTTTGATGTAGATACCGTGGCGGCCAATTTCTGCATCTTGATAAAGCAGCATGCTTGATCTTCACCCTACCTCAAGCCCTGTCCCCCCGTAGCAAATAGAGGGCCGCACCATAAAGTGCGAATGGGCATATGGATCAATCCGTCAACACAAAGCATTGCCTCATGAAAGGCACCGTATCAAGCCACAAATCGCAGGGAAATGGGGCAAAAACGGGGCTCTTTTCAAACACTCGTCAATATATAAAACTCAGGAATACCGCACTTCTTCTGCGGCATCCGCCTTGCCTGCTTTGACCTCTGCCAATGCAGCTTCCAGGTCGACCAGGAAATCATCCATGGCAGCCTCATGGGCCGGGGTCAGCATCATATGCAGGGCAGGGGGTTGGGACGTGGCACCGGGCCACCAGCCCCGAGCATGCAGGGCTCCCCAGAGGCCGTAAAGCTCGACGCCTTCGACGCCAAAATTGATGATCATGAGTTTTGAATCGCCATAGACCTCAAAGCCCAAACGCTTGAGCCCGGCTTCCATCTTGGCCCTGGTATCAAGGATGACCTGCGCTTTGGCAGTATAACCTTCCTGACCCAAATAGTTCATCACCGCCCATGCCGCAGCGATCCCACCGCCGGGGCGTGTGCCAGCAAGCGTTGGCGTGACCATGCGCCCTGAAGGCCAACAATCAACATCCGTGTACTGATGCTTCATCAACTCTTCCGACCTGTAGAGAACGGTGGAAGCACCCTTTGCGGCATAGCCAAATTTGTGTAGGTCTGCCGACATGCTCCAGACACCGGGATTTGTGAAGTTATAGGCGGGTAGCTCTACGCCGCAACGCTCTGCAAAGGGAGCGAAATACCCCCCAACGCAGGCGTCAACATGGAACCAGAGATCGCGTGTGCGGGCCATTTCCGACATTTCTGGAATTTGCTCAACGACACCGGTTGGAAATGCAGGAGCAGAACCCACCATCAAAATAGTATCTTCATTGATGGCCGCCTCATAGGCGGCAAGGTCCGGCAACCGTGTCGTCTCATCAATGGGCGTGCGGATGATCTCGATCCCCATCAAATGGGCGGCCTTGTTAAAGGCGGGATGGCCCGAATAGGGGATGATCATATTAGCGCAGGAGATATCTTTGCCCAATGAGGCCGCTCTATCGCGACAGGCTTTCACGGCTAAAAGAATGCTTTCCGTACCCCCAGAGGACATGCTTCCTGCCGCACCATCGGGTGCTTTAAATAGATCAAGCGCCATCTCGACCACTTCGTCTTCCATGGTCTTGAGAGATGGAAAGGCGCCTTGGTTGAGACCGTTCTCCGACATGAACATGCCGTAGGCCTCTTTCACCACTTTTAGAACATCCTCGCCCGCGAAAAAGACGTTGTAGCCATTGCGTCCGTGACGCCAATCAATGTCGTCCGCCGCCATGGTTGCCATCTGGGATTTAAGGTCTTCCCAGGGCGTGCCCTTTTCGGGGAATGATTTGCTCATGGGGGGACTTCCTTTGCTGACCTTGAATTGGCTCTGCGGACTGGTTTTGCGGAGCCTAGCAGAGACAGCGGGGCTGTACCGCACAAAAAAAGGGACGGATCAAAAGATCCGCCCTTGAAGTTGGTCGAGGAAGGTGCGGAGCAGAAGCTCCGCAGCCTGAAGGCCCCAGAAGACTGGAGCGATCAGAATCACCCTGCCGCATGTCAGACACGAAACAAGTTGATGAGGGGAGAATGGCGCACAGCATGTGAACTGGCATTGACCCAAATCAACGGATTAATTGTTGTTCGCCGAACAGCTTCAAATGATTAAGGCTTGAGGAACCAATCCGGATCAGCGGCTCTGCCCATGGCAGATTTCAACGGCCCCAAATACTGGTCGAAATTCGCGGCTCGCCCCTTGGCGGTCTTATAGATGGGTTGGCGCACTTGCGTAACGCTGGCAGTGAAGACGTCTTTTTTGGTTTTGTAGAACTGCAGGCATGCTGGGTCCCATTCCAAACCGCAGAACTCCAGCAGATCGCGAGTGGTCGGCTCAAGATCATTGACCAAGTCTTCGTATCTAATGGTCTTGATGTGAGCGGGCCAGAGGCTCATCCAATGGCGCATGAGTTTTTGATATCGGCGGAACATCTGCCCTATGTCCCTTTGGTCATTGCTCCATTCATACCCGGATGTAAAGGGAGTGGCGAAACAGGAAAATGCTGAATCTAAAGGGTTGCGTGTGACATGAACAAATTTTGCGCCAGGTAAAATGGTCCGCAAGAATCCGATGTACATGAAATTCGATATGGACTTGTCCACAATGAGGCCCTGATGCCCCCCAGCAGATTTATGTGCGGCCTCGAGGTAGTAATCTTGTGCCCGCGTAATCGAAGTTGGATTGATCAATGGTTCTGAAGGCGTGTTGGGCGTTTCATGAAAGATCTCGAATGCATATTCGCAGAAACTGGTTTCGCCAATGCCCTCGACACCGTGATGGCTAGATAGGATTTGCTCTACCAAGGTGCTGCCGGAACGCGGAAGGCTGGTTACGAAAACGAACTCCGAACCCAGTTGCTTATCGCTATCGTTGGAAACCGGCTTATCTGGTTTGGAGAATAACGCCTTGTGCCCGGCAATGGCCTGCACAAAATCTTGCTCCTGATAACCTGCCTCAGCGCGGCCAACCTTTGCACTGAGCTCATATCCTTCCCATGCCTTGTCAAATTGCTTTAGTTTTTCCGCGATTTTACCGCGGGCATTGCCGAGAGGGACCAAGTGGTCTTGGTCGATTTCACTTTCGCTCAACCAAAGTTCGTCAAGGACGTTACCCAACCGCTCAAGGTCTTCGGCTCGGGCCAGGTTCGTCAAATAATGGAGGATGCGCGCATTACGTGGCTCGACTTCATGGCATTCCCAGAGGAGTTGCCGTGCCAGGTCCAGGTTACCAAGTGCCACATGATTTTGAGCGATCTGTATCTTGAAACGGATATATTCTGGGTGTTGCGCGAATTCACCTTCTGCAAGCTTCAGGGCATCATTCGGGAGATGCCGGGCCATGATCGTCGCAACAAAATCGGCGCGGAGGGATAAATTGCCGGGCTCCGATTCAACAGCTCTGTCAAAAACATCAGAAATTCGCTCAAGATTTCCCAGAGCTCTATAGGCTTCAGTAATTCCAGCCAGCGCTCGTTCATCAGAGGGGCGGTCTTTCAGATATTCCTCATAAGACTGAACCGCCCGGTCATAGGCATTGGATCGCAGGGCCGTCTCAGCGAGAAAGCGAAGTTCATCAAGGTCCTGCATTTACGGTCTTGCCTCAAAGTTTTGCGGAATGGATGGTCTATTTGGTGTGTGCCTATTTCTTTAAAAACCAATCAGGATCGCCCGCACGGCCCATCGCAGATTTCAACGGCCCCAGATGTGCATCAAAGTGTGAAGCACGCCCATTCGACGTTTTGTAAATAGGCTGGCGAACCTGAACAACGCTTGATGTCAGAACGGCACGTTCCGTTTTATGAAAGTCCAGAACTGTGGGGTCCCACTCCAGACCGCAAAACTCCAGAAGCTCGCGCGCGACTTTTTCAGTATCCTCAACAAGGCTCTCATAACGAAACGTCTTGATGTCTTCTGGCCAGCGCTTCATCCAGTGACGCATGAGTTTCTGATAGCGGCGAATGGCACGACCTGTCTCGCCAAGCTCATAACTCCATTCCGAGCCGGTATAAAATGCCGTCGCAAAACAGGAGAACGCCGTATCCAGTGGATTGCGGACAACGTGGACGAACCGAGCACCTGGCAAAATTGTTTGAAGAAAACCAAGATAAAGAAAATTGGTGATGGTCTTGTCTACAATTTTGTGGGCTGGGCCAGTTGCTGCAGCCCGAGCGGCGTTGAGGTAATCAGATTGCGCCTCTGCAAGGACTTCAGGTTGGAAGAGTTGTGGACCGGTGAGCCCCGACCCTTGATACCACTTCTGGAAGGCATCAATACTGAAGTTTCGCTCACCAATCCCCTCAACATCTTTGTGACTGGCAAGGATTTGCTCCACAAGAGTGCTGCCAGATCGTGGCAAGCTGACGATAAAGATAAACTCAGAGCCAACCTCGCGGTCAGGTGCGACATTGACGGGGTCTTTTCCGAAAATGTCTTTCTGCAGATCAAGATTGTAGATGTAGACGGGTTCGTTAAATCGGGTGCGGCTGCGTCTGATCTTTGCACCCGTCGAGTAACCTTCCCAGGCCTGATCATATTGCTTTTGTTTCTCGGCAATCTTGCCAACCGCATATCCCAAAATGATCTGATCGTGCTCATCAAAGATTTCGCGACGCTGCCACAGGTCATCAAGTTTTGCGGCCAGACGCTCCATGTCATCTTTGTGCGTCATTTGTGACAAGTAATAGACCGGATCCAGCCCGTCAGGCTCCGCCTCTACGCATTTCCATAGTCTGGCGCGGGCAGCGTCCATGTTGCCCAGAACCATGTCCGACTGGGCGATCTGAGTGCTGAAGCGCACGAAATCAGGATATCGTTCATGATATTCCCAGGCGAGCGCCTGAGCCTGGTTGGTTTTTTGGTCCGCCATTATGGCTTCAATATATTCGCCCTTCAGGGTCAGATTATCTGGGGCGGCGTTGCAGGCCCTTTTATAAAGCTCAACAATATGGGCGGTGTCACTGCGAACACGATTGACTTCGCCAGCACCGATAAGGGCGGCTTCATCAGCTGGGCGGAGCTTCAGATATTCCTCGTAAGCTTGATAAGCTTGCTCATAGGCCGCTGATCTCAATGCATTCTCTGCATAGGCGAGGAGTTCGTCTGGATTTTGCATATGGGGCTCGCTGGTCACTACTTGGCTTTTGAATACCTATTAGGGGCACACCCGAGGGCTCGCAAGTTGTTGTTGCTCGTTTTCTCACAACGTAGAGCGTTGAAATCTGCCATGAAAGTGGTGCGGCAAAGTAGCAATCGATCACTAAAGTTAACGGCTCTGCCAAAGAGCGGCTGATTTCCGCGGATTCTGCTCTGAATAAAACGTCTCCCAGGGTTTGCTCCCACTTGCGGGCTTCGGCTAGGCTTCAGTATCTCTTAACCTTTGGGGGAAGGACGAAATGAGAGCTTTTCTATACGGACTTATCATTGGTGCGTTGGCGACAGCCGGTGGCCTTGAATATTACGGTCACATCAATTTCGTGCCCGGATTCGGCGCTGAAGCAGGGACTTCAGCAGATGACGGCATGCATGAAGAAGGCATGGACGATGCCGCAGATGACATGATGGACGATGTCGCTGACGACATGATGGACGACGCTGAAGATGCAGCTGGCGACATGATGGATGATGCTGCAGGCGACATGATGGACGATGCTGCAGGCGACATGATGGACGATGCTGCAGGCGACATGATGGACGATGCTGCGGGTGACATGATGGACGATGCTGCGGGTGACATGATGGACGATGCTGCGGGTGACATGATGGACGATGCTGAAGAT
>JAJFIL010000147.1 GCA_021774965.1 Alphaproteobacteria bacterium
CAGATCCCTCATTGCCCGCCTTCTCGTACGTGGTAGTCCGTACGGTGATGACTTTCTTTGCCTCAGAGGATTGAACCTGCATCATGGCGTTGCCCGCATAAATCGGCCGGGTGAAGGTGTCGGCTGCATCCACGGAAACAATCTCCGAGATTTGCGCCACATCCAGTGCTGCTGCCACGCGGGGCATGAAGTTTTTGCCCGTTGTGGTGGCCGCAGCCAGAACGGCATCATAGCCGCTCATCAAACCAGTCACGAGATCGCCCATGGGCTCGGCCAATTGCTTTTCCAGATGGGCCGCATCAGCGTGCAGCACTTTGGAGACGCCAGAGATTGTGGCGGCAGCTTCCGCCACAGAGCCCGCACCGGAGCCTGCGACCAGCACATGAACATCGCCGCCCATGGCAACAGCTGCTGTTACCGTCTTGTTGGTGGCGTCTTTGAGTTCTGCATTGTCGTGTTCTGCAATAACGAGACTGGTCATTTAGAGAACCCCCGCTTCGTTTTTGAGCTTTTCGACAAGCTCGGCCACGGTTTCAACTTTGATGCCTGCTGCGCGCGTTGGCGGCTCGGTTACTTTGAGCACGCTGAGGCGTGGTGCGATGTCGACGCCATAATCTTCCGGCGTCTTTTCATCGATGGGCTTCTTCTTGGCCTTCATGATGTTGGGGAGCGACGCATAACGCGGCTCATTGAGGCGCAAGTCAGTGGTGATCACCGCCGGCAGGTTCAGCTTTACGGTCTGAAGCCCGCCGTCAATCTCGCGCTCAACGGTCAGGTCGCTGTCGCCTTTCTCAAGCCTGAAAGCGAACGTGCCCTGAGGCCAGCCTAGAAGCTGTGCCAGCATCTGACCGGTCTGATTGCTGTCATCATCGATGGCCTGTTTGCCCAGGATCACCAGCTCGGGACCTTCGGCCTCGACGATGGCTTTGAGGATCTTGGCAACGGCCAGAGGTTCCACCGTCTCATCGGTTTTCACCAGAATGCCGCGATCGGCCCCCATGGCAAGCGCCGTACGGATAGTTTCCTGCGCCTGTTGAGGGCCAACGGAGACGGCAATCACTTCGGATGCTGTGCCAGCTTCTTTCAGGCGGATGGCCTCTTCGATGGAAATTTCATCAAAAGGGTTCATGGACATTTTGACATTGGCCAAGTCGACGCCGGTTCCGTCCGGTTTCACGCGAATTTTCACGTTGTAGTCGACGACCCGCTTGACGGGGACGAGTACCTTCATGGGGATTACTCCGCTTGGGTTTGGCTTGGGGAACGCTGCTCAAAGGGCAACAATCTCCCCCCGCAAATTCGTGTGGGACCCTAGATACAGCCCCAATTTCTGTCAATGTTCGCAGGTGCAAAAAGACCGATTGCCGCGTGACGCTAGGGCAGTATTGAGGCCAGGCTGAAAACACAAGGATTGAAGCCCCCAAAAACTATGACCCGCTGATACGCAGCGGGTCATCATCGTACGCAGAGTTGGGGACTCAAAAGGCGGTCCTAGCTGGAAACCGACCAGCCAAGGCCGTTTACGAACTGAAAAAGAACGTGGGTCCAGATGTTCAGATTATCGATGAGATTATCTTCACTGATCCCCTGATTGAGATTGATGGAATAGTCCACCGTGGCCTGGCCATAGGCATCAAGATAGGCCCGGCCAAACAAAAATCGTTGGTTATAGGCATTCATCATGGCGATATCCGCCTCGGTCGCGCCATTAGGCAGGCGCATCTGGCTGACCATCTGAAGCCGCGAGCACGAAGGGTTCGCCGCCCCGTTACAGCCATAGGTGATGACTTGAAAATGCACGCCGCCAGCCTCCGCCAGCACCAGGGGGTCACCATGGCGATCCACGGTAAGCGACGCCGCAAAACCCTGGCTTTGCAGGATTTCCACCAGCCTATCGCCGGTGATGGCGTTGAAGACCTCTTCCTCGCCTTGCGCCCATGCAGGGGCAATCATGAGGAAAAGAGCCAGAAACGTCCAGGATATGCGGTTTTGCTTCATTGATTCCCCCGAATCAGCCGCACCGTCAGCGCCCCGGCCGATGGTTAATGAAACTTTAAACCAGTATGCAGCCGGAGGGAGCTTCGCACAATAGTTCTCGGCAATTAATCGTCAATTTCGAACAATCTGCGGTGAGAACTTGGCTAGGTCAGCCTCGGGTGAGCCCAGGCACCCACAAAACATCGCCCTTGCCGCCCTCGTTGGCAAAGCGCGCGGCCACGAACAGAAGATCTGACAATCGATTGAGATAATGGATTGCCGCAGGGTTCACGACTTCGCCTGAGGAAGCCAGGTCGACTGCCAGCCGCTCAGCGCGCCGGGCCACTGTGCGAGCGACATGCAGGTGGGCCGCAGCGGGGCTCCCCCCCGGCAAAACGAACGAGTTCAGCGGCTCTAACGCTTCATTGAGCTGATCAATCTCTGTCTCAAGGCGCTCAACTTGGCCCTCGACAATGCGCAAGGGCTCGAACGGAAGTGCGCTGCCATCGGCGGGGTCGGGGGTTGAAAGGTCTGCGCCCAGATCGAAAAGGTCGTTCTGCACCCGAGCCAGGATTTTATCCAAATCTCCGCTGGTGTGAAGCCGAGCGCAGCCCACTGCCGCATTGGTTTCGTCCACGGTGCCGTAAGCTTCAACCAGCAGATCTGATTTCTTGCGTCGCTCGCCAGTGGCTAGTCCTGTGGTGCCGTCATCGCCGGTCTTTGTGTAGATTTTGTTGAGCTTGACCATGGTGACTTCCTCTTGTCTCTCTGGCTCTTATCTCGCGGGGCCTTGTTTCGCCTGTTCGTATCATAGGCGAAAAACCCAACGGAAAAACAGTTGAGCTAATCAGGCATTTTCATATGGACGGCACCCACGATTTGCGTCACCGGACCCTCCGCTGGGCCCAACGGTAAGCTGATCGATTCCATCACAATGAAGGATTTGTCGGTATGGGTTGTTTTGACGGGGCCATCGTGGATGGGCTGCTGCTCACTAACCACCCTGTCATAGATAAGACGGGAGTTGGTCAAAAGAGATACTTGATCCGATTGCCTTTGCGCTTGGCTGAATGTCAGTCCTGTGGGATCGAAATCAACAAGTGACACGAGCTCGGATCCCAAGAGACGGATAAGATAGTCCTGACCATCGTCCACGACATCCATTATTATCCAGGATCCCGCCTGCTTGAAATGATCCAATATGTCGATGGCCCCATAGGACGGAAATCTATGTGAACCCTTCTTGTTGGTCCAATCAAGAAAGAGTTTTCGCAAGGGGTCTGAAGAAATATCGGATACCCCACCAATTGGTCGAGGTCCTGGATCATCCTTCTCCATTTTCAGTCTTCCACTCAGTTGGGATCTTTAATTGCCAGCCTGACCGCCCAGCCAGACCGCGACCATTATGACCACAATGGCAATTGCCTGAGCGCCCACACGGAGACGCATCATCTTGTTGGATAATTTGGGGTCGCCCCCCTTCATCAGTACTATCAACCCGGCCATCAGGACCAGCATGACGGCAAAGACTGCGATGGCGACTATGAATTTCATGAGGATTGCTCCGACAAACTATGTGTTGCAGAACATTAGCATCAAAGCAGGTGCCGTGCCTATTCCTCAGATGACAGATGGAAATCGCTACTGATCACAATCTGCTCGACGTTCCCATCGGGAGTGCCCAAAGGAACACTCAGACTTTCCAGTGTGAAGTAAGTCTTATCGAGAAGTGACGCCGCGACCGGGCCGTTCTGTACGGGCTTTCTCTCATTGATTACGCGCTCCATGATGATAAGCGTGTTTTTCTCTGCGACCGAAAGTCGGGCATCGATGGTCATCTGGCTGTATTTTGAACCAGAGGGCTCTATGCCCGCAAAAGCAACCAGGTCTGATCCCACGAAGCGAAAGTGCGCATCTTTGCCATCATCCATGATGTCCAGGATCATCCAGCGCTTTGCTTCTTCAATATGATCCAGAAGGTCAAAGCAGTTTCTAGGCGGCATTTCATTGTCGCCTCGTTTGGTATGCCATTCGCGGTAGAGTCTGCGCAAAGCGGGTGATGTCAAATCCACCTCGCTTGATGGAACCCTTATGATCTCATCACGTGTTTCTGCAGATTCATCCATGCTTATCTCTTGGAGATTGTTTGCGGACGCAGATGGAACAGTCATGACAAGCACTTTCAATCGTAGATCTAGCTTTTTGAGATGACGGAAATCGCGGTGAGGATGTGGCTAATCTCAGATCCGTTAGCAGCCAACGGCAATGAGAAGGAGAGGAAGCGCAGTACCTCCTCATTCGGCAGGGGCATATCGGTTGGACCGTTCAAGACGGGGCCGCCCACTTCCAGAACTTTCCGAAAGACCTTGTCGGAGTCAGAACCAAAATCAACTTTGCTGTAATCTCTTTCGAGATTTGAAACATCGGTTCCCGTTGGCTCCAACTCCACAAGAGAGACGATCCCAGGACCGACAAAATGAAACGAAAACTCCACATCTCCCTTGCCGTTTGGCACGACGCGAACAATCGCCCATAGGTTTGCATCATCAGGAAAGTCAAGAAGATCAATATCGGAAAACGCTGGGAAGGCATTGGCACCTTTTTTGATGAGCCAGTAATCATAGAGAAGATGGTGTTTCTCACACTCAAGCTCGCTAGCGCTGTGCATCGCGCGTATCTCGTGATTTGTCGTATCCTGCTTCATAGCCAGCCTGCGTTTGCCTCGCATATTCATCGCAGCACCTCTGCATCGGTGGCGATGCGTATATTTCGAATATAGAAATATCAAAGATCGCCAGGCGGGATTTGGTTCTGATTTTCTGTGAACCCCCGCGTGCGCAGCGTCAAAGAGTTGCCCAACGCGCGCATGACGATTATGCCACCCGAGGCTTTCGTTTCTGTTAAATGGGAAACGGTTCAAAGTGCAATAAAGATTTAAGAGTTGAATTTGGCTTAATGGAAGTGCACGGAATGGATAAGACGTGTGATGTCACGGCCATTCGCGCTTAGGGGCAATGTGAGAGTTGTAACCGTCACGTAGCCCTTTTTAAGAGCTGTTGACCTTTGAGGAAAAACCGCAACTGGGCCTGCAGTTTCCATCACGGATTGGAAAACTGAGAGCAGTCGAGTCTGGAAAACCTCACCGAGGGGCTTGCCCATGTCCCGAGCAAGATATTTGCCTGTCATGTCTTCGCCAAGAAACTCGACAAGCCGAGAGCCGCACAAAACCACATCAAAGTCCCGGCCTTTGTCGATGACATCCAGCATAGCCCACGAGGATGTATCATCGAGAAAATCAAGAAGATCTATGGAGCCAGGTGTGGGAAATCTCTCTGACCCTCGCTTTTCTGACCAATAGTCGAAAAGGCGGATATGACCGGGGTCCGAAATATCCGAAACGGATTTAACCGGGAGTATGTCCTGCAGAGTTGTGGAAGTTTCCATTGAAATCCCAATTCCCAGACGTCAGTTCGATCAGTTCTATGTCATGCGCCTAAAGCCATGATGTGAGCGATGGAATTTGGCCCAATCATTCCTTAAAAACTGTTAAGCGTATGGCATTTTCTGGCACCACTGGTGGCCTAGAGATTGGGTTTGTTTGTGTCCAGCAGACGACGGGCAATGACTTGGGCCTGAATTTCTGCAGCCCCTTCAAAGATATTGAGGATACGAGCGTCGCAAAGTACGCGGGAAATAGGATATTCCAGCGCAAAGCCATTCCCGCCGTGGATCTGCAGCGCATTGTCCGCAGCGGACCAGGCAACACGAGCGGCCAGCAATTTTGCCATGCCTGCCTCAAGATCACAGCGCTTGCCTTCATCTTTTGATCGGGCAGCGAAGTAACTAAGTTGCCGGACAATTGCCAGTTCAACAGCCGTGTTAACAAGCTTGTTGACCACGCGCGGGAAATTGGAGATGGATTGGCTGAACTGAATGCGATCGCGGGCATAGGCAAGACCCAATTCCAGCGCACACTGAGCAACGCCAATAGCCCGAGCTGCGGTTTGGATGCGCGCACTTTCAAAAGTTTCCATAAGCTGCTTAAAGCCGCGTCCTTCTGCGCCGCCCAACAGGTTTTCTGCCGAAACCTCAAAACCGTCAAAGGCAAGCTCATATTCCTTCATGCCGCGATAGCCCAGAACTTCAATCTCGCCGCCGGTCATGCCAGTTGCGGGAAACGGATCTTCATCCGTGCCGCGCGGTTTTGGTGCCAGGAACATGGACAGCCCGCGGTATCCGGGAGCTTCCGGGTCTGTCCGCACAAGGAGCGTCATTAAGTCCGTGCGAGCCGCGTGGGTAATCCAGGTTTTGTTTCCTGTCACCTTATAGCTGTCACCATCTTTTTTGGCGCGCGTTTGCAGAGAGCCAAGATCAGAGCCGGTGTTAGGTTCGGTGAAAACGGCGGTCGGCAAGGTTTCGCCGCTGGCCAACTTAGGCAGCCAGGTTGATTTTTGCTCCTCCGTACCGCCCCCTAGGATAAGCTCCGCTGCAATCTCGGATCGCGTGCCCAGGCTGCCAACCCCGATATATCCGCGACTGAGCTCTTCGGAGACGATGCACATGGCCACTTTGGAAAGACCTGCGCCGCCATATTCTTCGGGAATGGTCAGGCCAAAGACCCCAAGCGCCGACATCTCATTCACTACGTCCATGGGGATCAGCTCGTCCTTCAAATGCCAACCATGGGCAAAGGGCGTAATTTTCTCGTCTGCAAAGCGATGAAACTGGTCTCGGATCATGTCCTCGGTTTCATCCAGGCCCGTATCACCAAAGGTGGCTCCGCCGCTTTGGCCCAACAAGGCTGTGGCAAGGGTTGCGCGCAGCTCAAGCAGGTTCAGGCTGAGGATTGGCCCCGCAGCAACAATCACTGCATTGAGTCTGTCACGGTCGAAACCGATTTCTGCAGGGCGAATAAACTCGCTCTGGCTCATGGGAATGCCGCCAATGATCTGGTTGACGTATTCGTTAAAGCCGTAAGCCGTTATGAGCTTTTCTGTGTCTCCAAGCCGACCTTCTGCATTCAGACGAATGGTCCAGGCATCCAACTGTTTGAGGGCCTCCACATAAGTGGCAAGCCAGGCAAACCCGTGGGAGACATGCTGGGCCGCCCCTCGACCGCCAGTTGCTTCTGCCAATTTACGGACAGACAATGTTGCATCTGCCAACAAGTCTTCAGCGGCGGTGACGGTCTGGGCCGTAGCCCCCGCCAAATCAAACGATGGATCCAAAGCATTCATGATGGGGTCTACCTGATCTTAGCTGCCCGGGGTTGGCGGGCCATAATAGTCGGTGGATTGGAAAGGGTTGAGCAAGATTTCACGAATTTCCGGTCCCACATATATTTGCGGAGAAGATGGCGGTGACAAATTGCCCGCCTGCTCACGGCCCACAACACAGCTCCGTGTGCCGCGCGCAAGCTCAATCCAGTCTCCTGCGCCCGGGAAAGTTTCAAGTAAACAGGCATCAAAATAAGGATAGCGCTGCCCCTCGCCGCAGCCAAAGCTGGTGCGGTCAGACCGTGCTGCTGTCATGATGAATCGATTGGCGCGCACCATGTCTCCTTGGGCAAAGACACCGGAATAGCAAGATGAGACGATCAGAATCGTTGGATCATCCCCGCACTGATCAACAAGTAGCTGATCCATTTGAGCCGGTAGAATTATCTCAGACGCACCAACTGCAAGGCCGGTTGGATAGCCGTGGGAGGTAAGAAAAACGAGGCACCCTTCATCGGCCCGGCGGCGGGATCTGCGCAAGCCCTGCTCTATGTTTTCAAAGCTGGTCTCAACCAAGCCATTTTCATTGTACCGAGCTGGCCGCATGGAGAATTGGGAGATGTTGCGCTGCTCGAACCCAAGCCGCACAAGCTGACTGGTGATATCCCGACGTGAGTTATCGAACGCATCCGTGGAAGCCCCCGTCGCCGCGCGGGAATCGGCGGCAACAACTATGGCAGCCCACTGGCTGAAATTGCCCGAAGCATTCCCATTTGGTCGAGCGCTTGTTCGCACAGCTGCTGTCGGGGGCATTGCAGCTGCCCTTTGGATAGATTGAGGTTCGGCTTGTTGGTTGTCTGAGCCAGCCCGGTTCTCTGCGCCCTGCTGCCGATTGTAGGCATCCAGGCCTCCTTGCAGATCAACACCTGTTGTGACCTCAACGGTGGCGTCCACAAAGCCCGGGTAATCCGCCCCGGCGCAAGCGCTCAGAAACAGACCTACAAGCAACACTCCCAACAAACGAAAGACCATAATTCACCCTACCCGCGTGGTTTTCCCAATTTCGGGCGTATCCTGCGGAACCCTGGATTTCAAAGCAAGCGCTCTATGGCTGATTTCCTTAACCCTCAAAGGGGTTCAGGGGCCGTTTCCCGGCGGTTGAAAGCTCCACAACGTCTTCAAAAGTGCGTAGTCCTGGCTCTGGCGCGTTGACCAGCACTGCCATATTGCCTGGCAGATGCTCATTCTTCCACATCTTGGTGTGCGCTTTTGGAATGTCGGCCCAGGGCAGAACTTCTGACATGCAGGGGTCGATCCGGCGATCGATCACCAGGCGGTTGGCCTGAGCTGCTTGTTTCAGGTTGGCAAAGTGTGAACCCTGAACGCGCTTCTGGCGCATCCACAGGAACCGCGCATCCATGGTCAGATTATAGCCCGTGGTGCCGGCACAGATCACCACCATGCCTCCGCGCTTGCAGACCAACACGGAGACCGGGAAGGTTGCTTCGCCGGGGTGTTCAAACACCAGATCCACGTCGTTGCCCTTGCCAGTGATGTCCCAGATGGCCTTGCCGAACTTGCGGCATTCTTTCATGTAAGCGCCATACTCTTCGGAGTTCACTTCCGGCAATTGGCCCCAGCAATCAAAGTCCTTGCGATTGATGACGGCGCGCGCGCCCATCTCCAACACAAAATCACGTTTGCTGTCATCGGAGATAACCCCAATGGCGTTGGCCCCGGAAACGGCGCAAAGCTGTGTTGCGAAAGACCCCAAGCCGCCGGATGCGCCCCAGACCAGGACATTCCAGCCAGGTTTTACCACATGCGGGCGATGGCCGAACAACATGCGATAAGCAGTCGCCAATGTCAGGGTGTAACAGGCGCTTTCTTCCCAAGTCAGGTGCTTGGGACGCGGCATCAACTGTTGTGCCTGAACCCGTGCGTATTGAGCAAAGCTGCCATCGGGGGTCTCGTATCCCCAGATGCGTTGGGTGGGGGAAAACATCGGGTCGCCGCCGTTGCATTCCTCGTCATCGCCTTCATCCTGGTTACAGTGAATGACGACCTCATCACCCACCTTCCAGTTATTCACTTTCCGGCCCACGGCCCAAACGATGCCAGATGCATCGGAGCCCGCGATATGAAAATCATTCTTGTGGCCATCCAGGGGAGAGATCGGCTCGCCCAAGCCAGCCCAAACGCCGTTGTAATTGACGCCTGCTGCCATCACCAGAACCAGAACTTCGTGGCTGTCCAGCTCCCATGTGGGCAGAACTTCGATTTTCATCGCATCTTCGGGCGCGCCATGGCGTTCCTTGCGGATGGCCCAGCCGTACATATTCTTCGGCACATGGCCCAGCGGCGGGATCTCCCCAAGCTCGTAGAGGTCCTTTTTTTCAGGCTCACTGGTAGTTTCGGCGACGGACATAGATCATTCCCTGCATAAAATTTATGCGGACTCAGGCCCGCGCAGGCTGGAAGTGTCGCAAAATTGAGCAGAGACGCAAGGATTTTCTGCTGCAATGCAGCAAATAGCAATAAATCACTTAATGACGTAGGGGTAGAGCGGCTTCCGGGGTCACAAGTTCCGCCATTCCGGGGTGGCCCTTTGCGCCTTAGCGCTTTTGGGCCGAACCCGGAATCTCGCCCCTCACAAATTGCAGCTGGAGATTCCGGATAATCGCTGCCGCGATTTCCGGAATGACGTGGAGGGGGTGACCCGAGAAGAGCCTAGTGCCCCGGTGGGTTCATTTCCCCTGCAGGCACGGCCCCGGGAATGTCATACTCGGCATACGGACAATTATAGTATTCCGACCGTGCGCAAAGCGGATTATAGGCGTAGTTGAAATCAATGGTCACGGTCTCCGGCGGGAAGCTGCCTTCTTCCACGGCCACATCCAGATAGCGCCCCACGCCATAAGTCTCAGTCCCTGACATGGCGTCGGTGAAAAAAGCAGAGACATCGGTAATCTCTGCCGGATTGGTGGTAAAGCCATAAAGCGGCATGCGTAATTCTTCGCCATTCAAACTAAAGACCGCATGACCCACATGCTGAAATTCCTTGTACCAGCCGCGAGAGGTCTGGAAGGTCTCCGGCACAAATTCATCCATGGGCTCAAAGCGTGCTTCGATGACCATATCAGGGTTATAATCGTACCAGACAAGGCCCTCAAAATGCTCCGCCTCCGGATGGTTCTGGTTGAACACGGTTGCACGCAGGCCCGTCTCGCCGGGGCTCATCTGCGTGGGGTGCGCGGTGAGCTGAACCCCTTCGTCAAACTCGAAGCTTTCATTCTCCTCGTGATAGGTCAGCATGTCATATTCTTGAGCCACCGCCATGGGCGGCATTTCGATGCCGGACTGTTCAGCCATCTGCCGCATCATTTCAATGTGGCCAAGGTTGGCGGCGGTGTTCACCACGCGCATCATGGCGCTTTCGCTACCGTAACTGATCATGAGAACGGCATAGCTCTCACCGTCGACCGTCCAATCCTCAGGAGGTTGCATTGACCAGAGGTAATGGACACGCGTGTTCTCGTGCCGCATAAGCCACGCGGTTTGTCCTTCTTCCAGATAGACGGTGTCGTCGATTTTGAGGATCGCCCGGTCGCGAACGGCATAGGCCTGATCTGAGTCTTCCACCATCTGGCGCCATGCGGCTTTGGCGGTTTGATCTTCTGATGCGTCAGAAGCCAAGACGGCAGTGGCCAGCATGGCAGCGATGCCGCCAATAATCATTGTTCGAAGCATATCGAGTCCTCAATTTACAATTTGAGGTGCAGGTTAGGTCGACGCGAGCGAAGGCGCAAATGCCGCCGCCCGCGTCTTAAGTGCTAGAGAGCCTGCAATTGCAGGTGTGGCTCGCCGTTGGAAGTGCGCTCCGCCGTTCGGCCCTTGTCGTCAACGGTGACAGAGACCCGGCTCCGAAAAGCTGAAAAACTGTCGAACGTCACCACGTCCACAGGCTCGTCAAAGTCCAAGGTCACCCGGAACCGACCCTTTGATAAGGCCTGCACCCCGATCACCTCTCCCTCAAACGGCTGGCTCAAATAGGTGCCATGGACTTTTGCGCCCAGCATAAGTGGGTTGGGTGGCGGGCTGTTACCCACCGCGGCATGAAGCGTATTCCAGTCGCGATAGCCCATCTGATGGGCCAAAAGTTCTAGAGATTTGCTATGGCTTAGGCTGGTGCCTTGGTCCGCCAAGGTGGCGCGCAGGCGTTTGGCCTGTGCCTTTAGGTCATCCAATGTTGGAAGTATTTTCGTCATTTCGAAACCTCACGTGAAAATCACGCATGGGGAAATTCAAATGGGAGCTCGCGATTGCCATCGACCCGCATGCATAAATTCATGGTCAGGTTCGAAAGATCAGGAAGGACTTCACCTTGGCACTATGCCCGCAAGCGGCCGGGGCCTTCACCTGCTGGCATCTGCCAGTAGAGGTTATGTAGGAAGCGTTGGCGTGGATGTCAATTGGGCTGTGGGTTAGCGCCGTGTATCAATCGCGTGTCTCTTGCTCTAAAGGCACTAGTTTGCAGGGGCATTTTGAACTCAAAGATTGTCCAATTTTTTTGCGTGAATGCCCTGTTCCACGCCAGCATCTATGGCGAGGTCATCATTGGATTTACTTAGTTCTGCCACAAGTGGCCCAACCTCATTTGGGGGAATTTGCATCAAGTTCATTTGGTTGTAAATATCCGCGCCAATTCCTTGCATCCGCATCTTGCTCGGGCGAATAAGCTTCATTGAGAGTACGCTGTCATCTCTGAACGAAAGCATCCCCCTTGCGTGGAGGCCGAAACATTCATGCAGTATTTGATATGTTTCGCGAGGGACGTACTCGACGCTGGTATAGTTGCTGTCGCGAAGGCCGAAGTCGTTGCTCTTCTTTAGAACGGCTAGCCTCAAGATGCAGAGCTGGCGATAGGTAAGTTCGCCTCCAATATTGATTAACTGGTGCGCTAATTCAGACCTGATTTCTTTGTCAAATGCGATATTTGAGATCAAATAACCCATGTACTTGATCTTTCGCTCTTCTGGTTCTCTTTGCGCTTTCAGGATGACGCTCTCGGTCACCTCCTCAGCATCAGACCTACCGGTTTGGTCCTTTTCAAAGAATCCATCGTCTCGGAGTATTTTACCCTGATCCAATTTCTCTTTGATGTCAGCGGCAGCAAATGAGATTACCGCGCCAACACGCACCTGTTCTCTCGGTCCCAACATCCGGTTGGCTACATCTTCGCCCACCACTTTCAGGGCTTCCGCAGCGGCGGCCCCAATTGCACCTCCTGCAATCGCGCCAGAAACGGTGCCAGCCGGCCCAAGCATGGTGCCTGCGAGAGCCCCCATTCCTCCCCCAACAATGGCTGTACCGCTGGCTATCACCTTTCGGAGTTTTTGCTCTTTTTCTTTCTTAGACATTGTGCTGCATTCACATCCTGAATTGGGAGAGTAGCCACCCCAGAATTCTGCACATGGGTATTCGTGCTGTTGAATTCAAACTGCCTGCTTTCGGCCTTGACGCAACGGACCCTTGCACAGTCCCTTCGCAGGTGCACAATAACGCCATGATTGAAGAAACGCCCAAGAAAGACCGCCCCTGGATTTTCCGCACCTATGCGGGCCATTCCAATGCGGCGGAGAGCAATGCGCTCTATCGCAAAAACCTCGAAAAAGGCCAGACCGGCCTGTCGGTGGCCTTCGATCTGCCCACCCAGACCGGCTATGACGCCGATGATGTACTGGCAAAGGGTGAGGTGGGCAAGGTGGGGGTGCCGATAGCGCATTTGGGCGATATGCGGGCGCTGTTTGATGAGCTGCCGCTGGCGGAAATGAACACTTCCATGACCATCAATGCCACGGCCCCCTGGCTGCTGGCGCTTTATATTGCGGTGGCGGATGAACAAGGCGCCGACCGGGCCGCCCTTCGCGGCACCACACAAAATGATCTGATCAAGGAATACCTCTCCCGTGGCACATACATTTATCCGCCGGGACCAAGCATGCGGCTGACCGCAGACATGATCACGTTTTGTCAGGCGGAGATGCCCAAGTTCAATCCGGTGAATGTGTGCAGCTATCACCTGCAGGAAGCCGGCGCGACGCCCATGCAGGAGCTAGCCTTTGCGCTGGCCACCGCCATTTGTGTGCTCGACGAAGTCCGCGCCCGCGATGAAATTACTGAAGACATCCTGCCTCACCTGGTGGGGCGCATTTCTTTCTTTGTGAACGCCGGAGTGAAGTTCGTCACCGAGATGTGCAAGATGCGCGCGTTTACCGAGCTTTGGGCCGAGATCACCGAAAACCGCTATGGCGTTGAAGATCCCAAGATGCGGCGCTTCCGTTATGGCATGCAGGTGAACTCTCTGGGGCTCACTGAACCGCAGCCGGAAAACAACGTATACAGAATATTGCTTGAGATGCTGGCCGTGACCCTCTCCAAGGATGCTCGCGCCCGTGCAGTGCAATTGCCGGCCTGGAACGAAGCTCTTGGGCTGCCGCGCCCCTGGGATCAGCAATGGTCCTTGCGCGCCCAGCAAATCCTCGCCCTTGAGACGGATCTTTTGGAATTCGATGATCTCTTCACCGGGTCCCCCGTGGTAGAAACCAAGGTGGAAGAACTGAAAGCCTTGGCCCGCGCCGAATTGGCAAAGATTGATGCCATGGGCGGTGTGATTGCGGCGGTTGAAAACGGCTATATGAAAGAAGCGCTGGTGGCGTCCAACACGGCGCGACTTGCAGCGATCCAATCCGGCGACCAGAAAGTCGTAGGCGTGAATTGTTATGAGGAATCCGAAACCTCACCACTCTCCACAGGGGATGACGCCATCATGATGGTGGACGAGGACGTGGAGCGCAAAGCGGTGGAACACCTGAATGCCTGGCGCCGGGATCGCAATACAGAAGACGTGCGCGTGGCGTTGGATGAGCTGACCCGCGTCGCAAAAGACGGCGGCAACATCATGCCCGCGTCCATTGCGGCTGCCAAGGCAGGGGTCACCACGGGCGAATGGGGCAGGGCCTTGCGCGATGTGTTCGGCGAATTCCGCGCGCCCACCGGCACCACCGCTCGTCCCGCCATGCCTGCCGCAGCGCTGGACCAAGTGCGCAAGGAAGTCGCGCGCGTCTCCAAACAAATTGGCGAGCCCATTAAACTCTTGGTGGCCAAACCGGGCCTTGATGGCCATTCCAACGGCGCAGAACAAATCGCCGTCTGGGCAACAGAAGGCGGCTTTGAAGTGACCTACGGCGGTATCCGCCAAACCCCGGAGGCCATCGTCGAAGCAGCCAAGCAAGGCAAGGTTCACTGCGTGGGGCTCTCGGTACTTTCAGGTTCACACGTGGCGCTGGCCGAAGAGATCATGCATGGCCTCCGCAATGAGGGGCTGACCCATATCCCGGTCGTCTTGGGGGGCATTATTCCCGAAGGGGATGGGGGCCGTCTGAAACAGTCCGGCATCAAGGCCATTTACACCCCACGAGATTACAAGCTAGCAGATATCCTGCTGGACATTGTGGCGCTGGTGGAGCGTGAAGCGGGCTAAAAACCGGAGAAAACTGGTTAATTTCGACTTCTAATGCCGTGTAATTCTGGTATGGTCTCCCGTCTTGAGGGAGGCACCATGAACCTGCTGGCTGAACTTCGAAAACGAAATGTGTTCCGCGTGCTCGCCGCTTATCTGGTGGGCAGCTGGCTTGTCATGCAAGTCATCGGCTTTGTGGCCAATGCGGCTGAGCTTCCTGACTGGATTGATTCATTTGTCCTGATCGTCGTGCTGCTGGGTCTGCCCATTGTCGGCATCGCCGCCTGGGCGTTGGAGCTGAGCCCTGACGGTGTGAAATCAACAGGCTCCACGGACGATACGCCCGTGCGCCCCTTTGGTCTGGTAGATGGGGTTTTGTCCGCAGCAGTGGTGATCATCGTAAGCCTGTTTGCCTGGCAACAGTTCGCCGGGCCAGCATCGGTGCAAGTGGCTGCTGATGAGCGCATATCTGGCCAATCCATTGCAGTTTTGCCTTTCGTGGCGATCAGTGAAGCGCCGGAAGATATCATCTTGGGGGACGGTCTTGCCGAAGAGATGCTGAATGTGTTGGCACAGTTTCCGGATCTTTCAGTTGCGGGGCGCACGTCTTCGTTCTCCTTCCGCGATCAACAAGAAGACATCCCTGCCATCGGCGAGGCATTGGGCGTCTCCCACGTGCTGGAAGGTTCCGTCCGCCGGTCAGGGGAGCAGGTCCGTGTCACGGCCCAGCTGATCCGCGTTACCGATGGCTTTCACATTTGGTCAGGAAACTATGATCGTCCGTTCTCTGACATTTTAGAGGTGCAGGACGAGATTGTTCGGAGGATCGCGCAGGTTCTGACCATTCGACTGGGCGTTTCTTCCAATGTGGAGCGAGGTGCCGCCCCCGCGACCAACGCGCGTGCCTATGAGCAATATTTGCGTGGCCGGGTCATGTGGGCCGAACGGCACGATGATGCCAACCGGTCGGGGGCCATTGTTGCCTTTCAAACGGCGGTCGATATTGACCCTGACTTTGCTGGCGCCTGGGCCGCGCTTGCGCGGGCCGTGCTCTATAGCGGTCCACCTGATGGATATAGCCTGTCAGAGCATCTACAGCGCGGGCGAGATGCAGCAGACCGGGCCTTGGGGATTGACCCAAACAACGCTGAAGCAATGGTTGCCCTGGCCTATTGGAATATGAACGGCAACCGAAATTGGCAGGCGGCGCAGGAGTGGGTTGAACGGGCATTGGCTATTGCCCCCAACGCTGCCTTCACCCATTACCAGGCAGCGATGCTCTACGAAGTTCTCGGGGATTTAGATCACATGACGGCGGCCTTGCGGCGGGCCATGGCGCTTGATCCCCTAAACCTCACCATCAGAGATAACGCAATCGATAGGTATCTCGCTGCGGGCCAATTTGGTGAAGCGCGGCGACTTGCCGTGGGTGCGCAATTCCCTCGCTTATGGCGGATAAGAGAAGCCGCTGACATTGCCTGGTTCATGCGCGATGCGGATGCGTTCGAAACAGCGATCACAGAATTTCGCCAGTTCGCTGCAGACCCTGCCAATGGTCTGGACGCACCGCTGCCCTCACAACTTGCAAATAGTGCAGCATTTGTGGCGGCCTTTCGGGGGGACGCAGCCACGGTGTTGGAAAAAATGCCGACGATCATGGATGCGGCGGAGCAATATGAGATCGATCCAATGACACCCGCATATCTGCACTACTTCCTCGCAGATTATGAAACCGCTGCTCGTCAGTTCTATACCCTCGTTCAACGGGGCGAATACAACCCCGCCGATAGCACTTTTGTTACGGCCATAACGGAAATCGATACGGGCTTGCGATGCCAGCCGGATTACCATGCCATTTGGGAAATGCCGGGCATGCCTGAATTAACTGAGATCCGCCGGGCCAATGGGGCGAGCGGGAACCTGCCTCTCAGCGGGCCTGAATGTGACGAATGGCTGGGGGAGGATGTAGCGGAATGAACATCATCGCCGAACTTCGAAAACGGAACGTGTTCCGCGTGCTCGCCGCCTATCTGGTGGGCAGCTGGATTGTCATGCAGGTCATCGGCTTTGTGGCCGGGGCCTCGAACCTGCCGGAATGGGCTGACACATTGGTGCTGGTCCTTGTGCTCGCAGGATTGCCCATTGTGGGGATTGCTGCCTGGGCGTTGGAGTTGACCCCTGACGGTGTGAAAACCTCGGGCACGGCATCGGAGCTGGAGCCCAAACCCATTGGCCCGGTGGACTATGTGTTGATCACAGCCGTTGTCGCAGTGGTGGGTCTGTTCGCCTGGCAACAATTTGCAGCTCCGGCGCCCGCAACGATCATGGTGACTGAAGCGCCTGTGTCAGCAGAGACAGGCCCCGAAGCCGCCTCCATTGCTGTGCTGGCCTTTGACGATTTATCCCCCGATGGAGATCAGGAATATTTCTCTGACGGTATCTCCGAAGAACTTTTGAACGTGCTGGTCCGCGTGGACGGCCTGCAAGTGGCCTCCCGCACTTCCGCCTTTCGGTTCAAAGGATCGGACGCGGATATTCCAGAGATCGCGGCGGAACTGAACGTGCGCCATGTGGTGGAAGGCAGCGTGCGCCGGGCGGGGGAAACCATCCGCGTGACAGCACAGCTCATCGACAGCAGCAATGACCGGCACCTGTGGTCTGAAACTTATGACCGAGACCTCAGTACACTAAGCATTTTTGAAATTCAGGATGAGATCGCCACCGCCATTGTACATGCCCTGAGCGAGGAGCTGAATACGTTCTTGCCTGAGGTTGAGGTTGATGCAGCGACGACAAACCTTACCGCCTATGAGCTGTATCATCAGGCGCGGCCAATATTTCTTGCGCGGACTGACCTTGGAGAGGCTGATGGCTATCTTGCCCGCGCGGTGGAGCTAGACCCCAACTATGCCGAAGCATGGGAGATGCGCGCCGCCATCCAGTTGATTAGCAGCATCAACAACATTGGTGGCTTGGACAGTGAACTAGGCACAAGCATGGTGGAATCTCGTGTATTGGCGATTGAATATGCCGAACGTGCCTTGGCCTTGAATGCAAACAGCTCGCTTGCTGTAACCGTCAATACCTTCTTGCGATACCCGATGATTCCAGAAACTGCAGAAGACAGAATTCCAGCGGCGAACCTGCGACATGCAATTGATGGGTATGGGCGCGCCCTGGAAATCGCCCCCCATAATGGGACTGCACTCAATTGGCGCGGCATTGCCTATCGCTATGTTGGGTTTCTCGTAGAAGCTCACGCGGATTTCACCCGTTGTGTGGAACTCGAACCTGGCTATGCGCCGTGCAGTGGCAATCTAGTCGCGGCTTTGGCGGCACTAGATAATGATGAAGCGGCAATGGAAGTGTCCCTTGCGGCGTGGAACAGAGGCCTACCAATGAGCACAATGGAAGGGATTTTGGCACGCCTGGGTTATCGCGAGGCTTTCTTGCTTCAGGCGGCTAGAGATTATGAAATCGGTGCGCCCTGGGGGGATCATGATGTTCTTTACGAGATGTATCGCAACCCGGCAGGGGGGTTCGAACATCTCATCCCCGCTATCTCTGTATGGGCAGAGGCGGAAGGGCTAAGAGAATTTCGCTTTCCGGCACCGGACGTGATGATCGGTAACTACGAAGCCATGCCAGCGTTTTCGCTTGGTCTTTGGGAGCCAGAGCTAGCCGGATTTCGTGCAAGCGATGCGTTTCAACCTTGGTTGGCGGGCACGCCGTTGCCTGAATACTGGCGCACATACGGCTTCCCGCCTCAATGTCGCGAGGGCGAAGCGGGCAGGATTGAATGTGGCTAGGATGCGCCCATGAACCTTCTCACGGAACTTCGGAAACGAAATGTTTTCCGCGTGCTGGCCGCTTATCTGGTGGGGGCGTGGATCATCATGCAGGTCATCGGCTTTGTGGCCGGGGCCTCGAACCTGCCGGAATGGGCCGATACGTTGGTGCTTGTCCTTGTCCTTGCTGGCCTGCCCATCGTCGGCATCGCGGCCTGGGCGCTGGAGCTGACGCCAGAGGGAGTGAAGTCCACAGGTTCCACCGATGACATGGCACCCAAACCCATCGGCCCCGTCGATTATGTGTTGATTGCATCTGTTGTCGCGGTAGTGGGTCTTTTTGGCTGGCAGCAGTTTGCAGCGCCTGCGCCGGTGCAAGTAACAGTCGCGACAGAAGAAACGCAGCAAGGCCAATCCATCGCTGTGATGCCCTTTGTGGCGATCAGTGAGGCGCCTGAGGATGTCATCCTGGGAGATGGCTTGGCGGAAGAGTTACTCAATGTGTTGGCGCAGTTTCCGGATTTGAGAGTGGCGGGGCGCACATCTTCGTTCTCGTTTCGTGACAGGCCAGAGGATATAACCGGTATTGGTGAGGCATTGGGGGTCTCTCATGTTCTTGAAGGGTCTGTACGGCGTTCCGGCGAGCAGATCCGTGTGACAGCTCAGCTTATTCGTGTGGCGGATGGCTTTCATATCTGGTCTGGAAATTATGACCGTCCGTTCACGGACATATTGGAAGTGCAGGATGAAATTGTGCACCGCCTTGCCCAGGTGCTGACCGTACGTCTGGGCATTGGGGCGACGGCAAGGACAAATGTTCGCACATCTATTCCCGCCGCCTATGAACAATATTTGAGGGGGCGTTATCTGTGGGCTGAACGACTGGATATTATCAATCGTGCCAACGCCATTGTGGCATTTCAAACGGCTGTGGATATTGACCCTGATTTTGCCGCTGCCCAGGCCGCCCTTGCTCGCGCCCTGATTTATTCCGACCCGGCAGAAGGAACGACGCTGGGTGATCGGGGTCGGTCAATCAGGGAGACGTTCGAGCGCGCCTTGGCACTTGACCCCAACAATGCTGAAGCCTTGGTCGCACAGGCGGCGTGGCATCAGTATTATTCAAGAGATTGGGCAGGTGCGCAGGCAGCAATTGATCGTGCCCTTGAACTGGCCCCACAGGCGGCATTTGTTCACTACGAAGCAACATATCTTTACCGGGTGATTGGAGACAGAGCCCGCACCCTGTCGTCATCGCGGCGTGCCATGGCTCTGGACCCCCTAAATAAAACCATCCGTTCCAATATTGTGCAGCATTACATCAACATGGAAATGCTTGCAGAAGCCGAGCGATTGATAGAAAGCACCGGATTCGGACCTGTTGGAAATGCATTTCTCCGATGGGAGTTGGCGCTGCAACGCCGGGATGCTGACGCCATGGAAGCTGCTTGGCCAGTCTTAGCGGATGCCGTTGCGCAAAACTCCGGTTCACAATTTATCACAGATCGGGACAGCGAATATTTTGCTCTACGAATAGCTGCTGCGCGGGGGGATGTTGAAACCGTCCGTGTCGGTTTGCCCACCGTGGCGGTATATATGGAAGAAGGCGATCTGTATCCAAGAGCGCTGTCTGACCTGCAATACAGTATCGGAGACTATGCCGCTGCCACTGAAGGACTACTGCCAATTTTGAGTGCAGATGAGGTGTTTGATCGGGAAGATATTTTTACGACTTTTGAGGACGTTGAAATTGGCGCCAGATGCCAACCTGCTTTCCATGCCATATGGGAGCTGCCCGGCATGTCCGAACTGGCCGAAATCCGCCGCGCCAACAGGGCGACGGGGAACCTGCCTTTGAGCGGTCCTGAATGCGATGAGTGGCAGGTGGAGGCGGCGGAATGAACTTATTGGCGCGCCCTAGGCCAAGTTGAATTGGATACCATCAAACACATCACAGAGTCGCTAAACTGTTCCTAGAAGAAGACGATAATCTACATCTAAGTCTACCTATTCTCTCAAACACTCCTCAATGTCTGTAGCTCATGATGCATGAGTTCGCAGAGGCCCTGTCTCACGCAAAATGCGAGCGCTGGCCGCACAATGTATATTTAGGAGACAAGTCCATGACCAAGTTTGCTGCGAAGTTTGTAAAAGACGAATCAGGTGCCACCGCAATTGAGTACGGCCTCATTGCTGCAGGGATTGCTGTTGCCATTATCGGCGTTATCACCACCCTGGGCACCAACCTGACCGGTACATTTACCTCGGTTGCCACCGAAATGGTATAAGTGCGCATATTGCGCATTGAGCATTTTCTGAGCTTTTCGAAGACCCTGTCCGCGTAACAACGGATGGGGTTTTTGCTGATCTATTGAGGACGTCTCGGTCGGCACACCTTGAAGGCCAGGGCACTTGGTTGTCAGAGCGCCCCACTTGCGCCCCATTTACCGGCGAGCCTGAACCCCGTCGCAGTATCACATGTGACGGCCATCACATATCTGAGGTGGCCAAGGCCCATGAAGAACAAACAGCAAGACCTGTTTTGCTAACAGGTCGGCTTGTCTATGGGCGAGTTTTCCAACAGGAACAATCGTTGCTGAGTGCGGGCTTGCCGCGCAATGTTCTTATTTGCGCCTCCCCTTGGTCACAATTGGTTGGTCCACTGATTAACGTTGATGAACGGTTCCTGAACAGGACCTTTCAATACGGTTAAGCAGGGGCTCGATAGAAGATAGATCACGGGGCGTAACTCACTATCAAGCTTTGGAGGTTCCCGAGAATGGCCTGGGACGGGTATATGTCCCTCGCGCTCCCTAATGGAGGGCAGTTAAATGTTTGGTTTGTTTGGTCACAAGAATACCAGGACCTATGTGGATCCGGTCGAGGAATTCTATCGCCCGGGTAAAAGCGGCAAGTCTATTTTCGATGAAAGCATCGATCTAGCCACGCGCATGGGCAATGACGGTGTACCCGTCACCAAGAAATTCCTTGCGACCCAAGCAAGTATTTATCTTTCCTACCTCAAGGGGGCCAAGCGCTCTGTCGAGATTAAAGTGGCGGAATTAAAGGCGCGCCAGAAGGATCCTCTGCGCATGGTCTCCTTCGGACTGGTCTTTTTGACCGGATTGGCCGTGACCACCATGGCCATCTTTGTGGATTACACGATCCTGGAAGAGATCTGGTCGCGCAATTTTGCCAATGAGTTCTTTGAAGTGCCCGAAAGCCTGCGGGCCTCGGTCACCTTTAAATCCCTGCAAGTGGTCTTTGCCGTGCTGGCACTGCACTATTTCGTGTCGGGCATAGGCAAATGGGGCCGCGGTGCCTTTATCGGGCTCTTGTCCCTGATGGTTTTGACCATGCTGATCGGCATCGGTTTTCTGAATGCCAGCGAAAGCTTGCCCATCGGCTCGACCATCTTTGGGGTGGACTTGACCGGTGAGGTCCTGAGTGCCGAGGATGAGCTGGCCTCATTGGGTCTGGAATCAGACGCAGGTGCCGATGCTGCCTATGCAGATGAATATGCCGGGGAGGGTGTTGTTCCTTTCGGTCTGACACCCGAGACCTATGAATCAACCAAGACGGTTCTGTTTTTCATGTCTTTCGGTCTGATCTTCTTCTTTGTCTCGTCTGTTGGTGCCTTGTCTTTGCACTATGCCATGCACGCCTTTGTCTCCTTTACCGGCGGCACACGGGGTGAAAAGGCTGAAAGTGATCACAAGCGGGACAGCCGTGACCGTGATCATGCAGACCTGAACATGCGTTTGTTGCGGGCCGAGAAGGTTCAGTCACAAATCGCCCACCCTGGTGAAGCTACTGAGCAGTTCCTGCACATCATCGCCAACGCCTATCTGTCTGGCCTGGTCAACGGGAAGTTTAAGAAGAACGGCGAAAAGCGCATGGCGCTGGAAACTCACCTGGTCACCGCCCTCAACAATACCATCGTTGGTGCTGGCAATGATCTGGAAGCAGATAATGATGGTGGCTCCGTTACTTCGCTGTTTGGCCGCAAAGCCAGCTAATCCTGAATGATAACGGCGCGGGTTGCCTGCCATGACTTGGCAGCCCGCCATTAAAAGCCGGAGGGGATCATGGGACGTTTATTTGGAATGTTGTTGTTTCTAATATTGGCCGGTGGCGCCATCGTTGGCGGTTATACGATCATCTCAGGTGTGCGTACCACCACAGGTGCCGGAGAAGATTACGCCTATCGCGGTGCACCGACGCATCTTGTGATCGGGATCGATCTTTCTCAATCCAATGTGTTGGTCACAAACTCAGCCTTTGCCCGCAAAGTGGCGGACCGCATCCGCCCGATGATCGAAGATCTGCCGCCGCGCTCGAAAGTCACCCTGCGGACGTTCGGCTCTTACGACAGTCGCTCAAACCCCTTGCGCCGGGACTGGACTATCTCGGCCCGGGAACGCCCTGATGAGGTTGCCACCTTTATCCACGGTGTTGTGGGCGGCGTGCCTGCATTGGTTCGCGATGGCCGGGTGCGCAGTCAGGGCTATACAAATATCCTGGCCTTTATGGAGAACACCTCTCAGCTGGTGGATTGCTACGATTATGAAGTGATCGTCGTGCTCGCCACCGATGGGGTGGAAGACAGTGAATATGCCCGCCTGCAACGGTCCAGTGCCACCTTGCCCACGCCGGATGATATGTTTGAAGGGTGCGAGCGCATGGAAATGCTGGGCGTTGGCCAGGGTCTGGGCTCACCGTCCACCACCTCGCGCTTGCGCCGGGAATGGGACGATTGGGCGGAGGCCGCTGGCTTCCGCCGCTTTGTGGGGCTCAATGATTGGTAGGATTTAAAGCCCCTCATCCGGCGCGTTGCGCCACCTTCTCCCCAAGGAGAAGGGCAAGGAGGAACGCATCCGGCATTCCCTCTCCCTCGGGAGAGGGCCAGGGTGAGGGGGGGGGTCTAACAGAACGATCTCAAAATTTTGGCAATGCCGGGAGCATCTTCTTGATGTCTTCCGGCGTTTTGCCATCTGCGCGCAAAGTGGCCAGCGATAGCGCATCATGGCGCTTTGCCAGGCGCTTTCCGTCCTCATCGACGATCAACTCATGATGTAGATAGTCCGGGGCCGGAAGGCCTAGCAGAGCTTGCAGCAATCGATGCAGATGCGTTGAGGGGAAAAGGTCATTTCCCCGCGGCACCAGCGTGATCCCTTGCGCTGCATCATCCACCACCACGGCAAGATGATAGCTGGCAGGCGCATCCTTGCGCGCCAGTATTGCGTCACCAAACACGGACGGCATTGCCGTGATGATGCCGGATTCACCATTCGGCCCTGCACCGCATTCCCGAAATGTCAGATTATCTGAGACGGTGCCCATGGCGCGATCCATGTGAAGCCGCAGGGCATGAGGTTCTTTGGCAGCGATGCGGCGGACAGCCTCTTCTGGTCTCAGGTGTTTGCAGGTTCCGGGATAAAGCGGCCCATCGGGCCCCATCTTATTGTGGTGCGGCGCTGAGAGGCTGGCACGAAACTCCGCTTCAATTTCCTTGCGTGTGCAGAAACAAGGGTAGATCAGGTCTTGTGCCCGAAGCTTGTCCAGCGCTTCCACGTAAGCTTGGGCACGCTCCGACTGCCGCATGATGGGCTCTTTCCAACTAAGCCCCAGCCATTTCAGGTCGTCATATATGCCTTGCTCATACTCAGCCCGCACCCGAGAGGCATCCGTATCTTCCAGGCGCACAAGAAACCGCCCACCTTCACCTGCAGCCGCCTGCGCCACCAGCGCCGCATAAGCATGACCCAGGTGCAGGGCACCCGTGGGACTGGGGGCAAAGCGGGTGGTTTGGGTTTTCACAATCATCGGATTGACATTAGCGTGCTTGGCGTTTCAGTTCATCCTCCAATGATTGATGCAGAGACAAAAAACAAAATTGAGAAGCTGACGCAGCTCATTGCGCCGGGGGCGAGCCTCACGCGGGCTTGGCCGCTGGATGGGGGTATTTCCGCCACCATGATGGGCTGAGAGATCAAAAACTCCGACGGCGCGCCCACCAAACTGATCTCCCGGCATCCCGGCCAATGGGCGTTGGATCGCGATGCTGATGCGGCTACCACAGAGTTTCATCTGTTGGAACATCTCCACGGCAAAGGGTTGCCGGTGCCAGAGCCCATATATCTGGATGAAGCCAAAGAGGCTTTCCCCCATGTCTCATTGGTAACGCGCTATGTGGAAGGGGGGCCGGAGTTCGACCCGCAAGACATTCCTCGCTTTGCCAAACGCTTTGCGAAACAGCTTTTCGAAATCCACCGGACAGGATTTGCAGAGCTCAAAGGGGTGCCCGATGCCTGGCAAACCATCACCTCACGTATCAATTGGGACGTAAAGGTGCCTGATCATCCGCAAAAGGATCTGGAAATTCGGGACCTGCTGAAACGCATTCAGCCTGAAATAGAGCCGGGTCCATCTGTTTTTCTTCACGGGGATTTCTGGCCTGGCAATACGATCTGGCGCGACGGGGAGATCGCCTGCGTCATTGATTGGGAAGAACCGCACATCGGTGATGCGCTCTACGATGTTTCCATCACGCGGTCCGAGCTCTTGTTCGCTTTTGGCGAAGAGGCCATGGAGGTCTTTACGGATGCCTATCAGGATCTCAGCGGTATGGACCTATCAAACCTTGCGTTCTGGGATTTATGTGCCGCCTTGCGCCCAATGGGAAATTTTGCCGCCTGGGCAGGGTCTTGGGCTGCATTGGGACGTACTGACATCACCGAGGCGGGGATGCGTGCTCTCCATCTGGTGTTTGTTGATGCTGCAATGGCGCAATTGAACCCATGACAATGCGCATCAAAACCCGCGCAGATGTGGACCAAGGTGTAGCTGAACTCACCAAGCTCTGCCCGCATATGGATTTTATGGTCGGGAAGTTGGAAGGTCCGGTGCCCACACGGCTGCGCAAAGCAGGGTTTGGAACCTTGCTGCATGCCATCGTTTCGCAGCAAGTATCCGTCGCCAGCGCTGCAGCAATCTGGGGTCGGCTTGAGGAACATATCGATCCGCTGACGCCTGAGGCTTTTCTCAAAAAGCGCGCCGCCACCATGCGGAAGATTGGTATGTCTGCGCCCAAGGAACGCTATGGCCGTGCGCTCAGTGAGGCACTGGTCTCCGGCTCGCTTGATTTGAAATCACTTCCCCGCCTCTCAAATGAAGACGCCATGGCGCATCTCTGCGAAGTGCCCGGCATCGGCCAATGGACGGCGGAGATCTATCTCATGTTCTCCCTTGGCAAGCCGGATATTTTTCCTGCGGGCGACATTGCTCTTCAGAATACCTATCAGCAGGTGGCTGAATTGCCGGAGCGTCCCTCCACAAAGGAAATGGCGATTATCGCAGAGAAATGGTCCCCCTGGCGCGCGGTTGCCGCAAGGGTACTCTGGACCTATCTGCGCCAGGTGCGTATGCAGGAGAGCGCCAAGAACGCCGAGACCTATCCGTGAACCAGGAGTTTGCCCCATGAGCCTTGATGGACCCCGCCTTGCCCCAGCATCTGGTGGGCCTGCGAAATCTCTTGTAATCCTGCTTCACGGCTACGGCTCGAACGGGGATGATCTCATTGGTCTTGCGCCTTATTGGCAGCAGATCTTGCCAGATACAGCATTCGCCTCGCCCAACGCGCCGCAGGAATGTCCCGGTGCGCCCATGGGCTATCAGTGGTTTCCCATCACCCGGCTTGATCCAGACGAAGCCTATAAGGGTGTCAGTGCCGCAGCCCCCATCCTGAACGAATTCATTGATGCGGAGCTGGCAAAACATGAGCTTGATGACAGTAATCTTGTGCTGGTGGGCTTTTCCCAAGGCACCATGATGTCGCTGCATACGGCTCTGCGGCGGGCCAAGGCTCCCGCAGGTATTCTGGGTTTTTCAGGGGCCCTGGCAGGTCCGGCCCATCTTGAAGCCGAGGTGACCGTAAAGCCACCCGTGATGCTGATCCACGGGGATCAGGACCCCATGATCCCGGTCCAGGCCATGTTCACGGCGGCGGGAGAGCTTTCCAAGCTGGAAATCCCGGTTCAATGGCATGTCAGCCCGGGGGTGCCTCATTCTATCGGGCCCGATGGGCTTGAGTTGGGCGGCAAATTTGTCGCTACCGCCCTCTCAAATTCCTGAGCGGATAATCTGGGTACTTCATATTTGAAAATTGCTGTATATAGTGTGGCAACCCAAGTGGGGCGCTACATGACGTGGTGGCGTTAACCCCGGGGTCAGTATGCCATAGAGGCACCAATTGAGTGCCCGTACCTTGGCCCTGGACATCACGTCACACTTTGTTGCCCCCGTAAGCGAGAGGCCGGATTTGTTCGGCCAGGTGAGGGAGCAGGTTAAGTGCAGGCACGAGCCGCAAATCCTGAATCAAGACCAGCGTTGGTCCTCAATGCGGACTATCGCCCGCTGAGCTATTATCCCCTGTCGGTATGGTGCTGGCAGGATGCGATCAAGGCTGTCTTTCTTGATCGGGTGAACATCGTTGTGAATTACGATGAAGTGGTCCATTCGCCCAGTTTCGAGATGCAGCTGCCTTCGGTGGTCTCCCTCAAGACCTATATCAAGCCGGCGCGGCATCCGGCGTTTACGCGATTTAATGTTTTTCTGCGTGATCGCTTTGAGTGCCAGTACTGCACTTGCCCGGATGATCTCACCTTTGATCATGTGATCCCCCGTTCGCGCGGCGGGCGCACCACCTGGGGCAATGTGGTCACCGCCTGTGCGCCATGCAATTTGCGCAAGGGCTCCATGATGCCAAAAGAATGCGGGCTTATCCCGGCCAAACCGCCGATCCAACCCACCGTGATGGAGCTTCACTCTAACGGCAGGCACTTCCCGCCCAACTATCTGCACGAAAGCTGGCAGGATTATCTTTACTGGGATAGCGAACTGGAGCCGTAGAAAACAATCTGGTCATTCCGGGGCTCGACCCTCTACTGTCCGGTTTAGCGTTCACGGTTTTGAAACAATCACCGAGATCGCGATGTGCCTTCGGCATACCCCCCCCATCCTAACTTTCCCCCGCAAGCAACTGTGGATTATTGGACACGCCTATCTCTCTGTTCCTTGAGGATTGTGTTGATGGCAACAATCATCCTGCGCATGACAGCCACGAGGGCGACTTTGTGAGGCTTGCCTTGCTCGCGCAGGTTTTTGTAGCAAATGGCAAAGGGGGTGTTGCCGGATCGGGCCA
>JAJFIL010000148.1 GCA_021774965.1 Alphaproteobacteria bacterium
AAAGAAGCGCGAGGCGGGACCATGCTTGCGGTCGGTCCTTCAAGACCCGTGGGGGAAACGGTCCCCGCCAGCGCACGGGCCAAATCACGGCCCGTGCGCACTACATAACCACAATCAAACCAGACAAGGGGGGAAGTGAAGCTGGGTGCGCCCTTTGTCACCTCCCCCTTTGACGGGGGAGGTCGGCGAGAGTAGCGAGCCGGGTGGGGGTGAGGGGCGGTGCACCTATTCTCGGGAAGATGCCGTAAAACCAGCGCGCGCTAGCCCAACTCCCGAGACCGGTTCGCCGCCGCAGCGATGGCTTTGACGAACAAGTCCTCCATGCCATCTTTGGCCATAAACACTTCCAGTGCGGCAGCCGTGGTGCCGCCCGGGCTGGTGACATTCTTGCGTAGCTCTTCAGGAGATAGATCAGACCGGTCTGCCAGCTGTGCTGCGCCGACAACGGTTTGCTTGGCCAGCTTTGCAGCGATGGCCTTGGGCAGGCCTGCGGCAATGGCGGCTTGGGTTAGCGATTCTATGGTCAGGAAAATATAAGCCGGGCCACTGCCGGAAACCGCCGTGACCGCATCCAGTTGATCTTCGGCGTCCAGCCACACCACCTCGCCCACGGCTTCGAAAAGCGATTGCGCCAAATCGCAGTCCGCAGCGCTCGCCGCATCATTTGCAAACAATGCGGAAATACCCATCTGGATCGTCGCCGGGGTGTTGGGCATGGCGCGCACGAGGGAGCATTCCTTGCCCAATTGGTCTTCAAACCAGCTCAGCCGCGTGCCGGCGATGATAGAAACGATCAGCGCATTCTTGGCATAGGCCCGATAGAGAGGGGCTACATCCGCAACGGCTTGAGGCTTGACCGCGAGAACCACCGCGTCGGGGGTAAAATCTGCATTCACAGAGGTAATGGCATCAACAAGGGCTACGCCAGCGCAGGCGCAGGCCTCAGCGGCCTTGGGGCCGGGGTCCACCACGCGAATATTGCCAGGGGGCACGCCTTTGGCCAGCCAGCCGCCCATGATCGCCTGGCCCATATTTCCGCACCCCACCAGGAGCAACGAGAGCTGCGTATCCATGACCGCATTCCTTTGAGATTTGAGTCGAGGGTTCTGCTCATGGTTAAAGGAACATGGCCATATGTCCAGATGTGAAACGGAACGTTTTAGTTTGACAGACCCAGCTGTTCCCGAACGCCCGCCAGGCCGGGCAGCTCACGTTTGGCATTGATCTCGGCGGTCAGGGCATTTGTGACCTGCTCTACCCAGGTGGAGACCTCTGCGTTGACGTTCTCGTTGGAAACGACAGCAACGTTGGCGCGGAACATGTTGGAAACAGAATTATAGTTGATGATGTAGACGTCGCCGCCTTCGCTGGCTTCAGCAAAACGGGATGAGGTGACGAACGACATGCGAATTTCAGTTTGCACGATGCAATAGCTATCATCGACCCGCTGACCCCGAGCAGAAACAATTAGTGCCGGATGAGTGGCGCTGTCGGCGGTTTCAATAGAACGTACACTGATATTAGCAGCCTCAAAGGCAGAGCGGACTTGATCCTGCACATCACCAATGTTGGTCCAGCATCCGTCGCTGACCTCATCAACCATTTCCAGGTGCACGCCCTCGATAAGCCCCAGGAGATCTGCGTTGTTCATCTCGGCATTAAGTATAGCGGCGTTTGCAGGCGCAACTAGGCCCGTTGCTATGGCTATTGCGCCAGTTCTTACAACTAGCTGATGCAGAGTGCGAAACATTTACATCTCCAGGGTTATCAGATTCAAAATATTGACAGCCAATCTTATCCACAACTGCAGTAACGCAAACCCTAAGGAAACACTAGGTTTCATGGCGATTGAGGTTAAGGCGTGTTGCACATTTACCCTTACCAACAATAGGTAAGCCATGTGCGGCAATTTGAATTGACCCTCCGTGCCTTAGCCGATTGAATTGGGGTGGGAAATATGGGGGAGTAAGCTGTGCCACACGTCGTGCGTGAGGTGACTGGTGCTGTCAGGGGGACAGGACCAAGCTCGCAACTAAACCAATCAATCAATCAAGGCCGGGTTTTCCGCTCAGGCCTGATGATCGCTGCATCGGCGCTGGCCATCATGGTCGCCACACCGGACGAGGTGATGGCGGCTTGCGTGCCGGGCGCACCTGTTGCAGGGAACACGGTAAATTGCGCCCCCGGCGTATACGGACCTCTCTCTTGGGCCGTTGATGATCTGACTGTTGTGGTCGGTAGCGGTGTTTCCGCAAGTACGATTTCCGGCGGTGCGAGCAACGGTATCACCATGACCGGCGGTGCTGGCGATCTTGACCTATCGGTTTTACACGCGGGTTCAGCTGTTACCTCAACGGGAAATAATGGCGTTGTGGTGATTGGCTCCGCCACCGCTGTTGACGTTTCAATCAATAGCGAAGGATCAATTGCGGCACCCAATTGGGGTATCTACGCCAGAAATTTCGGAACCGGCGCAATCGATATAACGACGGTAGCGGTTTCCAGCACCAATTTCAGCGCAATTGACGCAGTGGTCAACGGTGCGGGGACCGACCTATCCGTCACATCAACTGGCCTTGTCTCTGGGCGCACGGGCGTCGGGGCAAGAAATTATGGCAGTGGTTCTACCACGGTAGCGGTTGCGGATGCTACGGCTACCTTGTTCGATGGTATCAATGCGCGAAACACTGGAGCAGATCTGAGTGTCAGCGCGACGGGCACGATTTCAGCCGCACGGTATGGCGTTGTTGCGAGTAACTTCGGCTCTGGATCGTTGTCGGTTGATCTTGCGAGCGTTTCAGGCACTTCCAGGAATGCTGTCTATGCTCGCAATCATAGTGGGACGGGGCTCACAGTTGCGATTACCGGGGCAGCATCTGGTGGCCGATACGGTATTTTTGCCGATAACGATGGCAGCGGAGCTACGTCTGTCACTGCAGCCGCGGTAACTGGTGGAAGCCGCGACGGGATATTTGCACGTGGTGATGGGACGACTTTGAGCGTTGTTGCAACCGGTGCGGTTTCCGGTGCGACCGAGGGTATTGATGCGAGGAATTATGGTAGTGGAGCGCTGAGCGTTTCTGCGACGGATGTAACGGGCACGGCAGGATTTGGTGTCCGCGCCTATGGTGATGCATCCACAACAAGTATCGATATTACGACCAGTGGTGCGGTTACCGGCGGAACTGATGGAATTTACACCCGCAATCTAGGTAGTGGGTCTACTACAATAAGTGCCAATAGCGTCACCGGCAGTGGATATGGCATCCATGCCTATGGCGGCACTTCAACGACAGACTTGGTCGTGGCTACCACTGGCGCTGTAGTAGGTGGCACCTGGGACGGAATTTATGCTTACAATTTTGGTACTGGTACAACAACAGTTTCTGCCTCGGGGCCGGTAACCGGTGGGGACCGAGGTATATCGGTTCAGAATAGGGCGAGTGGCACGGATATCATAATTGGCTCGACCGGTACTGTGACAGGCGGGCGACTGGGTACGGCCAGCATCAATTGGGGCACCGGTGTACTCGATATCGATGTGGTAAATTCCTATGGCACCATTTCCTTTGGAGTGGTGGCCTGGAACGAAGGCACAGATTTATCCATTACCTCCACGGGGACAGTTGGCGGTGGCCAAGATGGTATCCTAGCGCGGAATAACGGCAGCGGAACCACAACTTTGTCTGTTGTCGATGTCACAGGCACGACGGGGAACGGTATTCGCGCTATCAATTATGCTTCCGCTACTAACATGGACATTACCGCCACAGGGACGGTGGCTGGCGGCACGCACGGCATCTATGCCCGCAACTTAGGTACCGGTGAGACATATGTGCGCGCAGCTGATGTTACCGGCACAAGCGGTACTGGCGTTCTGGTTCACGGCAGCGGATCTTATGGAACCTATGTGGCGTCTCATCCTTTGTTGGATGCCTATGGTAATCCGGTTCTGGAAATAACGGGCGTTACCAATACGCTTGTCTATGGAACCAGCCCCATCCTGGATGCGAACGGCGATCCGGTCCTGGATGAATTCGGTGATCCGATTTTCCCTCTCATAGACATTATAACGACAACCACTTACGGCGCGCCGATTATCGTTCCTGCCTATACGACATACGCGGGCGTGACGGTGATGACGTCCGGCACCGTAGCGGGCGGTGCCAATGGTATCCATGCCACCAACACGGGATTGGGCTCCCTTAGCATTGGTGCCGAGGGCCCAGTTACGGGCACAGCGGGGTTCGGTGTGTTCGCCAGCAATTCCGGCATGTCAGTGGACATTGGGATTAGTGCAGCCGCAACAGTTTCAGGCGGCACCACCGGCATCTATGCCAACAACCAGGGTACTGGCGCGACCACGGTCATTTCCGCCGATGTGACAGGGGGCTCGGCAAGAGGTATTGATGCGCGGGCGGGTTTTGCCGCGACCGACATGACGATTGTTGCCAGCGGCACAGTTTCCGGGGCAACCGACGGGATATTTGCGCACAATCAGGGAACCGGAGGCACATTGGTTTCCGGCGGTGTGGTGACTGGCACAACCGGTCACGGCATTCGCGCCTATAATTTTGTATCAGGTACAAATGTCATCGTATCGGCATCAGATACTGTAACGGGCGGTGCCAGCGGTATCGTGGTTTCAAACCTTGGGACAGGGCTTACCACCGTTGCCGCAATGGACGTTGTCGGCACGGATGGTCGCGGCATCTATGCCTACGGAGCTGCTACTGCGGGCGCCATGTCTATTGTGGCTCTTGGTTCAATTACGGGGGCCACCGACGGCATTTGGGCCTGTAACCGGGGCGATGGCTCGTTTATTCAAACCCATGGCACGGTGACCGGGACCACAGGCGACGGGATTTACGCTTGTTCGGTCATTGATGCGAACGCTTATGTTTATGGCGGAGTGAATGGCATCCACGTCAATCACATGCATCCCGATGCTGTCAGCATTACTGCAACGGACGTTACCGGCGGCGCGGGCACAGGCATTCTCGTTTATAATCCCGGCATCGGCACGGATGTTTCCATTATCACCAGCGGTACTGTTCTGGGTGGGGCCGATGGCATCGAGGTTCGCAATTCAGGCACAGGCTACACGCGGGTATCTGTTCTGGATGTCACCGGAACCGCGGGCCGCGGCATTGATATTCATACCCATGGGACCAACACGACGATTGCTTCTACGGGCACGGTTGCCGGTCTTTTGGATGGTATCTACGCCAGGAGCTTTGGCACCGGTTCCATTGACATCACCGCTGCGACTGTAACGGCGAGCAGCTATGCCGCCGTATTTGCCTATTCCACCGGCGCCGGCACGGATGTTGACATCACCACAAGTGGAGTGATCACAGGCGTATCCTTCGGTATTTATGCATCAAATTTGGGGTCTGGCGAAGTGAATATCACGACCGCAGATGATGTCACGGCCTCCTCGGGAACAGGTGTTTTCTCAGTCAATGTGGGAACGTCCACCACCATTGATACCGCAGGCTTGGTTTACGGCTCACTGGATGGCATCGACGCCAGGAACTACGGCTCCGGAGCACTGAGCATTGAAGCGGTCGATACAACAGGCGCGACTGGTCAGGGCATTGACGCCCTTAACACCGGAACGGACCTTGCGATCGAAAGCAACGGCACCGCGACAGGTGGACTTCACGGTATTTTCGCCCGGAACTATGGCTCGGGTTCGACCATCATTGATGCGGTAACTGTTACCAGTGCGACAGGAACGGGCATCGGCACGCGCAGTACCGGGACCTACCAAACCCTTTCAGTAACAGGTGCTGTCTATGGCGGGGTCCATGGCATCTACGCGCACAATACCGGTTCCGGTGCTTTAAGTGTTTCCACGTCGGGAACGGTAACCGGTTCGGTAGGGCACGGCATCTTTGGGTTCAACACTGGCACGGATCTAAGCATCGTTGCGAGCGATACCGTCTCAGGCGGCGATTACGGAATTGTTGCCCGCAACTATGGCAGCGGCTCTTTGACTGTTTCAAGCGCCGCGGTGAGCGGTGGTGTAGGCAATGGCATTGATGCAATAAATACGGGCTCAAGCCTGAGCGTCACCTCAACGGGCACTGTCTATGGGGGCACGAACGGCATATTCTCAAGGAACTATGGCTCTGGTCCTGTCACCGTCAATACGATGGATGTCACCGGCGGCACAGGCAACGGCATACAGGTCTACAATTCCGGTTCTGGAGGAGAGGTTTCCATAAATGTTTTAGGAGCCATTACGGGTGGGTTTGTTGGCATTGCGACGCGCAATTATGGAACAGACACAGATATCGTGGCGACCAGCTCAGTCTATGGCGGGGTTACGGGAATTCACTCCATTAACGGCGGCAGTGGCTCGCTTGACATCAACGTCGACGCTGTAACTGGCGCGGGCGGCACGGGGATTTTCGCTTTTGCCTCTGGAACCGACGCCTCCATCACCGCGACAGGCACCGTCTATGGCGGCACCGATGGCGTATACGTGCGCAACTACGGCAGTGGGTCGACAACGGTTGAGGTTGTGGATGTTACGGGAGCGTCCAATTTCGGCGTCTACGTCCGGAACCAGGCATCGGCGACAGATCTTTCCATTACCGCCACCGGCTCTGTCTACGGCAGAACGTATGGTGTCGTTGGCCGCAACTATGGCAGCGGCTCCAACATCATTTCAGTCTATGATGTTACGAGTTCAACCAAGAGCGGCATTCATGCCACAAACCGTGGAACCTCTCTTACCGTCACCGCGACCGGCACGGTAAGTGGCGGGGGCATGGGAATTTTCGCCCGCAACTTTGGCAGCGACGCGATTTCCATTGATGCGGTGGACGTCACCGGCGGATACAATTTTGGGATCTATGCCGAGAACTTCGCCGGATATGGAACAAATCTCTCTATAACTGCCACGGGCACGGTTTATGGCGCCACGGACGGTATCAGGGCCTATAACTTTGGCAGCGGCGATACGACAATCAATGCAGTGGATGTTACCGGCGGAAGCGGAGCAGGTATCAATGCAACGGCTGCGGCGTCATCAGGTCTTCTCTCTGTAATCACAACGGGCACAGTCTACGGCGGCACGGATGGAATCCGTGCCTGTGGTATCGGCAGTGGTGGATCCTACGTTCATGCCTATGGCACGGTAACAGGTGGCACGGGCACAGGCATCTACGCGTGCTCCACAATCATTGCTGAGATGGATGTCTACGGCGGCACCCATGGCATCCACGTGAACCATGTTGGTACGGATGGCGTGAACATTACGTCGAACGGAGCAGTGACCGGCCAGACAGGCATCGGCATCTACGTCGAAAACTCCGTTGCGGGCACCTATGTGGACATTGACGCCAATGGATATGTCTATGGCGGCGTGGACGGGATCCTGGTTTCCAATGGTGGTACTGGCTCTACCACTGTTTCAGCGATTGATGTAACTGGTGCGAGCGGACGAGGTATCGCTGCTTACGGCTCGGCCGCAACGACGGATCTTTCCGTCACCGCCACCGGTTATGTATTTGGGTCCGGATACGGTATCGCTGCTATCGGCAAGGGCAGTGGCGCGGTTGTTGTCAATGCTGTGGATGTAACAAGTGCGACCAGCTTTGGTATTTATGGGGAAACTCACGGTACGGGGCTCACGATCACATCAACGGGCACCGTTTCTGGAGGTGTCGCTGGCGTTCACACACTCAACTTCGGCAGCGGCGCGACGACGATCAATGTCGTGGATGTGTATGGGACCAACCCAGGAGCCAGCACTGGTATTTCAGCTGCAAATGGCGGTGCAGCAACGGATATCATCATTACTTCTACGGGCGTAGTCTCCGGTTTGTGGTACGGCATGTTGGTCAATAACACTGGCACTGGTGAGACCACCATTGATGCGGTTGATGTTTACGGCGGTGCGCCAAAGGCCGGCATCAATGTTCATGGGTGGGGAACGGATCTATCCATCACAACTTTGGGTACGGTAAGTGGTGGCCGCGGCATCTACTCCCACAACCCTGGCACAGGGACCACCGCCATTTCCGTAGTGGATGTCTATGGTACGGTTTCCCAGGGCATTTTCGCACGTGATGCAGCCACCTCTATGGGCATGACAATTACCGCCACCGGAACAGTGTCTGGTTACTCCACCGGCATCGACGCTCGCCACTATGGCACGGGCGCGACGACGATTACTGCGGTGGATGTCACCGGTGGTACCGGTAGGGGCATCTACGCCTATGGCGCGGCCACAACTTCCAACATGACCGTGACCACCACAGGCACAATCCTGGGCGCAACGGACGGTATCTGGGCCTGCAACAATGGCAGCGGCAGTACGCTGGTTCATACGTATGGCACAGTCACAGGCACCTCGGGCGACGGGATTTATGCCTGCTCCACCATCATTGCAGAGGCTGCTGTCTTTGGCGGCACCAACGGTATTGTCTCCATTCATAACCACACTGATGGAATATCCATAACCGCCACCGATGTAACCGGTCTCACGGGTGTTGGCATCCTTGCTCATAACTCAGCTTCGGGCACGGATGTTACCATCACCTCCACAGGGGCTGTCTGGGGCGGCACTACCGGGATTTATGCCTATAACGCGGGCAGCGGCGGGGTTTCGATCACACCAACCGGCAGCGTCTATGGCAGCAGCTATGGGGTCTTCACTGTTTCCGCGAGCGGCGCGGTCATCAACGTGGGATCTGGCGTCACTATTGATGGTTCAACCGCCGCCATTGTCACGGACGGTATTGGCGGGGCAGATGCGGACGACACGGTCAACACGGGCGGTATCATTCTGGGCAATATTCTCATGCTCGGTGGCACCGATGTTCTAAACTTCACCGGTGGTAGCATCACTGGCCTTGTGGCCATGGGTGATGAGGACGACACCGTAAACTGGAGCGCTGGCACGCTCACCGGTCAAATGCTGGGTGGTGCAGATTATGACACGCTGAACGTCAGTCTGGCTGGCGGCGGGGCATGGATTGCCACTGGCACCGGCGCAGATGCCTTTGACGAATTCGAAGAACTGAACTTCCTTACGGGCGGTTGGTTGGTAAACGGCACTGACCAAGTTGGTTATGACCTCATCACGTTTAATGCGGGAGCTAACTCCCTCAGCGGTGATCTTGTGGTGGGCAGCTTGGGCAATATGTCGGCCAGCACGTTGATCACAGGTGATGGCAGCTCTGTTACAGGCAACGTGACGAACCACGGTGGTTTCCTGGTGGGCGGGGCTGCTGCTGGCGCCACGACCATTAATGGCAATTTCACCCAGACCGGATCGGGAACGTTCTATGCTGATGTGATCGTCCCTGGATCAACAGATCTTTTGACGGTTACCGGTGGGGTCAGCCTTGCTGGCGATCTTGTGGTGAACCAGCAGATCATTCCATTCATGGGCACGACAACCATCATCGACGGCGGAACGGGCCTTGCGGGGACTTTCGATAATGTATCGGGTATCATTCCCGGCGGGATCTTGTTCTCCCAGGCTATCGAATATGATGCAGCTAACTTCGACGTAAATCTTGTATCGGATGTGGGCTCTGCTCACGACATCGAAGGTATGAGCGAGAACCATGGTAATGTCATTAATGGGCTTCTGGCTCCGCTCAACAATCCAGGGTCAACCGATCCAGATTTCCTGACCCTGGCATTCGCCATCGCCACCATGAGGAGCGGCAATGATCTGAACGCCGCTGCTGCGGAGCTTTATCCCGGTGTGGTTGATGCGTCACTGGTCATGGCGGATGATGCTCAGCGTCGCTTTAATCGCCAAATGCAGAACGAAGCTGCTGACCTGTCGATGCCGACCTATTTCCGCGCAGCGCTCAATCATGGAGTGAACGTTTGGGGTAGCTTTGGATTTGCCCGGAACGAAAACAAAGAAGGCGGCAATGAATATGTCAGCTTCGAAGGCAATGCTCGCGACTTGCGCGCTGGCATTAATGGCTTCGATGTCCGGGGCATAACTCTTGGGGCCGCTCTTGGTCACACCAGATCAACAGTGACTACCATTGGCAATGGTACTGATACGGCTGATATTTCAACCTTCCTTCTTGGCGGGCATATGAATGTACCGCTGAACCGCGAGGGCAATGGCCTAAACGCTCACATGGACGGCTCGCTCAGCTGGGCAGGTACAAATGGTGAGATTACGCGCCGCGTTGTGATCGCTGATCCAGATGTCAATGAGACCAATATGGTCGATGAGACATTTGAGAGCGACTATGATTCGTCGGCGGTCGAGTTGGACCTGCGTTTCACGCTGGATGGTCTGAATGGCAACGTATGGCCTATTCGCCCCTTGGCAATTCTGGGCGGGCGCTCTATTGGGCAGGATATGATTGAAGAGCGTGGAGATGGCCTTACAGCACTCCGTGTTGAAGAATCCGACCAGTCCCATGCCTTTGTGGGACTGGGGGCAGAGTTCTCACACATGTGGAATGAGAACCATCGCCTGATGTTGCGGACAACAGGTATTGAGTACCTGGGCGATGGCCAAAACAGCCATACCTCTGAGTTCCAATCAGCAACACCGGGCCTAACGACATTTGAGACCGTGGGCGACCCGGTAAACTCGGTGCTGCTGTTTGAAGGCGGGTATGGCTATATCATCGGCGATACGTTCGATGTCGGTATTGATGGGTTCATGGAACTGGGTGACAGGGACAATCTGGGCGGCAGCTTCCGCGTTTCCACTTCGTTCTGATCCGGGCTTGGTCCTATAAAGCTTCAGGGGGCTGCGGTTGATATCGTGGCCCTTTTTATTGAGGGTTTGTTTGTTGGGCATCGTTATCGGACAGTGGTTACCAAATCACAAGTTGGTCTTTGCGCTTCGCTTAACCATTCTGTACATAGATTAGAGACCAGATTTCACCGTTTTGCAGGATGACGCAATGACCGATGAGAGTGACAAGCCAGCGCCAGAGGCCACCACAAATACAGCTAATCCAGCAGCATCTCAGCAAGATCAGATTGGCCAACAAGGCCAGGCCCCTCAGGAGCCGCCGAAAGTTGATCTGACATTCTCCAATGGTCTGCCGAAATGGCTGGCTGCCAATGATGTCTCACTGGCATTTACGTCCTATCAGACCGGGCGGCTCTATCTGGTGGGGCATGGCCCTGAAGGCAAGCTGACGGTTCACGAAGCGCATTACCCTCAGGCCATGGGCATTGCCGGGGACATGAACCGGCTTTATCTGGGTACGCTGCATCAGGTGGTGCGCATGGAAAATGCGCTCCAACCCGGGCAGCTTGCCAATGAGGTTCATGACAAGGTCTATGTGCCGCGTAATATGCAAATCATCGGCGACGTGGATATCCATGAGCTTGGCATTCGCGAGGACGGCAAGGTCAATTTCGTCAATACGAAATACTCCTGTATCGCAGAATTCAGCCTCTTTCACAGTTTCAAACCAGTATGGAAGCCCACGTTCATTTCCCGTCTGGCCCCGGAAGATCGCTGCCATCTCAACGGCATGGCCATGCGGGACGGGGTGCCGCGCTATGCCTCTGCCGTGTGCAAATCAGATGTCATCGATGGCTGGCGCGACCGCCGTCAGGATGGTGGCGTGATTATCGATATTGAAAGCGACAAGATCCTGGCGACCGGCATGTCCATGCCTCATAGCCCGCGCTGGCACGACGGCAAGATCTGGGCCTGTAATTCAGGCTCCGGTGACATCGGCTGGATCGACACCAAGAAGAAGACGTTTCAACCTGAGTTCTTTGCGCCTGGGTTCCTGCGGGGGCTGGCGTTTCATAACAACCACGTTCTCAGCACGCTTTCCAAACCACGGTACAAGCGCTTCGAGGGGCTCGAGCTAGACGGACGCCTCAAGGAAAAAGATGCGGATGCCTGGTGCGGTATACAGATCATCTCCATGGCCAATGGCAACGTGGAACAATGGCTACGCCTGGACGGCGCCATTACGGAGATGTTTGATATCTGCGTTCTGCCGGGGGTCAAGAACCCGCTCACGCTCGGACCTTTGTCGCCTGAAATCCTGGGCTTCATTACCATCGAAGCACCGGACAACCCCACGTGGCGGGGCGAATAGAGCCTTTGGAATAGCCAGCCTAGATAAAGATCGTGGCGGGGTGCTCGATAAGCAACTTTAAGGCCTGGATCATTTGTGCGGCTACGTAGCCATCGACAATGCGGTGATCAAAGCTGGAAGAAAGGTTCATTATCAGGCGCGTGGTCACCTGACCATCGATCATGACCAGACGTTCCTGCATCTTGTTCACCCCAATGATGCCCACTTCCGGGTGATTGATCACAGGTGTTGAAACAAGGCCGCCCAAAGCACCAAGCGATGTGATGGTGATCGAAGATCCGGTCAACTCATCCATCTTGGCGGTGTTATTTTTGGCCGCTGTGGAAACGCGGGCAACTTCAGCGGCAGTTTGCCAAATGTCCAGCGCTTCGCTGTGTTTGACCACAGGCACTTTCAAGCCATCATCAGTTTGCGCGGCAATGCCGATGTGCACTCCTTCGTATTGTGTGATAATGCCGCTTTCCTCGTCAAAAGTACAATTCACCGTCGGGAAGTCTTTGATCACTTTTACCAGCGCCAGCATCAAGAAAGGCAGCAAGGTCAGTTTCGGCTGATCTGCTTTACGCGTCTTGTTGAGATGTTGGCGCAGGGCTTCAACTTCGGTAATGTCCAGCTCTTCCACATAGGTAAAGTGCGGAATGGTGCGCGCACTGATCGCCATTTTCTCGGCAATCTTGCGGCGCAGGCCGATCAGCTTGATCTCTTGTGTTCCGGTGAGCTGCGTCTTGCCTTGGGCAGCCGTGGCGCGATTTCCGCCTGCCAAGAAGCCTTCAAAATCTTCCAGCATGATGCGCCCGGAAGGGCCACTGCCAGCCACCGCGCCAAGATCAATACCGGCTTCGGCAGCACGGCGCCGAATGGAAGGGGAAGTCAAAGGACGATCCCCCGAAGCAATAGGTGTAACTTGTGCAGCAGACGCCGCAGCTTTAGGGGGCGTTGCCGTTGGTGTTAGAGGCACAACATTGTCTTTGACTTCAGGAGCGGCGGTTTGAACTGCCGGCTCTATCGCCGCCGCATCATCCCCTTCACCATCAAAGACGATAAACTCGCTACCCACGGCGATCACATCGCCGGGCTCGCCATTGATGGAAACGATCTTACCGTCTTGCGGTGCCGGAATTTCCACGGTCGCCTTGTCGGTCATCACATCCACAAGGGTTTGGTCTTCTGTGACCAGATCGCCTGGCTTGATGTGCCATTCCACGATTTCCGCCTCGACCACGCCTTCGCCCAGATCGGGAAGCTTGAAAACATATTTTCCCATGGGCTCAGACCTTCAGTGTTTTCTCAAGCGCTGCATTGATGCGCGCCTGACTTGGAAAATAGTCCCACTCATGGGCATGAGGATAGTGCGTATCCCACCCGGTCACCCGCTGGATCGGGGCTTCCAGGCTCCAGAAACATTCTTCCTGGACGGATGCGGAAAGCTCAGCGCCAAAGCCACTGGTCTTTGGTGCTTCGTGCACAATCACGCAGCGACCTGTCTTGTTGACCGACTGAGCGACGGTCTCAAGATCTAGCGGCAACAATGTGCGCAGATCAACGATCTCTGCATCGATGCCGCTTTGCTGAACCGCGGCCTGGGCCACGTGCACCATGGTGCCATAGGCAAGGATCGTCGCCGCACTGCCGGGGCGCACAATCTGTGCCTTGTTCAAAGGAATGGCGTAGTGGCCATTGGGAACATCCCCGCCGGGATGATTGGCCCAGCTTTGCGCAGGCTTGTCGTGGTCCCCATCAAAGGGGCCATTATAAAGCCGCTTGGGCTCGAAGAAGATCACTGGATCATCATCTTCAATGGCGCTGATCAAAAGGCCTTTGGCATCGAACGGCGTAGAAGGCACGACGACTTTAACGCCCGGAATGTGGGTAAAGAACGCTTCAGGGCTTTGGCTGTGGGTCTGGCCGCCGTGAATGCCGCCGCCCCAAGGGCTGCGCACCGTAACCGGCGCCCAATATTGCCCGGCACTGCGATAGCGCAGACGCGAGAGCTCGGAAATAATTTGGTCAAAGCCCGGGAAGATATAGTCCGAGAACTGAATTTCCGCGACAGGGCGCAGCCCGTTTGCGCCCATGCCCACGGCCATGGCGATGATGCCAGCTTCGGTGATGGGTGCATCAAACACGCGCTGGACGCCGAACTTTTCCTGCAATCCATCGGTGCTACGGAACACGCCGCCGAAATAACCAACGTCCTCGCCGAAGATTACGACGCCGGGGTCGCGTTCGAGCATGACTTCCTGGGCCGAATTCAGGGCCTGGATCATATTGAGCTGTGGCATGGGGGTTAGGCTCCCAACTCATTGCGCTGCCGGATCAGATGCGGCGGCAATTCTTTATAGACATCATCAAACATGGTGCTGAGGGGCGGTTTGGAACCGCTGGAAAGTGTGCCATAGGATTCAGCTTCCTTGAGAGAAGCATGAACCAGCTCTGTCAGCTCGCCTTGCATTTGTGTGTGGCGATCCTCGGACCATTCACCCATGACAATCAGGTGCTGTTTCAGGCGTTCAATGGGATCGCCCAGAGGCCAGCTCTGATAATCTTCCTTTGGTCTGTACCGGGATGGATCATCACTGGTGGAGTGCGCGCCGCCGCGATAGGTCACAGCCTCAATGAAGGTTGCTCCACCGCCATTGCGGGCCCGTTCCGCAGCCCAGCTTGTGGCCGCGTGCATCGCCAGGAAATCGTTGCCGTCGACGCGCAATGCAGGCAGGCCATAGCCAATACCGCGGGCGGCAAAGGTGGTTTGATCCCCGCCGGCAATGCCTTGGAACGACGAAATGGCCCATTGGTTGTTGACCAGGTTCAGGATCACGGGTGCGCGGTAAACGCTTGCCAGTGTCATGGCCACGTGGAAATCACCTTCCGCGCTGGAGCCTTCACCAATCCAGCTGGCGGCGATGGAGCTTTCGCCTTTGTACGCAGACGCCATAGCCCAGCCCACGGCTTGGGGGAACTGGGTGCACAGGTTGCCGGAAATGGAAAAGAAGTTGCCTTCGCGCCAGGTGTAATGCACCGGCAGCTGACGGCCCTTCAGATTATCCCGCTCGTTGGACATGCAATGGCTGGCCATATCCACCATGTTCCGTCCACGGACGAACAACAAGCCCTGTTGGCGGTAGGACGGGAACAATGTGTCCTCAGGCATCAGCGCCATGCCTTGAGCGACCGCAACGGCTTCTTCGCCCATGCTGGTCATATAAAATGACATCTTGCCCTGGCGGTGCATACGCAACATCCGCGCATCATAGGTCCGGGTCAGAACCATGTGGCGCAGACCTTCCCGCAAGGTTTCAGGATCCAGTTTCGGATCCCACTCACCTTGGGGTTTGCCCTCATCATCCAGCACGCGGATCAGATCAAAAGAAAGATCATGGATCTCGTGGGGATCAACAAAAGGATCAGGCCGACGGGCGGCGCCTGCTTCCGACAATCTCATATTGCTGAAGTCGGGCGCGTCGCCGGGCCGGGTTTGCGGGGCCGGAACATGAAGTTTGTTCTTGGCAAAGTCCATTTTTACCATTGGATCTCACACTGCTGTCTTCGATGAAAACGGCTGGTCTCACGGACCGCCTGCAGGCGCCATTCTGGGCCCACAAATTCGCTTGGCTCAGGATATACGTGGCCCATTCCGTTAGGGCTACAGCCAAATCAAGCTTCGCCATAATGCCAAAAACCTTTTTCTGAGATTGTTTTATCCGTTCAATTTTCGCCTGGAATGGGTAATTTTCCAATTGCTGCACCTGCGAGATGTAAAGTGGCGAAAGCACTGATTCTTGCTTAATTTCCGCCAACCATGAGCGATTTAGGGAGGTGAGGGGGTCTTTATTTGATCTCACTCCTGTCCTCCTCTATGACGCGCGCATAGAAGGCGTCTCAGCCATTCGCTAGGATTGTTTTATGGACCTGACCAAGAGCTACTTTTTCTGCGGTATCGGCGGCAGCGGCATGCTGCCCCTGGCCATGATTCTACGCGCCAAGGGCCTGAAAGTGGAAGGATCGGACCGGGCGTTGGATCAGGGGCGTTCGACGGATAAATTCGATTATCTGCGCGCCAACGGCATTGTGCTTTACCCTCAGGATGGCAGCGGGTTGACCAGCGGCGATCAGATACTGGTGGCCTCCGCTGCCGTGGAAGATACTGTGCCGGATGTGGCCGCAGCCCTTGAACATGATTGCAAGCGCATCACCCGCGCAGATCTTCTCGCGGACCTGTTCAATAGCTCGGATGCCAGCATTGCCATCGGCGGCACGTCCGGTAAATCCACCACCACGGGCATGATTGGATGGATTTTGCATTATGCAGGGCTTGCCCCCACGGTGGTGAACGGCGCGGTGATGAAGAATTTTGTCTCTGATGACGCACCCTTTGCCAGTGCCGTGTTGGGATCAGGGAAAAGTTTTGTCAGCGAGGTGGATGAAAGCGATGGCTCGATCGCCTTGTTTACTGCCACCATCCCCGTGCTCAACAACATCTCCCATGATCATAAAACCATGGAAGAGTTGCGCCAGCTATTTGGTGATTTTGTCTCTAAAGCTGAAACAGCCGTGCTCAACTTGGATGATGCTGAGGTGGTCGCCCTGGCAAAGAAGACCTTCATCCTGAACTCTATTTGCTACGGCATCGAAAACGAAGTCGCGGACCTGATCGCAAATAATATCACGCCGACCCAGCGCGGCGTGGACTTCACGGTGCTTGATTTTCCAGAAAATGAGACGGTTCAGGTCCAGCTGGCGATGCCGGGTCGGCACAATGTCTCCAACGCGCTTGCCGCTATGGCTGCCGCTCAAGCAGCGGGGGTGCCCCTTGAACAATCGGCTGCGGCTCTGAATAAATTTGCAGGCATCAAGCGGCGCACCGAGGTCGTCGGCACGGCCAACGACATCACCGTGATCGATGACTTTGGTCATAACCCGGACAAGATCGCAGCCACCATGAGTGCGCTTCATGCTTTCCCGGGACGCCTGCTGGTGATGTTTCAGCCTCATGGGTTTGGGCCGTTGCGCCTGATGCGCGAGGCGTTTGTGGAGTGCTTTGCAAGGAACCTTGGGGCAGAGGATGTGCTCCTCATGCCTGATCCGGTGTACTTTGGCGGCACGACGGATCGCAGTGTCAGTAGCAAGGACATCATCGCGGATCTGGCGGCTATAGGCCGCACGGGATATGCCTTTGAAACACGTGATGAATGCGGCGCAAAGCTGATAGAGTGGACCAAGCCCGGCGACCGCATTGTGATCATGGGCGCACGGGACGATACGCTTTCGGATTTTGCGGCCGAATTACTGGCGCGATTATAGTGAGAGATGAAGATGACGCTGACAGTTGTTGCTGCTCTTTATAAATTCGTGACCCAGCCGGATTTCGCCGATAGGCGTCAGCCGCTGCTGGACGCTTGCGTGAACGCCGACGTGAAAGGCACATTGCTGCTGGCCTCTGAAGGTATCAATGGCACCATCGCGGGCAGCCGCAAAGGCATCGATGCGGTGCTTGCTCATATCCGAAGCCTGCCGGGCTGCGCGGACCTTGAGCACAAGGAAAGTCACGCCGAGGGAAATCCTTTCCTGCGCATGAAGGTCCGGCTCAAGAAAGAGATTGTCACTATGGGTGTGCCGGGTACCGACCCGCTGGCCATCGTTGGCACGTACGTTGCGCCGGAAGACTGGAATGAATTGATCAGCGCGCCGGACGTGATCACCATCGATACGCGCAACGATTATGAAGTCAAAATCGGCACCTTCGAAGGAGCTATCGATCCCAAGACCACAACATTCCGCGAATTTCCCGCATGGTTTCGGGAGTTCCGCAAAGAGCACGCCAACACCCGTGTTGCCATGTATTGCACCGGCGGCATTCGTTGCGAGAAATCAACAGCGTTCCTGAAGAACGAAGGCATAGATGAAGTCTATCATCTGCAAGGCGGCATCCTGAAATACTTGGAAACCATTCCTAAAGAAGAAAGTCTGTGGCGGGGGGAATGTTTCGTCTTTGATCAGCGGGTTTCCGTGGGGCACGGATTGGAACTGGGCTCTTACGATCAATGCCATGCCTGCCGCATGCCTATCAGCGATGAGGACAAGGCTTCGGAATATTATGAGGTCGGCGTCTCATGCCCCCATTGCCATGACAGTCATAGCAAAGAGCAAATGCACCGCTTTACAGAACGCCAGAAGCAAATGGAACTGGCTGAGCAACGCGGGCAAGCTCACCTCGGCGAGAGCCAAAAGAAAAGCTGAGGTCTGATGACCGAGACCCTGCCCATCCTCTATTCCTTCCGCCGCTGCCCCTATGCTATGCGGGCGCGGATGGCGCTGAAGGTAAGCGGGCAGGCCGTGGAGCTTCGCGAAGTGGTTCTTCGCAACAAGCCCGAGGCCATGATCGAAGCTTCCCCAAAGGCCACAGTGCCAGTAATGATGCTGCCGGATAGTAACGTACTAGAGGAAAGCCTCGACATCATGCTCTGGGCCCTTGAACGAAATGATCCAGATCATTGGTTTGTTCCAACTCACGGGAGCCGTGATGAAATGCTGGCGCTGATTGAGGAGATCGACGGCCCGTTCAAAACTCATCTAGACCGCTATAAGTATGACACGCGGCTAGAGGAGGCGACACCCGAGCTGGATCGTGCGGCAGCGTTCAAGATCCTTGCAGAGTTAGCAAAGCGCTTGGAAACGCACCCCTATTTGTTTGGTGAACGCCTATCTCTTGGCGATGCGGCGGTCTTTCCCTTTGTGCGGCAGTTCGCCAACGTGAACCGTGTGAATTTCGAGGCCTCTGCTCCCAAGCCGATTGTCGACTGGCTGGACAGATGCCTTGGTACAGACCTCTTTGGCAGCGTGATGGAAAAATACGCCCCTTGGGTGCCGGGTGAGCCGGGTATCAGCTTTCCCTAATCTTCACCCGAACCTGTCACAAGAATTGCGGCGCGCGAGTTGAAGGCATAGGCTCTTCAAAAGGCCATCGAATTACCTGACCCCGCATCAAAAGCAGGCAGGTTCCGGGAGAGACAGACCAATGAAATCAGATATTGAAATCGCGCGCGCGGCAGATCCAAAGCCCATTATGGAAATTGCGGCAGGCCTGAACATTCCTGAAGATCACGTCATTCAATATGGCCGACACAAGGCCAAGATTTCCCTGGATCACATAAATGACCTGAACGGTCGCCCTGATGGCAAATTGATCCTGGTCACCGCCATCTCGCCCACAGCGGCAGGGGAAGGCAAGACCACCACAACGGTGGGCCTTGGGGATGCCATGAACCGCATTGGCAAGAAGACCACCATCTGTCTGCGGGAGCCGTCGCTGGGCCCCTGCTTTGGCATGAAGGGCGGCGCTGCGGGCGGCGGCATGGCGCAAGTCCTTCCTATGGAAGATATCAACCTGCATTTCACCGGTGACTTTCATGCTATTGGCGTTGCCAATAATTTGCTCAGTGCCCTGATCGATAACCATGTCTATTGGGGGAATGAGCAGGAGTTTGACAGCCGTCGCATTACCTGGCGCCGGGTGGTGGACATGAACGACCGCTCCTTGCGCCAGATCACGGTCTCCCTTGGCGGTGTAGCCAATGGTTTCCCGCGCGAGGGCGGTTTTGACATTGTGGTGGCCTCCGAAGTGATGGCGATCTTTTGTCTCGCTGAAAACCTGGAAGACCTTACGGAGCGTCTGGGCAACATTGTTGTGGGCTACACCCGAGAGAAAAAGGCCGTTCGCGCGCGTGACATCAATGCTCATGGCCCCATGGCGGTGCTGCTCAAAGATGCGTTTGCGCCGAACCTGGTGCAGACCCTGGAAGGCAATCCGGCACTGGTCCACGGGGGGCCGTTTGCCAATATCGCCCATGGCTGTAACTCCATGGTGGCGACCAAGACAGCGCTCAAGATGTCGGACTATGTCATCACCGAAGCAGGATTCGGCGCGGATCTTGGAGCTGAGAAGTTCTTCAACATCAAATGCCGCAAGGGTGGGCTTAAGCCGGATGCGGCGGTGATTGTGGCGACCATCCGTGCCCTGAAGATGCATGGGGGCGTGGCCAAATCGGATTTGAACAATGAAAATGTAGAAGCCGTACGCAAGGGCTGTGAAAACATGGCGCGCCACATTCGCAATATCAAAAGCTTCGGTGTGCCCGCCGTTGTGGGCATCAATCGCTTTACCGATGACACGGACGCGGAAATCGAAGTGGTTAAGCAAGTGGTTGCCAAACTGGGTGGTCAGGCCATCACCTGTGATCATTGGGCGCGAGGCGGCGAGGGGGCCGAAGATCTGGCTCATGCGGTGTCCGAGATTGTCGACAATCAAACTGCACAATTCTCGCCCCTCTATGAAGATGAGATGCCCTTGTGGAACAAGATCGAGGAAGTGGCCACCCGCATCTATGGCGCTCGCGAGGTTCAGGCGGATAAAGCCGTCCGCAACCGGATTAAAGATCTGCAACAAAGCGAGTTTGGACATTTGCCCATCTGCATGGCCAAGACGCAGTATTCATTTTCTACCGATCCCCAGCTTATGGGCGCTCCCAGCAATCACTCGCTGACGGTGCGCGAGGTGAGGCTCTCCGCCGGGGCAGAGTTCCTGGTGGTGATCTGCGGGGACATCATGACCATGCCGGGCCTGCCGCGTAAACCGGCAGCCAATAATATCCGCCTCAATGCAGAGGGTGAGGTTGAAGGGCTTTTTTAGAATCCACTTACTCTGGCATAGCGATCAGCGTGATAGCGATGATCGCCCAACAGCTCCTGCAAAACGCGGGAGCGCTTGAGGAAAAAGCCGATATCAAACTCGTCGGTCATGCCCATGCCGCCGTGCATTTGCACCGCTTCCAGGGTTGCTTCATTGACGGTAGCGCACGCCTTGGCCTTGGCGATGCTGGCCAGCAAGGTGAGATCTTCCGCGCCCGCGTCAATGGTCTGCAACGCTTTCAGGACCACGGACCGGGTCAGCTCAATCTCGCTGTATAGATGCGCGGCGCGATGTTGCAGAGCCTGATAGGTTCCAATGGCCTCGCCGAATTGTTTGCGCTCTTTCAAATATTCCAGCGTGCGCTCGAACGCTTCCTCAGCCACACCCAGCATTTCAGCTGCAAGACAGATGCGGGCTTTATCCAGCGCATGAGTTAAGGGCGCAAAGCCGCCATCAACTTCACCCAGCACATTGTCCTTGCTGACAGTGACGTTGTTGAATTCCACATTTGCGGAATTGTGGTGATCCAGATTGATCACCCGCTCGCAAAGAACGCCGCTCGCATCGCTATCCACGAGGAAAAGCGTGAGACCGTCGGTGTCCCCTGCTGCACCTGATGTACGCGCCGCGACAATGAACTTGTCCGCCACATGACCATCCACCACAAAGCTTTTCTGACCAGAGAGAACGAAGCTATCTCCATCGGCTTTGGCGATCATCGCGGTATTTTCCGGCGCATGCAGATGGCCTTCATCCAACGCCAAGGCCAGGATCAAGCTGCCGTCTACAATAGATGGGAACAGCGCTTCGGACTGAGACTTGTTGGCGGTGTCACTCAAAACGGCCGTTGCCATAATCGCGGTGGACATGAAGGGGGAGGCGCTGAGATTGCGGCCCATTTCTTCGCACAGAATGCCTGCGCCCACATAGCCGAACCCAAGTCCGCCATTGTCTTCAGAAACAGCGATCCCAGCCCAGCCCATATCTGCCATGTCTTTCCAGACTTCAGGGGAAAATCCAGTGGCGTCATTGGTGTCGCGCAGGCGGCGCAGTTCGGCCACGGGCGCGCGGTCAGCAAGGAACGCCTTGGCGGCGTCTTTCAACATGTTTTGTTCTTCGTTGAGGATGAGAGCCATGGCTCGATCCCTTTCATCTCTAATAATTTCGTAGCGGCGTTTTAGCTGGCCACCTAACTGGGAAGCCCCAAAATGCGCTTGGCAATAATGTTCAGCTGCACTTCGGAAGTGCCGCCCTCAATGGAGTTCGCCTTGGTGCGGAGCCAGTGGCGGGCAAGATCGCCGCCGCCCACATTGTCGCCACCCCATTGAAGGCTTTCCGAGCCCATGACCGACATCATCAACTCATGCCTGTCCTTGTTCAGTTCCGTGCCGCGATACTTCAAGATCGATGAGACCGCGCCCAGGCCTTGCCCGGCCTTGGCTTCGTCCTTCACCCGTTCCATGGTCAGCATGAAGGCCGCACCATCGATTTCATGGCGCGCAATATCCGCCCGCAACAAGGCATCCTGAATGCCGCCGTCACCCGTAGTGCGTTTTTCCGCAGCAATTTGCCCAAGGCTCTTGCGAGTGCCGCCATCGCCCATGCCGCCGATCATTTCGCGCTCGTGGGTCAACAAGTATTTGGCAATGGTCCAGCCTTTGTTCAGCTCGCCGATTTGGTTTTCTTTCTCCGCTTTGACGTTGTCAAAGAAAGTCTCACAGAAGGGTGAATAGCCGGAGATGAGCTGGATAGGCTTGGTGGAAACCCCTTCCGAGGCCATGTCAAAAAGAATAAAGCTGATGCCTTCATGCTTAGGTGCGTCGAAATCCGTCCGTACAAGGCAGAATATCCAATCGGCCTTATCGGCATAAGATGTCCAGACCTTTTGACCATTGATCAGAAAGTGATCGCCCTTGTCCTCGCATTTGGTGGCCAGGCTGGCGAGATCGGACCCTGCGTTGGGTTCTGAGTACCCTTGGCACCAACGAATTTCCCCGCGCACGATGGGCGGGATGAAGCGCTTCTTCTGATCCTCATTGGCAAATTTGAGCAATGCCGGGCCAAGCATGGAGATGCCAAAGCTTTGCAATGGATTGCGTGCTTTGATGGCGCGCATTTCCTCTTGCAAGATCTTGGCTTCTTCTTTGGAAAGCCCGCCGCCGCCGTATTCAGATGGCCAGGTTGGCGTGGTCCATCCGCGTGTCGCCATGGCGGTGACCCATTTCTTCTGGTCGTCAGATTGAAAGCTCGCGTTGCGACCTCCCCAATAGACATCGTCTTCGCTGCGCAGCGGTTGGCGCATTGATGGCGGGCAGTTTTCTTTCAACCACGCACGGGTGTCCTTGCGGAAGGTTTCCAGATCGGTTTTGGACATGGAAAAGGGCTCCTTAAAAGATGCGAATTCTTCGGAAGGCCTTATACACCTTTATCGCGGCGAATATCAAAAGTGGGCATGACGTTGCGGCATGTGTCGCATTGGCGATTGATCTTTGTGAGGGCAGGTCTAATCTACTTCCCAAGCGCCATCCGCCAACGAATAGGCCCGTCTCATGGATCTTCACCTCACACCTGAATATCAGAGTTTTCGCAATGAAGTTTGCAGCTTTCTGGACGCCAATGGCGATAAAGCGCCAGGTAGTGCCGGGGGGATGGATCTGCAAGCCTGGCAGCAACTGCTTATCAAGCACGGCTACACCGCGCGCACGGTGCCAAAGGAATATGGCGGCTATGGCGCAGAACCGGACGTTCTGAAATCGCGCATCATTTCTGAAGAGTTCACCAAGGCAGGCGTGCCGGGCGGCATTGCCAATCAGGGCATTTCCATGTTCGTGCCAACCTTGTTGGAGCTTGGCACCGAGGAACAAAAACAAGCCTATATCGAAAAGACCCTGCGCGGCGACATCATCTGGTGCCAGGGCTATTCCGAACCCAACTCAGGCTCTGATCTTGCCAGTCTTCAGACCAAGGCCGTGGTGGAGGGCGATGAGTTCGTCATCAATGGCCAGAAGATCTGGACCTCGGATGCGCAACGCGCCGACATGATCTTTTGTCTCGTGCGCACGGAACCGGATGCAAAGAAACACCAGGGCATTTCCTATTTGTTGTTCTCCATGGACACGCCTGGCATCGAAGTGCGCCCGCTAAACACCATGACTGGCTCGGCGACGTTCAACGAGGTCTTCTTCACCGATGTGCGCGTACCTACCACACAGATTGTAGGACAGCGCGGAGAAGGCTGGATGGTCGCCAATGCAACGTTGAAATTTGAACGCGGCATGCTGGGCGATCCGAACCAAGCAGGCACCCGTCTTAAAGCCATCATCGACATGATGAATACAGAGACCGTGGGCGGCGAGAAGCTCATGGACAATCCCATCTATCGGGATCGTCTGGTCAAACTGCAAAGCCGCGTCATCGCTATGCAATATCACGGCATGAGATTGCTGACTTACAATATCAAAGGTGAAAACCCCGGGCTCTCACGTTTGATCGTTAAGTTGCAAGGCTGCGAGCTCAACCATCAGCTTGCAGGATTTGCCATCGACATATTGGGAGAGCTCGGTGCGCTTTATGGCAAGAGCCCCTATTTGCGCGACGAAGGCATGTGGCAGTTCAGGTATATGTTTGATCTGGGTCTCATTATTGGCGGCGGCACAGCACAGATCCAGAAAAACATCATCAGCGAAATTGGTCTGGGTATGCCGCGCGAGCCCAAGCCTGCACCTGGGCCCGCACCAGCTGCGGCAAAAGCATAGAGGATCACGACGATGGAATTTGCTCTCTCAGAAGAACAAGTGCTCTTGCAGGACAGCGTCGCAAAATTCCTCGAGAGCGTCAGCGATATTGATCAGGTGCGCGCTGCCTTGGGCGGCGGTGGCGATGGAGATATCTGGCAAGGTTTGAATGAACTCGGTGCCAACGCAGCCCTGGTGCCGGAAGAATATGACGGCATGGGGCTCTCCTTGCTGGATGCGGCGCTCATTCAGGAAATGCTGGGTCGGTTTGTGACCCCGGCACCGTTTGCCGCGAACGTCATGGCAACAACGGCGCTTGCCGCCTCAGGCACCGAAGAGCAGAAACAGAAATGGTTGCCCAAGATCGCCGATGGGTCCGCCCGCTTTGGCATCGCTGTTTCGGAACGTACCGGTGCCCGTGAGGGGGCGGATGTCGCTGAACAAGATGGCAAGCTTTCCGGCAAAGCCATGTTCGTCACCGGTTTTGAAGGCGCTACGGATTTCATTGTGGCGGACAATAATGGCAAACTTTACATGGTGAGTGCCGACGCGAGCGGGCTCAAGAAGTTCGATCTTCCTACCATCGACAAGACCCGCCCCGTGGGGGAGCTTAAGTTCGACGATGTTGCGGCGGAGCATCTGCCCACGGAGAACGAACCAGGTAAGGCGGCTGACAAGGTCATTGCGGCGGGCCGCATCCTCGCTGCCGCCGATAGTCTTGGTGCCAGCCAGCGCATGATCGAAAAGGCCGTGGATTATGCCAAGGAGCGCAAACAGTTCAATCGCATCATTGGCTCCTTTCAAGCGGTCAAACACATGTGCGCGGAGATGGCAGCAGAGCTCGAGCCTTGCCGGTCATTGGTATGGTACGCCGCTCATGCTTTCGATACAGTGCCGGAAGAGGCTGAAGTGATGGCCTGCCATGCAAAGTCGCACCTTTCCGAAGTGGGCCAGTTTGTCGCCCGCACCTCCACAGAAGTACACGGCGGCGTTGGTTTCACAGATCTCATGGGATTGCATTTCTGGTTCAAGCGTATCGGTCTCAATCGTCAGCTTTACGGTGGCCCTGAACGAGTGCGTCAGGAAGTGGCGCGGCTTCAAGGCTGGGCAGCGGAATAGATCTCAACGCAACTCTATGAGGACAAAATGAATAGTGCCGCCCCCAAGGAAGTCCTACGCGTTGCCAATTGCAGCGGCTTTTACGGTGATCGTCTCACCGCCGCGCGGGAGATGGTGGACGGCGGCCCCATTGATGTGTTGACCGGCGATTATCTGGCCGAACTCACCATGTCCATCCTCTATGGTCAGCGCCTGAAGGATGAGAACAAGGGTTACGTGGGCACATTTTTAAAGCAAGTTAAAGACGTGATCAGCGATTGTCTTGAGAAGGATATCAAGATTATTTCCAACGCCGGCGGGCTGAACCCCAAGGGCATGGCGGAGGAAATGCAAACCATCGTCGATGAGCTGGGGCTCAAGGCCAAGATCGCCTATATCGACGGCGATGACCTGATGCCACGCCTAGCGGACCTCAAATCTCAAGGCGCCGACCTCAACAATATCGAGAATGGCACAGCCCTCAGCGATAGTAAGAACCCTCCCGTCACCGCCAACGCTTATCTTGGGGGCTGGGGCATCAGGCACGCCCTTGATCAGGGGGCGGACATTGTTATCTGTCCGCGGGTAACAGACGCTGCTGTGGTGATCGGCCCTGCGGCTTGGAAATTCAACTGGTCCCGCGATAACTACGATGCACTCGCCGGAGCGCTGGCCGCCGGGCATATCATCGAATGTGGCACGCAGACCTGCGGTGGGAACTATGCGTTCTTCCAAGAGGTTCCGAGCTTCAGCAATATGGGCTTTCCCATTGCGGAGATTGAGGAAGACGGAAGCTTTACCATCACCAAACACCCCGGCACCGGCGGGCTGGTCTCGGAAGGCACCGTGACGGCGCAGCTCTTGTATGAAATCTCATCGCCGGCTTATAAGAACCCGGACGTGATCGGCCATTTCGATACCATGAAGATCGAACAGGTGGGCGACGACCGGGTGCGCGTCTCTGGATGCCGTGGCTCTTCGGCCCCAGCGACCCACAAAGTGTGCGTGAATACTTCAGGGGGCTTGCGCAATTCGGTGGAGGTTCTCCTCACCGGGCTCGATATCGAAGAGAAGGCCAAGATCTTCAGCGACACGTTGTTTGAACTTGTGGGCGGGCGCGAACACTTTGACGAAGTGAGCGAGCAACTCATCCGCAGTGACAATGAAGACCCGCAGTCCAATGAAGAGGCCTTCGCCTCTTTGTTGATTAATGTAAAATCGCGCGATCCAAAACTGGTGGGGCGATTGTTCTCAGCGAAAGTCATTGAGCTGGCGCTCTCCAACTATCCCGGCTTTACCACGCGGCCGGGCATGGGCTCCGGCGCTCCCTTTATTGTGCACTGGCCAGCGCTGATCGACGGGAAACACATTGTCGAGCGCGTGCATATGGATGGCGAGACAACAGAGGTGCTGCCCACCAGCCAGTTGGGCCTGGAGGAGATTTACTATCAAAAGGTGCCGGTGGAAATTCCGCCTGCGCCGACGGGCAAGACCGTGCGGCTGCCGCTGGGTCGGCTCTATGGCACACGCTCTGGCGATAAGGGCGGTTGCGCGAACCTTGGAATATGGGCCAAGACCGATGGTGCGTTTGCATTTCTCCATGAATTTCTCACGGTTGAGAAGCTGAAAGAGCTGATGCCCGATGCGGCGGAGTTCGAGATCGAACGCTATGACCTGCCAAACATCCGTGCGCTGAATTTCTACATTCATGACATTTTGGGGGAGGGAGTTTCCTCCTCAACTCGGGTGGACAAGCAAGCCAAATCTCTGGGGGAGTATTTCCGCGCTCGTGTCATTGATGTGCCTGAAGAACTAGCCAAAGAAGCAGGATACGCCTGAGATGAGCGACACAGAAGAAAAGCTGTCCCTTGAGGGCCTGACGTTTACGGCGGTGGAGCTGTCGGAAGCCGACAACGTGCTGACCATCACGCTGAACCGGCCCAAGCGCAAAAATGCCATCAATGCGGAGATGACGAATGAGCTGATCTACGCGCTGGATTACGCCAAACAGGAACGGCGCATTCGCGTGGTGGTGATCGCGGCCAAGGGCGATGTCTTTTGCGCAGGCGGAGATTTGCGCTCCATGGCGGGGGCACGCGAGGGCGAGCCTGTCTCGAACGTTCCTTCCCGCGGTGGCTCGGATGATATCTCCCTGCGCATTCGCTATTTGAACAAACCGGTGATCTCAAAGATACAAGGCGCGGTTCTGGCGGGTGCCTTACTGATGGTTTGCAACAGCACTCATGCCATTGCGGCGGATCATGCCAAGTTCTCTGCCCCGGAAATTCTGCGCGGCATCTGGCCGTTCATGGTGATGGCAGGGCTCTTCCGTGTGATGCCCAAACGGGTAGGGCTCGATTTCATCATGCGGGGTCAGGCGATCTCGGCAGAGAAGGCCGCGAGTTATGGCCTTGTCAATGAGGCCGTGCCCGCAGATCAGCTGGATGCTCGCGTGGGCGAGCTCGCCGCCGAGATGGCAAACCTTGCGCCCGGGTCCATGGCCATGGGGTTGGCTGCGTATAATGCTCAGGATGCCATGGAGTTTGATGATGCCATGACATTTCTGCGCACGCAGATCGATGCCTGTCTTAAAAGCCCCGACGCCAAGGAAGGCATTACCGCATTCCTTGAAAAACGCGAACCGAATTGGGATTGATCCAAAACATGTTTGAAAAAGTCCTTGTGGCCAACCGTGGCGAGATCGCCGTTCGCATTCTGGAAAGCATTGCGGATGCGGGCTATCGCTCGGTAGCGGTCTACAGTGAAGCGGATGAGTTTGCCCCGCATGTTGCCCTGGCCGACGAAGCGTTGTGCATCGGCCCGGCCCCTGCTGCTGAAAGTTATTTGGTGGTGGACAGGATCATTGAAGCAGCCAAACGCACCGGCGCGGATGCCATTCACCCCGGCTATGGGTTCTTGTCGGAAAATGCAGAGTTTGCGCAAGCCTGCAAGGGTGCTGGGCTGGTTTTTATCGGCCCTTCGCCGGACGCCATTGCGCTGATGGGTAACAAAAGTGCTGCGAAGCGCGCGATGATCAAAGCGAACGTGCCTTGCATCCCCGGTTATCAGGGGGCGGACCAATCTGACAAAACCTTGCTGGCCGAAGCCAAGAAGATCGGCTTCCCGCTAATGGTCAAGGCGGCTGCTGGCGGCGGCGGGCGCGGTATGCGGCTGGTAGAAAAAGGCGGCAACGTCAAAGACGCGCTGGCCTCGGCTCGCAGCGAAGCACTGAATGCGTTCGGCAGTGATGAGTTGATCCTGGAACGCGCCGTTGTTGATGGCCGCCACATTGAAATTCAGGTGATGGCGGATAGCCACGGCAATGTGGTCAATCTGGGCGAGCGGGACTGTTCCATCCAGCGCCGCCACCAAAAAGTCATTGAAGAAGCGCCTTCTCCCTTTGTGGATGAGAAATTGCGTGCGGCCATGGGCAAGGCTGCCACCGATGTAGCGGCGGCATGCGATTATTGCGGCGCGGGCACGGTGGAGTTCCTGGTGGATCAGGACAAGAATTTTTACTTTCTTGAGATGAACACCCGCCTTCAGGTGGAACATCCGGTAACAGAGTTGGTCACTGGGGTTGATCTGGTAGATTGGCAGTTGCGAGTGGCGGCAGGTGAGGAACTGCCGCTCAGCCAGGGTGATATCACCCTGTTTGGTCATGCCATTGAAGCACGGCTTTATGCCGAAGATCCGGCCAATGGCTTTATGCCGCAAACGGGACACATCTTCCATTGGGAAGAGGCCATGGGCGATTGCGTGCGCATTGACCACGGCGTTACCGACGGCGGAGAAGTCAGCCCGCACTATGACCCCATGTTGGCAAAGATCATTGCCTATGGGGACACGCGCGAGGAAGCGCGGCGGCGTCTGATCCTGGCGGTGGAAGACTCGCATCTTCTGGGGGTGACCACCAATGACGCCTTCCTGTGTCAGGTCTTGGCGGACGAGCGCTTTGTGGACGGCGAAGCGACCACGAGTTTTATTGACGCAAATGTGCTGGCAGTAGCAAGCGAAGCGGCAAAGCCAACGCCCGGTAATCTTGCCCTGGGGGCTGCACTCATCCTGGCGAACTCAGACACGAAGGATGCATCCAGCTGGCGTTGGTCGAACGTGGCGCGAATGGCCTCTAACCTGGTCTTGCGCGTTGGCGATGAGACTTACTCGTTGAGTGCGGATTATGACAATGATGCATTTCACGTGAGCCTCGGCGAGGAGACCCACACAGTTACGCTCCATGAAATGGATGACGTCTCTTGCGTTTGCTCTGTGGGAGGTGTGCGACAAACCGCATTCTTCGCCGCCGATGATGTTACGTTGCACCTTGAAGCCCAAGGTCAAGCTCTGATCATCGAAGATATCACTTACGCTCCGGCGCTTTCCGATGGTGCGGAAGGTTCCGGACGCATCACGGCGAACACCGAAGGTCTTGTCATCGCCGTGGCTGTGGCCGTTGGCGACACGGTGGAAAAAGGTCAGACGCTGGTCACCATCGAGGCCATGAAAATGGAACATCGCCTGACAGCGGACGGGGACGGAGAGGTTACCTCGGTCTCCGCGCAGGAAGGCACGCAGGTCAAGAAGGGGCAGATAATGGTCGAAGTTGAGCTTGCGCAAACAGGGGAGGACGCCCAATGAACCCCATCGTCTCAAAAATTGATACGGGCAGTGAAGACTACGCTGCCAATGTGGCTTTCATGACAGACTATGTGGCCCGCATTCGCGAGATTGAAGGCCAATTGCGCAAGGGCGAAGAACGCTATCGCGAACGCGCCACCAAGAAGGGCAAACTGCTGCCCCGCGAGCGCTTGACCCATTTGTTGGACCGCGGCGCTCCCTTTTTGGAGCTGAGTCCCATCGTCGGTTACAAAATGCTGGGCGATGAAGACGGGACCACCGCGGGCGGGAACATTATCGTTGGCATCGGATATGTCTCAGGCAGGCGTGTGCTGGTGATGGTGTGGAACTACGCCATCAAGGGTGGCACCATCAATGCGGCAACCACGCGCAAGAACCTGCGCCTTCAGGAAATCGCATTTGAGACGCGGCTTCCCGTTGTTTGTTTGAGCGAAAGTGGTGGGGGCAATCTCGCAGGAGGCGGCGGCAAGCCGGATGATTTCGCAGCGCACGGGTTTATCGACGGCGGCCGGGTTTATGCTCAGCAAGCAGAGCTTTCCGCCAAGGGAATTCCCCAGATTACGGTCTCTCACGGCAATGCCACGGCAGGCGGCGCCTACCAAGTCGCTCTGTCGGACTATATCGTGCTGGTGCGCAATCAAAGTCACCTCTTCTTGGCCGGACCACCGCTGTTGAAAGCAGCTACCGGCGAAGAGGCAGATCATGAAGTTCTGGGCGGCGCGGAAATGCATGCTGAAATTTCCGGCACCGGAGAGTATCTCGCGGAGAACGACGCTGACGGTATCCGCATCGCGCGAGAAATCGTGGATCAACTGCCGCCAGATGCCGGACGCTATTTATCCCACGACAAAGAACCCCGCGAGCCTTTGTACGACAAACAAGAACTCATGGGCATTGTGCCAACGGACAAGCGCATTCCCTATGACATGAAAGAAGTTATTGCGCGCATTGCGGATGCTTCCGAATTCTTTGAGTTCAAGCCTGATTTTGGCTCCTATACGGTGTGTGGGCATATCCATCTGGAAGGGTGGCGCTGTGGGGTGATCACCAACAACGGACCCATCACGCCGGATGGCGCGATCAAGTCCGCGCAGTTCCTGCAGCTTTGCGATCAAAGCAACACGCCCATGATTTTCCTGCACAACACCACGGGGTTCCTTGTAGGGGTGGAGGCTGAACAGGGCGGCCAGGTTAAACACGGCTCCAAGATGATCCAGGCGGTGATGAATTTCCGCCCCCCCAAGATCACCATCGTGGTGGGCAATTCCTATGGCGCGGGGAATTACGCCATGTGCTCCAAATCGCTTCGGCCCGCATTCTCATTCTCATGGCCCACGGCGCGCACCGCGGTGATGGGCGGGGCGCAAGCGGCCAAAGTGCTGAACATCGTCGCGGAGGATCGCCTGAAGTCAAAAGGCCAGGAGATGGATGACGCCACGCGGGACTTCCTCGCCGATCAAAGCAAGCGCATTGAAGAAGGCATGGAGGTCAGCTCCGAGGCGATCTACACCTCCGCCCGCATGATGGACGATGGTTTGATCGATCCGCGGGATACGCGGCAAGTAATCGCCTTCTGTCTGGAAAGCCATCTGGAAGCGCCCTATCGCGATACGCAACCCAATACATTTGGTGTGCAGCGCCTGTAATTCTAATTCTCATTAGGAGAGTGACACATGTCTGTTGATGCAAAAGAGCTCGATGATTTTCGCGCCGAGGTTCGCGCCTGGTTCAAGGAAAACGCGCCGGCTGATCCGGGTTTCCTGTTGCCGCAAAGCTTTATGGAAGTGGGCACGGACGAGCAGTTCTATTTCCTGCGCGACTGGCAGAACAAGGTCTATGAGGCGGGCTATCTGGGCATGGCCTGGCCAAAGGAATATGGCGGCGGCGGCAAGGAACAAGCCCTTCAGGATGTTGTCACGCGCGAGATGGTGCAACAAAAAGTGCCGTTCATGACCAACACTATTGGTCTGAATTGGGCCGGGCCGCTGATCTTGCAAATGGGCACGGATGAGCAGAAAGCCAAATACATCAAAGGCATTCTGAGCGCCGAAGATATCTGGTGCCAGGGCTTTTCTGAACCCGATCATGGTTCAGACCTTGGCAATGCCCAGCTGAAGGCCGAACAACGCGGCAATGGCTATGTACTCAATGGCTCGAAGATCTGGACAAGTCTCGGCACTTACGCCAAATACATGATCCTGCTGGCGCGAACTGATCCGACTACGGAGCGAAAATACGACGGGCTCAGTTTTTTCCTGAGCCCCATGAAGATTGAAGGCATTGACCCCGTACCCATCAAGAAACTCACTGGCGAATATGGCTTCACGCAAACCTATTTCGACAATGCGGAAATTTCCGGTGAATGCCTCATGGGCAATGAAGGCGATGGCTGGAAAGTTGCCATGGCGACCTTGATGTTTGAACGGGGCGCTGCGGGCGGACAGGCCGGTGGTCATTCCATGATGACGGCGGAAGTTTCCGAAGTCGTGGACCTGGCGCGGAGATCATCACGCGATGGAAAACCTGCCATTGAAGACCCCTTCGTGCGGGATGAATTGGTCAAGTTTCTCATGAATGAACGCACCTTGGGGCTGAACTCCAAGCGGGCAAATATTCCGGCACTGGTGCAGGAACGGCCCATGTCCTTGCCCATGGCTGGCAAATACATAGCGACAGAACACATTCGCGCGCTGAACCAGTTCGCCATTGGGCTGGAGGGCCAAAACGCCGGCTACTATGTGGGTGATGAGGCCGCCGTGGATGGTGGGCTTTGGCATCGATCCTATTTCAATGCGTTCTCGGCCACCATTGGCGGGGGGACCAGCCAGGTTCAACAAAACATCATCGGCGAGCGCGTGCTCGGCCTTCCCAAGAGTTAGAGAGCGAGGGCGGAGACATGACGAAGAAATTGACAATCGAATTTACCGACGAACAGGAACAATTGTTGGAAGTCGCCAGTAATTTCTGTGCGGACAAATCTCCCATGGCGAAAGTGCGTGAACGGCTTGAGATTGAAGGCGGGTTTGATCCAGCCATCTGGAAGGAAATCGCTGAGCTGGGTTGGCTGGGCATCTGTGTGCCGGAGGATTTCGGCGGCAGCGAGCTATCCCTTGGCGAAGTGGTCACCATTGTAGAGCCCATGGGGCGCCACCTGCTGGCAACGCCATTTGTTTCCACCACACTCACAGCGCAATTGCTGATGAAGGCAGGCACGGACTCGCAAAAATCTGCCTGGCTGCCCAAGATTTGCGAAGGGGCCATTGGCGCGTTGGCCATCTCAGAGGCTCATGGCGACTGGGACCTTGGTCATCTTGACTGCACCGCTGCGCGCGACGGAGATATGCTCAAACTTAGCGGTACCAAGACGTTTGTTACTGATGCGGCCGCGGCGGGCGTGATCATCGCAAGCGTGGCGCTGGACGGTGCGCCGGCTTTGGTGTTGCTGGAGAAAGGCGACTTGCCAGAGGGCGCGCTGGATCAAGAGAGCATCATTGATGAGACGCGGCGATCTTATAGGCTAAAGCTGGACGGCATCTCTGTTGATGCGGCAAACCTGCTGGACCCGGCGCAAACCGATGCAGCGCTCAAACATCACCACCTTGCGGCAAGCCTTTTGACCTCGGCGGAAATGTGCGGCGGCATCGCGGCGTGTTTGAACACCATTGTGGAATACCTGAACACGCGGAAACAGTTCGACAAGCTCATTGGCTCGTATCAGGCGCTCAAGCATCCCACGGTGGATATCCTGATGGGGCTCGAAGCATCGCGGTCGCATCTCTATTATGCGGCGAGCATGTTCGATGATCCTGAAGAAGGCGAGATTGCTGTGCGCATGGCCAAGGCTCAGGCCAGCGAAGCGTTTGCCTTTGCCGGGGATCGGGCGATCCAGTTCCATGGTGGCTTTGGCTTTACCTTTGAATGCGACGCGCAATTGTACAGGCGGCGGTCCCTCTGGTGCGAAAACCAGTTCGGCAATGCCGCCTACCATCGCAAGCGTCTTGCTGGGCTTCTGTTGGACTAGCTCGCTTCGGCGTGCTCCACGCCAGCGCGGCCATAGAGAAAGCCGTTGGAGAAAGTGGCATTCGGCGCAAGGAGGCCGAGGCGGGCTTGCGTTTCTGCTGCATCGATACTCCCGTCCAGGGCGGCACGGTAGATATCGGCGACCTTGACCATGTCGCAGTCCTGTGGCGAGAGGCGATAGCGTTCGACACCGGCAGATTTGAGCGCGTCTAGCTCACCTGAATATTCCGCATAGGCATGAGATTGGGTTTGCAGTCCGTTCACCACGAGGAAAGGCTGGTGGTCGAGGGTTTCAACATCCAACCCATCCGGATCTTCGCCGCAAATAAATTGGCACCCATCCTTGCGCAACTTATAGGCTCTCGCGTGGGGGCAGCGGGCAGAGATGGCCAGGGGCAAGCGGCCGAAGATCTGCAATTCGATCTCGCAGAGCCCGGCACCGGCAATCGTCGCAATGGTGCCAAGGGAAAGTTCCGGCGGAAGACAAATGCGGGTAGCCCCCAGAGAGGCGAGATATTCCGCGGTGCCTTCGTCATATGTATTGACCAGCGGCCCCACGGCAAAATCCTGCGCTGCCATTTGGTGAACAGCAGAGAGATCATTGGCTTCAATGAGCCAAGGGCCATGGTCTTCGTCGCAGAGGGTGCGATTGATCTGCCGGTCTTCAGCGCTCATTACCAGGGCAAGCGTGGACAGCACCACTTCCTTACCGCCGCGCTCCAGTCTTTCAATGAGATCCGGCAGAAGCGGGTCAATAAAGGGCAGGCGCTTGGCACAGACGACCTCGCCAAGGTGTACCGTATCAACCGGCGCCTCATCTGCGATCCGCGCATAGAAATCCCGGCGTTTGTCAGCGGGCCAATTGTAGGCCAAGGGTCCAAGGGTGAGTTTGGTCATGTTAACGCCATTCTTTCTTCAAACTACCCTCGGTTTGTTGGGAGCCTTCGGAGATAGCGGCAAGACGTGCGCGGGCATCGGCAATTGACACACCGGTTCCCATACTGTCGACGGCGCTTCGGAAATTGCTCACCACTTCACTGACATAGGCGCGTCCTCGCTGACGACCTTCAATCTTCAATGCAGAAACACCCGCGTCGGCAAGCTGATCCAGCATATCGATGGCGTTCAGGCTGGTGGGTTCCTCAAACAGATAGGAGGCCTGACCATGAGTGCGGAACCGTCCCTTGCACAAGGTCGGGTATCCCGCAGGCTCGTCCTCGTCAAAGCGATTGATGGTAAAACCGCTCAGGCGGGAGACCATCTCATCGTCTTCTTGTTCGTACGTTACGGCGCAGGCAGGAGA
>JAJFIL010000149.1 GCA_021774965.1 Alphaproteobacteria bacterium
TATGAGGGCTCAATTTGTTGACTCTAAGGGGTCTTTGGGGCTCCATAAGGGGGCTATGAAACGCAGCTGCGGCAGAAACGGAACCTGGGTCCGCGTCGCTGTTCTGGCTTTGGGCATGACCGCGGGTTTTGCGGGGCTTGCCCGAGCTCAATGGACGGATGAGGCAGAGGCCTGTTATCAGGCTGGGGATGAACCAGCCTCCGGTGTTTTGTTGTGTTCTCAAGCCATCGAAAACGGCGGGCTGAGCCAGGAAAACCTGGCCATGACTTATTCCAATCGCGCCAATTCGTTTTACGACCTCGGCCAATATGATCGCGCCATTGCTGACTATGACGTGGCACTGGATTTAGCCCCCGACGATCCGGTGACCCTTTCCAATCGCGGGGCGGCCCATCTGGAGCTTGAGAGCTATGACCAAGCGCTGGCGGATCTCAATGCGGCGCTCTCGCTTTATTCTGACAATTCGGTAGCACTGACGAACCGCTGCTGGGTCCATGCCATTGAAGAACGTTTTGAGTTGGCCAAGTTTGATTGTGACGAGGCCTTGGGCCTTGAGCCGCTGGACCCCATCACTCTTGCCAGCCGCTCGTACGTGCTGATGCAGATGGGGGATCTGGACGGAGCGCAGGAGGATGCAGCCCTGGCGGTGCAGTTTGGTGACCACCTCTGGCAGACCCATTTCTATCGCGGGCTTGCCTTTGAGATGAGCGGAAATGAACGGGCGGCAGAGGTCAGCTATCGTCGGGCGGTCAGCCTTGCCCCGCGGGAGCCTCGGGTTCAGGAGAAACTGGCAGAAATCCGCCGTCCGTGATGTCCTATGTTCACTAACCAAGACTGTGAACCACTCTCAAAACACGTTTGCACTGCAACATGGAACCGGCTAGGCTCCGCCATTCTAATATGACCGCTAAGGTCAAACCCCGTGTCGCCTCGAGGAGACCACCCATGTCCGCTCAAGCTCAGGTACGCCGCAAGACCGTCACCAAAATCCGCAGTGCAAAGGGCAAAGATGCTCTTGTCTGCCTTACTGCCTACTCCGCGCCCATCGCGGCATTGGTGGATGAGGTGAGCGATTTGATCCTGGTGGGCGACAGCACGGGCATGGTCTGTCACGGGCTGGAAAACACGGTGCCGGTCACGCTGGACATGATGATCCTGCACGGCCAGGCGGTGATGCGCGGCTCTCAACGGGCGGTGGTCGTAGTGGATATGCCATTTGGCTCTTACGAGGAAAGCCCTGAGATTGCCTATCGCAATGCTTCCCGCATCATGCAGGAAACCGGCTGCACGGCGATCAAGCTTGAGGGCGGTGCTCATATGGCCGAGACGATTGCGTTTCTGGTCAAGCGCGGCATCCCGGTGATGGCACATATTGGCTTAACCCCTCAGGCAGTTCATGCCATGGGGGGGTACAAGACCTCTGGCCGTTGCCGCACGGAATGGGCTGAGGTGGAAAAAGATGCCCTTGCCATTGCTGAAGCTGGCGCGTTCTCGGTGGTTCTGGAAGGCATGGCCGAGCCTCTAGCCGCCAAACTGACTGGCCTGATTGATATTCCCACCATCGGCATCGGGGCCAGCGCCCATTGTGATGGGCAAATCCTGGTCACAGACGACCTTTTGGGTCTGACCCCACGAGTTCCCAGTTTCGTGAAGAAATACGCCGATCTGGACGGTGTGATCCGCGATGCGGTGACCCAATACGCGACTGAAGTGAAAGATCGCAGTTTTCCGGCCCTAGAACACACCTATGCCTTGAAAAAAGAGGCCTAAAGGGTCTTAATCCGGCCAAATCAGCCTGACACTTGTCGGGGCACCTGTTTGGGCCCTCACGGGGTTTGTGTCCCAAGGGGCGTGAGGCTAGTGTACGCGCGCCAGAAGGCGAGGGATTGCCTCGTGGCCTGGCAGTTTGATCAATGGGAGTTTGATCCTCGTGAGTGACGTTTTTCAGGAAGTCGATGAAGACCTCCGCCAGCAGGAAATGGAAAACCTTTGGCGCCGCTTTGGCCCTTGGGTGATCAGCGCAGCAGTCATTGCCATCGCCGTCAGTTCCGCCTTCATGTACTGGCGGAACCATCAAGAAGCTGTGCTGGGCGATGCCAGTGACAAAATGCTGACCGGCATCGAACACATTATCGCGGGCGAGAATTCTGAAGCCGCTGTAGAGTTTGCCTCCCTGGCCGAAGCCGCCCCGGATGGATATCGCATGCTGGCCTTGTTTCAGCAGGCCGCTGCTGAGCGCCTCTCGGGCAATCTTGCCGGTGCCATTATCATCTATGATCAATTGGCAGATGACAGCGCTATCGAGGAAAACTTCCGCGATCTTGCATCGCTTTATGGTGGTCTTTCGGCTGTCGCCTATCCTGACTTTGGATTTGAAGACGCTGAAAGTCGCTTAGGCCCCGTAGCAAGCGGCACAAGCCCTTGGCGCTATCATGCGCTGGAAGGTTTGGGGTTTGCTGCCTATGACGCTGGACGGTTTAGCGACGCGACGGGTTACTATCGTCAGATTACGGACGATGCGCTTGCTCCTGAAGGCATCGCTGGCCGCGCTAACGAAATGCTGAACATGACAGAATCTGCGGCCTCAGCTGCAACTGAATAACCCCCGGTTAACTTACCAAGGACAGTCCCCGCCATGGCCTTTGCCAACGTCTCACGCATTCTTATCCCAAAGCTGCCCCCCATGCTTGCGCTTGTTTTGTTCGCGGGTCTTGGGGCCTGTACCAGAGTAACGGATCTTCTGGGTGACCAAACCGAAGAACAGGTTGCCGGTGAGCATATTTCTGTTCTGACCCTGGAAGAGGAACTGGTCGCTGACAGCCGCATTGCTGACATGCCGGTGACGCTGCCTCGTGCCTATACGAATATGCAGTGGCCTCAACCTGGCGGCGGGCCAACCAATTCCATGCAGCATCTGGAACTTGAAGGTGAGTTTGATCGAGTGTGGCGCTCAAGCGCCGGAGCAGGCAACAACCTGACTTCGCGTATGACGGCTTCCCCGGTGATGGCCAATAACAAGGTCTTTGTTCTTAATGCCCTGTCGCAAGTCACCGCCTTCGACGCAGAAACTGGTGATCGTATTTGGCGTACCCGGGTCCGGGCCGAAGGCGAAGCACGTCGCTCCGGCTTTGGCGGCGGCGTTGCCCACGCCGGTGACCGTCTTATCGTGACCACAGGGTTTGGCGCCGTTCATGCCTTGGATGATGAGACCGGCGAAGAATTGTGGCGGCGCGACGTGGGTGTTCCCATTCGTACAGCGCCAACCTTCGTCAATGGCCGCGCCTTTGTGGTGACCACGGACAATCAACTGCTAGCCATTGATACACGAGATGGTGCCGTGGTCTGGAGCCACCGCGCCTTTGATGAAAGCGCAGGCCTTCTGGCTGCGACCAGCCCTGCTGCCAACGCCGATGTGGTGATTGCGCCCTTTACCTCTGGTGAGCTTGATGCCATTCGCATTCAGACCGGTAATTCGGCCTGGTCCGATCAGCTGACACGAACCGGTAACTTCACACCGCTGGCCAATATCAACGCCATTGCGGCACGTCCAGTGATTGCCAATGGCCGGGTTTATGCGGTCAGCCATTCGGGCCGTTTTGTCTCCATTGACCTGCGAACGGGGGAGCGGGTCTGGTCCGCAAATATCGCTAGCACGCAAACTCCTTGGGTGGCGGGACAATTCATCTATGTGGTGACCGTGGATGCCCAGCTGATTTGCCTTTCTGCCCGCGATGGACACATTCGCTGGATCACGCAAATGGATCAATACCGCAGCGAGCGACGACAACGAGGGGCCATTCAATATGTGGGTCCTGTGTTGGTCTCTGACCGCTTGGTGGTGCTGACCTCCGAAGGGCGCATGCAGGAATACTCGCCCTTCACCGGCGAGTTCATTGATGACACGCGAGTGGGCAGCACAATCTCGCTGCCGCCTATCGTGGCCAACAAGACGCTCTACATTCTGACGGACAATGCACGCTTGTCAGCCTTCCGCGGTGAAGGACTGGAGAGAGCACGACGCGAAGCACGGGAAGGTGTTGCAACACCAGCATCGGCAGCGCCCTCTGCATCAAACGAAGAAGATAATGACGACGACGAAGATGGTGGTCGGGGATGGTTGAGATGGCCCTGGTCGTCTCGATAGTCGGTCGCCCCAACGTCGGCAAGTCAACCCTCTTTAATCGTCTTGTCGGTCAGCGTATTGCTCTGGTGGATGATACGCCAGGGGTTACGCGCGACCGCCGCGAAGGCGAAGGACGTCTGGGCGACCTGAAATTCACTGTCATTGACACTGCAGGCCTTGAAGAGGCAAGCGACGATAGCCTTGAGGCGCGTATGCGCCGCCAGACAGATGCCGCCATTGCTGAAGCTGACGTCACATTGTTTTTGATTGATGCGCGGGCAGGGGTAACCCCTCTGGATGAGCACTTTGCGGACCTCTTGCGCAAAAGCGGGCGTCCGGTTCTGCTGGTGGCCAACAAAGCCGAAGGTAGAGCGGGTGAGGGCGGCTACTACGAGAGCTTCGGTATGGGTCTTGGCGATCCAATAGGACTTTCCGCTGAACATGGCGACGGCATGGGGGATCTCTACTCAGCGTTAGAGCCCTTTGATGCACAAGCGCGCGAGGCAGAGGAACTTGCGAAGGGTGAAGACGATCCGGACAAGCCCCTCCGCGTTGCGGTCGTCGGTCGTCCCAATGTGGGCAAGTCAACGTTGGTCAACTACCTGCTCGGTGAAGATCGCATGCTCACCGGACCAGAGGCTGGCATCACGCGCGATTCCATTGCTGTTGATTGGGAATGGGAAGGTCGAAAGATCAAACTGTTTGATACCGCCGGCATGCGCAGACGGGCGCGGGTGGTTGAAAAGCTCGAGAAACTTTCCGTAGGCGACACCTTGCGCGCCATCCGGTTTGCCGAGGTCGTGGTGATCATGATGGACCGCGCCGATGCGTTGGAGAAACAAGACCTTCAAATCATTGATCTTGCCTCACGCGAAGGCCGCGCCATCGTTCTGGTTTTTAACAAATGGGATCTGGAGCGGGAAAAGAAAGAAGCACTCGACGAGTTTACTGACAAGGTCGCGCGCCTTGTGCCGCAAATCCCTGATGTGCCCATTGTTACCATGTCGGCTGAACGGGGCCGAGGCGTGGACCGCCTGATGGAGGCGATCTTCTTTGTTTATGAAAACTGGAACCGCCGGGTTTCAACCGGTCTTCTGAATCGTTGGCTTGTGGGTGCGTTGGAACGCCATCCGACGCCGGCTGTTTCCGGCCGCCGCATTCGTATTAAATACGTCACGCAAACCACCTCGCGGCCACCGACTTTTGCTGCATTCACGCAACGGGGCGACAAGCTTCCGGATTCTTACACGCGCTATCTGATCAATAGTCTGCGGGAGAGCTTTGACATCAAGGCTGTGCCGGTGCGCCTGCATATGCGCCGTCGCGAGAATCCGTATGACAAGGAAAAGGGCAGTGAGAAGCCCGACGAAATCGCTACCAGCCGCGGCAAGGGCAAGACCCGGGCCTCTGTGAAGCGCACTGGCAAGGGCGAGAAGAAGTCCTAGCTCGAAGGCAATCAGCATTATTGGTGGATAGTCGCCTGGTTTTCCGGGCGAAACGTATTCTGGCATTTTGTGCTTGTATTTAGCTTGTCCCATATGTACCATTATGGGGTAGGGTACATATGGGACGCTAAGCTTATGGAAATCGCAATTGATATTGATGATCCGGTTCCTTTGTTTGCTCAATTGGTTGAGCAGATAAAGGAGGCTGTGCTGTCTGGTAAATTAGCTCCGGGGGATGCCCTGCCGTCTATCCGGCAACTGGCAACGGACCTTGAGCTGAACAATAAAACGGTGGCGAAAGCCTACCGATTGTTGGAGCGAGATTCAGTCATTCAAACAAAAGGGTATCGCGGCACCTTTGTTCACCCTGATGCACAAGTGAACAGCACGGTCGATTTGAGTGGTTGGGTTCAAGAGACGCTTGGCGAAACAATAGAGACATTCAGAAAAGAGGGCGTTACGGATTCCGAAATCCGCATTGCCTTCGCAGATGTCATGCATAACCGCGGCAATAAGGAATAAGAGCATGTCAGTCGATTTGACTTTGTTTTACATCACGCTTCTATCTCAGATTTTTCTGATATCGTATTATTATCCGCGGAAGATGCAGCAACGACTGACGGTTATGCTGGCAAAATTTCCGCCTGCGGACTATCCCAAGCTCTACCCGAAACCCTATGACTATTATGCCGAAAATGGTGCCCGGAAAAGTTTGCGCATCTTTAGGTTCTTAAATCTGTCTATCATCCTGGTTGGGTTGGCCATCTTAGTTGCGGCAATTCGGTCAGGGTACACGCTTGACCCCCTAGGTGGGGACGAGATTCTGATTGTAATGTTCGCCATGCTGCAGGCGGTTCCTCACATGCTGGTGGAACTATCCACGTCCAGATACAACAAGCGCATGAAAGAGATGAACGCTAGCTCCACACGCAAAGCAAACTTGAGTCCTCGCCGCCTGTCCGATTTCGTATCGCCGATCTATGTGCTCCTCGCCGTTATTCTATACTTTGTCTGGTTGACATTCTATTTCTACAGCAAGGGCTTTGACATGCCCTGGGGGGATGAAGTTTATATCTCCGTTGGCATAACGACAGGTGTGAACTTGTTTATTGCTGCAATGATTTTTGTGCATATTTCAGGTGCCACGCTCAATCGTCATCAAGCCTATAGCAGTCAGCTCAGAACTATAGAGACAGTCGTAAAGGCTGGGGTTTTTGTGAGCATCCTGATGAGTGTTTTTCTCATCTTGACCGATGTTGTGGATCAATATGCCTGGGAGAGATACGACCCTCTCCTCACCAGCCTTTATATTCAGCTGGTCATGATGTTTGGTCTGGGGTTGAGGCTTCGCATCAGCAAAATCGAAGACATCGATTTTGAGGACTATAAAGAGGATGTACCCGGTGGGGCCCTATCAAACTGACAAGGTCGAAGGCTGCCACCCTACCTTTGAAAGTGGATCACTTCGCCGTGGCGTTTGCAGGCAGGGTCGCTGAGCTCCAGGAACAAGGGTGCGATCTCTGCCGGGCGGGGCAGGGTATCTGGATCTTCGCCGGGAAAGGCACGTGCGCGCATGGCAGTGCGCATGGGGCCGGGGTTGATCAGGTTTACGCACAAATTGGTGTTCTCGTTCTCGGCGGCATAGACAAGGCCAAGCGCATTCAGTGCTGCTTTGGAAACTGAGTAAGCTCCCCAGAAGGCGCGGAACGTATCTGCAGCGCCTGACGTCACAAAGATCGCTCGACCCGCATCGGATTTTTGCAACAAAGGATCCAACGCCCGGATCAACATCCAGCTGGCATTGACGTTCACGTCCATCACTTCGGACCAGGTCTTGGGCTCAATGTGGCCCAGCGGGCTCAAAGTGCCGAGCGCGCCTGCGTTGGCAACCAGAATATCCAGTTTGCCCCAACGGCCTTCGATGGCTTCAGTAAGGCGGGCATAGGCTTCCCCATCGCGCAGGTCCAACGGCAACAATGTGGCACTACCGCCGACGGATTTGATCTCATCATCCAGCTCTTCGAGCGCCCCTTGGGTTCGGGCCAGGGCAATCACGTGAGCGCCTTGTTTGGCCAGCTCCACAGCAACCGCCCACCCAATACCGCGGGAGGCACCAGTTACCAGAGCTACACGCCCTTCAAGAGTTTTCTCGCTCATTTTTTAATCCGTAAGCTGAGGTTTAACCGGCTTCAGTCAACAGAGATAGCTGACGGCTATCAGCTCCACCGTCCTGATCGATCAGGGGAATGGCATAATCCCCTGTAAAGCAGGCATCGCAGAACTGCGGGGCTTCGTTGTTGCGCTGGGCTTCACCCACGGCGCGATAGAGCCCATCAATGGAGAGATAGGCCAGGCTGTCCACATTGATGTGTTTTTCCATCTCCTCAAGGGACATGGCGGCGGCCAGCAGCTTTTCTTTCTGCGGTGTGTTTACCCCATAAAAGCAAGGATCCGTAGTTGGCGGACTGGCGATGCGCATGTGAACTTCTTTAGCGCCTGCTTCGCGCATCATCTCGACGATCTTAACGGACGTTGTGCCGCGGACGATTGAATCGTCAATCAGCACAATGCGTTTGCCTTCGATCAGGGTGCGATTAGCGTTGTGCTTCAGCTTGACGCCCAAGTGACGAATTTGGTCGGTGGGCTCAATAAAGGTCCGCCCCACATAGTGGTTGCGGATGATGCCCAATTGAAATGGAACACCAGATTCTTCGGCATAGCCAATAGCGCCCGGCACGCCTGAGTCAGGCACCGGCACGACCATGTCGACCTCGATGGGCTTTTCCCGCGCCAGTTCCGCGCCAATGCGGCGGCGGACGTTATAGACCGAACGGCCTTCGACCAGGCTGTCAGGGCGGGCGAAGTAGACATATTCGAAAATGCAAAAGCGGTTGGGTTTCTTGACGAACGGATGATGGCTTTCCACCCCGTCCTTGGTGATGACTACCATCTCGCCAGGGTCCACATCGCGCACATATTCTGCGCCGATAATATCGAGAGCGCAGGTCTCAGACGCCAACATCCAGGCACCGTCCAATTGGCCCAGCACCAAGGGACGCACCCCATGGGGATCCCGAACGCCTATTAATTTTTTGTTGGTGAGCATGACAAAGGAATAAGCTCCTTCCACCTGGCTCAAGGCATCACTGATCCGGCGTAGCATGTGTTTCTGGCGACTGCGGGCGATCAGGTGAACCACGTTCTCGGTATCTGATGTGGTTTGGAAGATCGCACCATCTGCAACGAGCTGCTTGTTCACGGCGCCTGCGTTGGTGAGGTTACCATTGTGGGCAACCGCAATGCCGCCCCCGGCAAGATCAGCAAACAAGGGCTGGGTGTTGCGAATCACAGGCTCGCCATGGGTGGAATAGCGCACATGGCCAATGGCCGATTCGCCTTTGAGCCGTTCAATCACATCGGGGCGAGTGAACTTGTCGCCCACCAGACCCAGGCGCCGATCGGCATTGAAATTCTTGCCATCAAACGAGACGATACCTGCGGCTTCCTGGCCGCGGTGCTGAAGCGCATGCAGGCCAAGGGCCGTCATCGCAGCGGCGTCAACGCTACCGAATATGCCGAAGACACCGCATTCTTCATGCAGTTTATCGTCATCAAATGGATTTGTGGTGAGAGCGCGCGTTGCGTTCTCGCCGGTGCTGGAGCCGGGAATATTTGCCATCAACAAGTTGCCGCCACTTAGTCGCTACTTGTACTTTCGATCAACTGATCCAGGGCCCGGCGTTCAGAATCCGCATAGCCGTTTTCCTCTGCCGCACCTGTCGGCGCTTCATAGGTCGGATCGCCTTCAAGGGCAACCCCTGAGGCGCTGGCCAGGACGGTCTGTGGCACAAATATCGTCAGAGAGCGGGCGGTGGCGTCAACGATAGGGAAGAAATTGGCTTCAACAACGTATTCCGGCGGTTCCTGATCGAGATTGGCATAGCCCATCAGCCAAAAGGCTCCGGCAACCACCAGAAGGCCGCGGCCCAGACCAAAGGCAAAACCCAGGCTGCGATCCACCATGCCGGGGTTGGCGCTCGCCAGGCGTTGCGCCACGCGAGAGCTGACATAGGTAGTCACCATCAAGAAGCCGGAGAACACCACAAACAGGGCCACCACATCGGCCATCCAGTCGGTATTGATTGAGGTATGGGCAAAGGGTCGCACGACGGGAAAGAGGATGAAGGTGGCAAAGCCGGTCGCCACCCAGGCAAAGACAGCAATGGTCTCGCGCGTGAAGCCCCGGGCAAAGGCGAACAGGGCGGAAATCAGCAAAATGGCCAAAATGCCAATATCAATACCGGTCATGGGGCTATCTCTCTTTGCGATTGAGGCGGAGGGCTCGGGAGGGCGATTAATCGCCCAAACTTCCGTCTTTCAAAAGCTCTGCAAGAGATTGCAGGTCAGCCACTTCATAAGTGGTTAATGTGGCTTTATCTTTGGACGATTTTTCGCCTTTATCGGCGGCCGGAATAATGGCCGCGCGAAAGCCCAGTTTTCCGGCCTCTTTCAGGCGCGCGTCGCCTTGGGCCACCCGCCGAACGGTGCCAGACAAGGAGACCTCGCCAAACAAGACTGCCTGAGGCGGCACCGGCACCCCCAGGTGGGAAGAGATCAAGGCGGCAGCCACTGCCAGATCTGCGGCGGGCTCATTCACCCGCAGCCCGCCTGCCACGTTGAGATAGATGTCATTGCCCGCCAGAGAGAGCCCGGCACGGGTCTCAAGCACGGCCAGAATCATGGCAAGGCGACCAGAATCGCAGCCCACAACGGCGCGTCTGGGATTGCCAAGCGGGGAGGGCGCAACAAGCGCCTGAAGTTCCACCAAAACAGGCCGGGTGCCTTCAACGCCAGCGAACACGCAAGAGCCCGAGGCCCCTTCATCGCGGGAGGACAAAAAGAGAGCAGAGGGGTTGGCGACCTCGGTGAGGCCTTCCCCCGTCATCTCGAAAACCCCAATTTCATCAGTGGGTCCGAAGCGGTTCTTCACAGCGCGCAAGATGCGGAATTGATGGCCGCGCTCGCCTTCAAAGTAGAGCACTGTGTCGACCATGTGTTCCACCACACGGGGGCCAGCGATCTGACCGTCCTTGGTCACGTGTCCCACCAGCAGAACCGTTGCGCCGGAGCGTTTGGCATAGCGTACCAGTTCCTGGGAACAGGCCCGAACTTGAGAGACCGTCCCCGGCGCGCTCTCCAGAACGTCCGACCACATGGTCTGGATCGAATCGATCACCACCAGCGTTGGCGAGGAAGCTTCAAGGGTGGCGAGGATGTCGCGCAGGTTAGTGGCGGCGGCCAATCTTACGGGGGCCTCATCAAGGCCCAGGCGGCCGGCCCGAAGGCGGACCTGGGCGATGGCTTCCTCACCGGAGACATAGATGACTTCACCGCCGCGAGAGAGCTGAGCTGCCACTTGCAGCAACAAAGTGGATTTGCCGATACCCGGATCACCGCCCACAAGGATGGCCGAGCCCGGCACAAGCCCGCCGCCGGTCACCCGGTCAAATTCGGCAATCTTGGAGATCGAGCGAGGCGGTTCTGCCGTATCGCCTTTTAGAGGCACGAGGGCCAGCTTGGTGCCCTTGGATTTGGAGGCTGATAAGGAGGCTTTGTGGGAACTCTCTCCGGCGGCTGATGCGGCCTCTTCCTGAAGCGTGTTCCATTCCCCACAGCCATCGCAGCGGCCCTGCCACTTCGACGAGATGGCACCGCAGGATTGACAGATATATTCAGCAGCAGCGCGAGCCATGGTTAGCCTAAGGATTCCGATTGAGGATGATGCAGTTTTGCAAGTGAGTATCCGTACGCCTGTTCGATCAATTGATGGCTCTCGGTCGTAGCATCGGAAAACAATGCCGTAGCCCAGTGTTTTTCTTTCTTCAAATTGACATCATCGTCAGCCAACATTCCCTGTAAATAGCCCAATACAATATTCGTGACATTGCTCCGTTTGAAATATCCGAACTTGAAATACTTCTCACAAACCTGCACCGCGGCCTCATATTTGTTCTTGGGCAGCCGGCCAATGTATTCCTTGGTCAAAAAGCTCACAGGTCAGTCCTCATTCTTAAAACTAAAAATCAACTTCATTAGTCCTTCAGAACTTCCATCTGAATGGGGCCTTCGGCGCGTCCGGCGACGAACTGATCCACCATGGCGTTGCCGCTGTCATCAATCTCAGACGCAGGTCCGCGCCAGATGATGCGGCCCTTGTAGATCATGGCGATGTCATCGGCGATCTTGCGCGCTGACGCCATGTCGTGGGTGATGGAAAGGGCGGTGGCGCCAAGGTCCTTAACCCGCTCCACAATCAGATCATTGATCACGTCGGCCATAATGGGGTCGAGCCCGGTGGTGGGCTCGTCAAAAAAGATAACCTCCGGGTGCGAGGCAATGGCGCGGGCAAGGCCCACGCGCTTTTGCATGCCGCCGGAAAGCTCGGCAGGTTTCAAATCGCCCACTTCGGGGGAGAGCCCCACTTTGCGCAGGTTCTCAATGGCCAGCTCGCGCGCTTCGGTGCGCCGCATCTTCTTGCCTTGCGTCAGCGCGAAGGAGACGTTCTCCCAGACGGTCAGGCTGTCAAAGAGCGCGGCCCCCTGAAACAGCATGCCGAACTTGTGCATGATGGTCTCGCGATCACGGGCGGGCATGCCGATGGTTTCAGCACCGTCGACCGTGATGGAGCCGCTGTCAGGCTTGAGCAATCCCAGTATGGATTTCAGCATCACAGATTTGCCCGTGCCAGAGCCGCCGATGACCACCAGCGATTTACCGGGTTCAACGACAAGGTCCAGCCCGTTCAGCACTTGCTTGGTGCCAAACGCTTTGCAGACGCCTTTGAGCTCGATCTTTGCTTCTTTTGTTTCTGTTTCTGTATCAGTCATGGGTTTAGAACGGGGCCGCCCCTTCGTTGAAAATAAGGGATGTCATGAGATAGTTTGCAGCCAGAATGGCGATGGAGGCGGTCACCACGGCGTTGGTCGTTGCTCGGCCCACGCCTTGAGCGCCGCCTTGGGAGTTAAAGCCCTGATAGCAGCCCATGAGCGCAATGATGAAGCCAAAGACGCCAGCCTTATAAAGGCCTGAGATCACGTCGCTGGCTTCCAAAAAATCTGCGGTGTTTTGAATGTAGACCGAGGGGTTAAAGCCCAGGCCTTGGGTGGAGACCAGAAAGCCTCCCATCACACCGATGATGTCAGCCACCAGAACCAGTATGGGCAGCGCCAGAATGCCAGCGATAATGCGTGGGGCCACCAGATACTTGAACGGGTTTGTGGAGAGGGTCACGAGCGCATCGATTTGCTCCGTCACGCGCATGGTCCCGATCTCAGCAGCGATGGCAGCGGAAACCCGCCCCGCCACCATAAGCGAGGCGATCACCGGCCCCAGCTCCCGCGTGATGCCTAGCACCACAATGTTGGGCACAATGCTTTCAGCGTTAAAACGCGCCCCGCCGATATAGATCTGCAAGGCCAGAGCCGCACCGGTAAAGACCGCCGTCAGGCCCACCACAGGCAAGGAGAAATAGCCAATGCGGATCATCTGCTCCAGCAGAAGACGAGGGTAGTAGGGCGGCGTGAGCGTGCTGGAGATAGCAGTCCAGGCGAAGCGGGCGAAATGGCCAACTTGCCGGAAAAATCCCATGGTTGATCGGCCAATAACGTTGAGTGGTTTGGCCAGCGTAGTGGTAAGCGACATTGGGGCCCCAAGATTGTTGCAATTGCCGATTCGGCACGAACTAAACGTAACGCCTTGTGTAGCGTTTGCCGAGGCTGGTCAGCAACTCATAAGGCAAAGTTCCTGCAGCCTTGGCCAGCTCCTGTGGGGTCACGTGAGGCCCCAGGGTCTGTGCCCAGGTGCCAACCTGACTGATTTCACCCGGTAAGTCAGTCACATCCACAGACAAAAGGTCCATGGAAACCCGCCCAACTACAGATGCGCGCAGGCCTTCAAAGGCTACAAAGCCTTTGTTGCCCAGGGTCCAGGGATAGCCATCTGCATAGCCCAGGGCGATGGTGGCAATGCGGGAGGGTCGTTTTGCGGTCCAGGTCGCACCGTAGCCGACACTTTCACCGGCCTCGATGTCATAGGTCTGAAGGACCCGAGCCTCCGCCGTGGGCACCAGCTTAAGCCCGTTGCCCATTTCAGGAGAGGGCCGCAGTCCGTGCAGGGCAACACCGGGACGGCAAATATCAAAATGATAATCGGGGCCCAGATAGATGCCCGCCGAATTGGCAAGGCTTGCCTTGGCTTCCGGCAATCGCGCGAGCCCGGCGCGGAACCGTTCCAGCTGTCTGGCATTGTGAGGGTTATCGCGCTCATCGCCGCAGGCAAGGTGGCTCATCCAGAACGTGACGTTGACGTTCTCCAGCAGCGAAGGATCGCTTGCAAGGATATCAACCTCATGAGCCGGCAGTCCCAGTCGCGTCATGCCCGTATCGAAATGAATGGCAGCGGGCAGGGTCTCGCCCCGGGCCTTTGCGACCTCGCGCCATTTGGCCAATTCAGCAAGGGAGTTCAGCACAGGGATCAGGCCGAACAGATGAAATCGCTCCGGGCCATCGGCCGCTAAACCATCCAGAATATAGATATCGCCCTTGATGCCGCCCTTGCGCAGCTCAGCACCTTCATTGGCGCGGGTAGCAAACAGAAGATCGCATCCAGCTTCTTGCAGGGCCTTGGCAACGGGGATCGCACCCATGCCGTAGGCGTTCGATTTCACAATGCCGGAAACGCGCGTGCCACGAGCCTTGGCGCAAAGAGAAGCGTAGTTCGCCTTGAGTGCGCTCAGGTCAACGGTCAGTCGTGCAGGTTCCGGCGTACGTGTCACGTGAAACAACTCACATCCTTTGAAGAGATGCAGTTACAGCGGCCCATTGTGGCTGGGTCAAGGCGCGGGCGGAATTAACCTTGCTGGCCGCATGAATATGGAATTGTCATCCCGGAAATTGCGTCAGCGATTGTCCGGGATACTGAAGCAAGATCCCGGGCTCGATCACAAAGTGATCGCCCCGGGATGACTGCCGGAGATATGAGGTGCAAGGGCGTGTTGCCTAATACACATCCGTTGGATTGTGTTGGACGTCCAGATTACCGAACCTTGTGAACTCGGCCTGGAACTGCAGGGGCACGTCGCCGGTGGGGCCGTGACGCTGTTTGGCGACTATCACTTCAGCAAGGCCGCGGACGGCTGCCAGATCTTCTTCGGACGCTCCTTCGAGGAGTTTGTAGTATTCTTCCCGGTAGACGAACATGACTACATCGGCGTCCTGCTCGATGGAACCTGACTCGCGAAGGTCAGACAGCATCGGGCGCTTGTCCGGGCGGGATTCTACGGCCCGCGAAAGCTGGGACAGGGCAATGATCGGAACATTCAGCTCCTTGGCCAAGGCCTTGAGCATGGTGGTGATTTCAGTGATTTCCTGAACCCGGCCCTGATTGCGGCGGTTCTCGGAACCGGACAGCAGCTGAATATAGTCCACGATGATCAGATCCAGCCCCGTGCGGCGATGCTGCCGCCGCGCGCGGGCGGTGAGGGCGGCAACGCTCAAGCCGCCGGTGTCATCAATGTAAAGCGGCAGCTCTTGCAGCTCATCAATGGTGCGGACCATCTGACGATATTGGTCCTCATTGATCGCGCCGCGGCGGATGGCGGAAGAGCCAATCTCAGCCTGCTCGGCAATGATCCGGGTGGCGAGCTGTTCTGATGACATTTCCAGCGAATAGAATGCGACTTTATAATTTTCAATCTCGTCGCCAGTATCAGGCTTGATCTGGGCCGCCACGTTAAAGGCGATGTTGGTGGCCAGCGAGGTTTTCCCCATGCCGGGACGTCCGGC